>JAZRVG010000066.1:0-46647 GCA_045599025.1 Christensenellaceae bacterium | reverse complement strand
AATTTTTATTTAGGTTTACAAAACAAGGTAAAAACAGAACTGCGGAAAAGTTGCATTTAGTATTGCGTTGTATATTTGACATGGCACAAGAAGATTATCAATTGCCTTCTCCAATGAAAAAGGTTACCCTTCCGCATTACGAAACAAAGAAGGGCAAAGCCTTTACTTATGAAGAAGAGCAAAAACTTGTTACATATTGTTTGCAAAATATAAATAGAGATACGTCGCACGCTTTGTTGGTTTTAATTTATACAGGTCTTAGAAGAAGTGAACTTAAAACTTTAAAAGTAATAGACAATACTTGGTTAGAAGTAGAAACAAGCAAGCAAAGAATGGGAAAAGTAGTTGAAAAAAGGAAAATACCTTTTACCCCTATGTTTAAAGCCGTATTGCCTTATATTGACTTTAAAAAGGCAAAGAACGTTAACTTGTCTTCATTAAATACTACAATGAAAAGGTTGTTTAGCGAACACCATTTACACGAGTTAAGATATACGTTCATAACTCGTTGTAAAGAAAGCGGAGTTAATCCGGAAATAGTAATGTTATGGGACGGGCATAGTGAAGATAAAGATGTTTTAAGTTCTGTAATTGATAGGGGATATACGGATTATTCCGAAAGTTATCAATTAAAAGAAGCAGAGAAAGTAAATTATCAAAAAATAAATTTAGAAATTTAAAGTAAAAACGGATTTGCAAGTCCCAAATTTAATCCCAAATTCAGTCCCAAAAATGTAATTTTAGTGCAGAAAAGCTACTAATTAGAAATTTGCGAAAAATTAAAAATCGTAGATAAAATCTACGATTTTATGGCTGGGGTGGAGGGATTTGAACCCCCGAATGACGGAGTCAGAGTCCGTCGCCTTACCGCTTGGCGACACCCCAATATCTATTTTTTATAATTATTTTATCAAATTTATAAAAAAAATACAACTTTTTTACGGTTTATAATTCTAATTTTAAAAATAATATTCTTACTTAAAAAAAACACAAATAATTTATTGATTTGAAATTAAAATATGTTATAATTTTAATATGTAAAGTCATTGTTGTTATTTACAAGATACGTTATTGTTTTAGTGACGATTTTTCTTTAAATGATTTTTATTTTAAAAAATATTGAAAACGATAAAAAGGACTATTTTATGAAAAAACGATATCTTTCGGCGTCGGAAAACTATGCAACGGTGGAAAATCCCGTTTCCGCACCTTTATTTAGAAAAACTTTTGATTATTCTTATAAAACCGCAAGGCTTGAAATTTGCGTGGTAGGTTTATACCGTTTGTTCGTTAATAAAAAAGAAATTACTAAAGGTTTACTTTCTCCGTACTTTTCAAATCCCGACCAAACGGTTTTTTACGACGAATACGAAATTAAAGATTTGTTAAAAGAAAAAGACAACGAAATAACCGTTTTATTAGGTAACGGTTTCGTAAATTCCATTGACGGCAACGTTTGGCAATACGAAAATGCCGTTTACCGTTCCGCTCCTAAATTCTATTTGGGAATTTTTGACGGGGAAAAAGAAGTAATTACCACCGACGAAACTTTTGAAGTGTATTCTTCGCCTATACTTTTTGACAATTACAGGCTTGGCGAGTGGTACGACGCAAGGCTTGAAAAGGACGTTTATAAAAATCCGCAAAAGCCGATTTTAGCGGATGAGCCGAAAGGGGAATACGTTAAAAACACTTCAACGCCTATTTTAATTGAAAGGGAAATAAAACCCGTTAAAATTACAAAAAGCGGAGAAGGCTATATTTACGATTTCGGCGAGATAAGTTCGGGCGTTTGCAAACTTACAATTAACGCAAACGAAGGTCAAGTAATTGAATATCAACACGCCGAAATAGTTAACGAAAATCAACTTTATTTAGATAATATTATATTCGTAGGAAGAACTAACGCTAAATATTTTCAAAAGGAAATTTACGTTTGTAAAAACGGAAAACAAACTTACGTTCCGTCTTTCGTTTATCACGGGTTTAGATACGTTTATATTACGGGAATAACCGAAACGCAAGCAACTAATGACTTGCTCACTTTCGTAGTGTTCCACAACTATTTGGAAAAGTCGGGTACTTTTGAGTGTGATAATATTTACGTAAACAAATTGCAACAAATGGCAATAAACAGTGACGTTTCAAATATTCACCATTTTCCAACCGACTGTCCGCAAAGGGAAAAGAACGGTTGGACGGGAGATATAAATTTATCGGTTGAACAGTTTAGTTACAATTTTGAAATATACCCTATACTTAAACAATACTTGCACATTTTAAGAAACTCTCAATTAAGTAGCGGAGCAATTCCGTGCATATGTCCTACTGCAAGTTGGGGCTACGACTGGGGTAGCGGTATGGGCTGGGATACCATAATTGCAATTTTACCCTACGAACTTTACCGTTTTAGCGGAAATCAAGAAGTTTTATACGAAAACGCTCAAACACTTAAAAATTATATAAAATATTTAGATACCAAATTTAACGAAAAAGGCTTACTTACTTTCGGTCTTGGCGACTGGTGTGAAGCGGGTAGTCTTGACGTTGCGGTGGCAACTTCGCCGATAGAAGTTTCCGATTCTCTTTTATGCGTTGATTTTTACAACAAGTCAATAGAAATTTTTAAAGAGATAGGCGATACAGAAGAAGTAAATAATATCACTTTAAAAAGAGATAATTTAATAAATAATTTTAGGAAAGAATACGTCAAAAACGGGCAAATAACGGTTGATTCGCAAACGGCGGAGGCGTTTGCACTATCGTTCGGTATTTACGACGAGAACGAAGAAAAAACGGCTTACGCTCATTTGAAAAGAGTGATAGAAGAAGACGGCGGAAAAATGAGAGTAGGGGCTCTTGGCGGAAGATATTTATTTGATGTTTTAGCAAGCCACGGCGACGTTGATTTGGCGTTAGATATGATGCTTAACGAAGATTTCCCGAGTTTTCTTTACTGGATAAATTTAGGTAGCAGTACTTTGCACGAAGCCTTTTATGAGTATAAAGAAGACTATGACGGAATTAAAAGAAAGGACGATTACGACTATATAGTATCTTTTAACCATCATTTTTGGGGAAGTATATCTGCGTTTTTCTATAAGAATTTAGCGGGAATAAACGTAGTAAATTATAATACCGTAACCGTTTCGCCAAAGTTCCCTAAAAATATAAACTTCGTAAAATCTACTTATAATAAAAACGGAAACAAATTAGAAGTTTTATGGGAACGCAAGCAAGGTAAAATCACTTTAAAAATAAAAAACAGTGGGTTTAATTGTACCTTTAACGGAAAGAAAATAGAAAACGAATATTTTGAAGAAACGATTTAGGTATATAAAATAAATAATTAGCCGTGCCAAAAGGGTACGGCTTAAATTTTATTAAATTGCCGTTGTATTTTATTTAAAAAAATGTTATATTATTATATAGGAGGCGTTAAATGAATAAAACTTATATTGCGATAGACTTAAAATCTTTTTACGCTTCCGTAGAGTGTGTTGAAAGGAGTTTGGACCCGTTAACTACCAACTTGGTAGTTGCAGATTCTTCACGTACCGAAAAAACCATTTGCCTTGCCGTTTCTCCGTCGTTAAAGTCTTACGGGCTAAAAGGTAGAAGTAGGCTTTTTGAAGTGGTGCAAAAAATAAACGAAATAAACAGAGTAAGAAAATATAAAAATAAATCAAAGCCGTTTACTTCAAAATCTTATAACGATACCGAACTTAAAAGCAACCCGTCGTTAGAACTTTCGTATATAGTAGCCACGCCCCGTATGGCGTTGTATGAAAAATACAGTTCTAAAATTTATTCAATATATTTACAGTACGTTAGCAAGGAAGATATTCACGTTTATTCAATAGACGAAGTGTTTATTGACGCAACTTCCTATTTAAAAACTTATAAAACAAACGCTCACGATTTTACAATGACGCTTGTAAAAGAAGTTTTGTCTAAAACGGGAATAACCGCAACGGCGGGAATAGGAACTAACTTATATTTAAGTAAAATAGCAATGGACATTGTTGCAAAAAAAATTCCAGCCGACGAAAACGGTGTGAGAATTGCCGAACTTGACGAGCAAAAATACAGAAAGGAACTTTGGTCTCATAAGCCGATAACGGACTTTTGGCGTTTGGGTAAAGGAATAGCAACAAGGCTTGAAAAAAATCATATATACACTATGGGCGATATTGCAAGGCTATCTACTTATAACGAAGAACTCTTGTATAAAATTTTCGGTATAAATGCGGAACTTATTATTGACCATGCGTGGGGCTACGAACCTTGTACTATAAAAGAGATAAAAAATTACAAACCGCTTGCAAACAGTATTAGTGAAGGTCAAGTTTTAAAATGCCCGTATAATTACGAAAAAATGCAAATTATAGTAAGGGAAATGGCGGAAGTGTTGTCGTTAAATCTCGTTGAAAAACGGCTAATAACCAACCAAATAGTGTTAACGGTAGGTTACGATAACGAGAACTTGTTAGACGCTAAAATTAAAGAATATTATAAAGGCGAAATCATTTTAGACAGATACGGAAGGGAAGTTCCAAAGTACGCTCACGGAACGGAAAATTTATCACGCTACACTTCTTCAACAATGCTTATAGCCGACGCAAGTATGAAACTTTTTGAAAGAATAGTTGATAAAAATTTACTGTTTAGAAGAATAAGTATATGTGCGAATAACGTAGTTTACGAAAATGAAAATCTTGAAAATTACGCCGAACAAATAGATATTTTTAACGTAGATAAAATAGATAAGCAAGACGAAATGCTAAAAAAGGAAAGAGAACTTCAAAAAGCCACGCTAAAAATAAAAGACAAGTTTGGGAAAAATGCAATTTTAAAAGGTATGAATTTTAAAGCGGGTGCAACAACGAAAGAAAGAAACGAGCAAATAGGGGGACATAAAGCGTAGTATGGACGATTATAGCGATATAATGAATATTGAATATAACGGCAGTAAGCGTAAAGATAAAATTAAACCCGAAATGCGAGCCTCTCAATTTGCTCCGTTTGCCGCTCTAACGGGTTTTGACGGAGTTATTGAAGAAGAAGGAAGATTAGTTAATAAAAAAATAGAACTTGACGAAAGTGAAAAGGAAATTTTAAACGGAAAATTTCAAGAAATTTTATTAAAAGGCATAAAAACGGTAAAAATCACTTACTTTTTAAGCGACGATAAAAAACAAGGCGGAGAGAACGCTACCGTTTGCGACAGTATAAAAAAAGTTGATTATCTTAATAAAAAGATAATTTTTAACGGCGGAACGCAAGTTTTTTTTGAAGATATATACGATATAGAATATTAAAAAGTGGCGAATTTACCGCCATTTTTTATTTTTTTAAAAAAAGTGTTGACAAAACTTTTAAGTCGGTATATAATAATTGCATACAATCAATCGTATACAACCAAAAAGGAGAATAAAAAATGAAAGTTTACGATTTTAAAGTAAAAAACAACGTTGGCGAAGAAGTTAGTTTATATGAGTATCAAAACAAAGTACTTTTAATAATCAATTCGGCAACGGGTTGCGGTTTCACTCCGCAGTACGACGATTTGCAAGACTTATACGAAGAAAATAAAGAAAAAGGTTTTGAAATTCTTGATTTTCCGTGTAATCAATTTGCTCATCAAGCACCGGGTAGCGATGAAGAAATAGCGTCTTTTTGTTCTTCAAGATACGGAATTACTTTCCCGTTATTTAAAAAGATAGACGTAAACGGAGAAAATGCCGAGCCTTTATTTACTTTTTTAAAAGCGGAGCAAGGTTTTACGGACAAATCGTTTAAAATGAAAATGTTAGGCGTGTTTTCTAAAACAAACAAAAGCGACGATATTCATTGGAACTTTACCAAATTTTTAGTTGACAGAAACGGCGAAGTAATAGCACGTTTTGAACCGACCGTATCTATGAAGGAAGTTAAACGCAGAGTTGAGGAGTTGCTATGAAACATTTTGAATACGTTCCCGAAATGGTTTGTCCGCAAAATATAAGTTTTGATATAGAAAACGGAAAACTTTACAACTTATCTTTTTTAGGTGGATGCAACGGAAACTTAAAAGCGCTTTCTAAATTGTTAGAAGGTATGAATATTGCCGAAATTATAGAAAAATTACAAGGTAACACTTGCGGAAGAAGACCTACGAGTTGTGCCGACCAACTTACCAAAGCGTTAAAAATTGCTCTTGAAAAATAATTATGGATAAATACGATATATTAAAATTAGAAAATCAATTATGTTTTCCGCTCTATGCTTGCGGAAAAGAAATAACGAGATTATATAAACCTTTCTTGGACGAAATAGGTTTAACCTACACGCAGTATATCTCAATGATGGTATTATGGGAAGAGAAAGAAATAACTTTAAAAAAGTTAGGCGAAAGAATTTTCCTTGATAGCGGAACATTAACTCCGCTTTTGAAAAAGTTGGAAACAAAAGGTTATATAATAAGAAAAAAAGATAAAAACGACGATAGAAATTTGCTTATAGAGTTAACCGAAGAAGGTTTATCTTTAAGAGAAAAAGCGTTAACAATTCCCGAAAGAATTGCCACTTGCGTTCATCTTCAAAAGGACGAAGCGGTACAATTATACGGAATTTTAAAAAAGATTTTATCAAGTTTTGAAAAACGTTAATAATACTACTTTAAAACATATTTTCTTAACGTTTAACCATGTGGTTCGCTTTCAAATTTTATAAAAAATAAAATTAAAATTTTTACAACGTTTTTGTTTAAAAAGTTTTCTTTTTTAAAAAAAGGTGCTAAAATAAAAACATGCAAAAATTATCTCAATGCGTTCAAATATCAAATTACGGTGCAAACTATACGGAAACCGTTAACGCTATAAAACAAGCCGGCTACGATACCGTTTTTATTCAATGGTATAATGAATTTTTTCCAAGCGAATACGTAAATGCTTTTGACTACGTTAAGTCGCAAGGTTTAAATATTGAATTTGCCCATATGGAATATAAATCAATAAACGAACTTTGGCAGGAAGGAATTACGGGGGACGAACTCGTAAAAAGGTATATTTTAGATTTAAAAGAATTAAAAAGGCGTGGAATAAACAAAACGGTTATGCATTTGCACACACGCCCTACGTATTATCCGCCGAACGAATTAGGTTTTAAAAGATTTGAAAAAATATTAAAAACGGCAAGCGATATAGGCGTTAAGATAGCCCTTGAAAACACAAGATATATTGAATTTGTGTATTTTGTTTACGATAGACTAAAAAACGAAAATTTAGGGCTTTGTTTAGATAGCGGACATTTTCATTATCTTCAAAAAGACCAAATAGATTTTGAAAGGTTTAAAGATAAAATTTTTGCCGTACACCTTCACGATAATCACGGAGAAACGGATGAACACTTACTCCCTTACGACGGAAATTTAGATTTTGATATAGTTTTAAAAGGTTTAAAAACCGCAAACTATAACGGCAATTTTACTTTGGAAAGTAAGTATCTTGAAAAGTACCGAAATATGAATATAGTTGACTTTTATAAATTAAGTTACGAAAGAGTAAAAGATTTACTTGAAAGGTATAATAAAATGTAAAAATGCACGGGAATTCCCGTGCATTTTTGATATTTTTAATTAAATTATAATTCTTTTATAAGCCAAGTATCGCAAGAATAATGGTCGGAAGAAATTAAAGGTTTATCAAGATACGAAAAGCCGTATTTTTGATAAAATTTGTTTGCCGCAACCATATTTTTAAGCGTTTCTATATAACATTTTTCGTAATGAGTTTTAGCAAATTCCAAACACTTTTTTATAAGTTCGTGAGCAATACCCGTACCACGGGCGTTAGGTTCAACGTACATTTTTTGAAGTTCGCAAATATTTTCAAATCCTTTAATTTTGCCTATTCCCGCTCCGCCTACTACCTTTCCGTTTTCGTCAATCGCAACGAAATAAGCAGTGCCTTCTTTATTATATTCGGTTGATAAATGAGATAAAAACGGGTCGCTCCAAGCAAAGCCTTCTCTGTTCGCACCAAACTCTATAAGGCAGTTTCTAATAACAGTTTCAAGTTGTTTATTGTGTTTTTCTTCAAGATTTTGAACAGTGTAATTCATAATTTCCTTTGAGTATGTATAACTTCTACTATAATATCATTAAATTTTAAATTTGTAAACGATACCTTGATAATTTATTAAAATAGTAGTATAATGAGAAAAGGAGTTTTTATGAAAAGACAAATTTTAATTTTTTTGGTAGTAGTACCTTTTGCTTCTTCACTTGCTATTTTATTGATAGGCTTAATTATGTTGCCTTTTGGTTTAGACGAAGTGAATACGGAAGATATTATTATTTTAATAGTTAGTTTTGTAATATTCGTAATATTTTCGTTTTTCTTGTATGCTCTCAAAAATCAATACAAACTAAAATATTTTTTTTCAATGAAAAAGTTTAAAAAATTATTAAACGAATCTTTAAAAAAATTTAACGGTGCTGACGAAACTTTTATTAAAGAATATATTGATTTTTGCAAAACAGATTACAGACGAAACGGGAATATTGATTTAAGAGAATTTGATTACAGTGTAAAAATATATACAAGTACCGAAAATATTCCCAAAATCAAATTGACGTTTGAATTATTGCTTGAAAGCATAAAAACAAGGAACGGATTTTTGGCTTTTTTTGACGATATTAGAGAAAATAACGTTGGCGACGAATACGAAATTTACCGTTTTATTCAACTTGATATGATGTCTAACGAGTTTAAATATTTGATATTTAGAGTATTTAGTGATACGCATTTTAACCTTCACGATAACGGTTTTTCTAAACAGTATAGCGTATATTTGCAAAATGTTAAAGAAAAAACCGAAAGAGTTTATACTCCCATACTTTTTAATTTTTATGATGAAATAGATAACGCTATAAAAATTATTTCTAAACAAGAAAACGGAAATTTAAACGGCTCACAAAACGGAACTGACTTTTTTGACTAAAAAAATCACGCTATTTTAGGCGTGATTTTTATTTTAATTCAATTAACCCTTTTTCTATTAAAGCGTTTAAAGATAAAATTTTATCTCCCGTTTTAAAACGCACCGATAGAACGGTTAAACCGTTTTTTTCTTCTTTTTTTAACACTTCGCCTAATCCGTAATTTAGGTGCATTATTTGTGTGCCTACGCTAATTTTTTCTACGTTGATATTACTTTTTTTCTTTTCGGGTACTAATTCCTGTTTTTTAGTCGGATTTTCAAAAATTTCCTTGGAAAAACTACTCTTTTCACGGGAACTCGTGTTTGCAAAAGTGAAAATATTAAGAACTTTTTTCGCTCTCGTCATAGCCACGTAAAAAATTCTTCTTTCTTCTTCGTAATCGGGGCTACCCGTATCAACGGTAGGGCATTTTCCGTCAATAATATCCATTAAATACACTTCGTCAAATTCTCTTCCTTTGCTTGCGTGCATTGTAGATAAAATCAAGCCGTCTTCGTCCATTTCTTCGTTTACTTGAAGTTTTGCGTCTATATTTTTAAGTAAGTAAAGTAGTTCCGATGCGTTTTTGCAATTATAAGAAAGAAATTCAATAGTTCTTAATTTGTATTCGTCAAGTTTGTTTGAATAAATCAAGTAATTTTTATAACCGCAATAGTTCAATATTCTCGTATAAACGGCACTGCCCGAATAAGCACTTAAACCTAAAAATTCCTTGCAAACGTTCTTTAATTCGTTTGATAATTTAGGGTTGTTATTGCCGAGTAAAAAACTTGCCGTTTGCAAAACGGGCTTGTTGTTTTTTGTACTGCATTGACAAACTTTTTCGGCGTATTTTCTATCAATTTTACAGCCTATTTTATAGTAAACTTTCATAAACGCTTCCGTACTGTACGGGTGGAAAACGAATTCTAAAATATCAATAAAATCTTGCATTATACGGTTAGTGTAAGAAGATTGTTTTTTATTGATTTTAAAGGGAATACCGTTTCGTAAAAGCAAATCTACAAGTGGAATAACGCTATCGTTATCACGGTATAAAATAGCCGTGTTTTTCGGGTTTTTCTTCGCAACGTCAAGTAAATATTGATATTGCAAAAAGTCGTGTTTTAACTCTATATTATTTATTTTTGAAGTAAAATTTTGCGTAGAGATTATTTTTTTGTCTTTACGGTTTTTATTTTTTGATATAAAGTTAAGCGATGCGTCGCAAATTTCTTTTCCGCTACGGTAGTTTTGTTCGGAATAAATTACTTTTGCGTTTTCAAAATCTTTTTCAAAATCAAGTAGTATTTTAGGCGTAGCACCCCTAAATCCGTAAATACTTTGGTCTTCATCGCCAACCATAAACAAATTTTGATATTTGTTTGATATGAGTTTTATAATTTCGTATTGAATTTTTGAAGTGTCTTGTGCTTCGTCAACGCTAATGTATTCGTATTGATTTTGGCAAATTTGTAAAAATTCGTTGTCACTTTTTAAAAGATTATAGGCTATAACCATTTGGTCGTCAAAATCCATTAAAGAATTTTGTTTTAAAAATTCCGAATAACCTTTGTAAATTTCCTTAAAATTAAAGTCAAATTTTTTAGAAAAATCATTTAATTCTTCGTCTAAAATCATTTGGTTTTTCTTCATAGAAATTGCCGATTCTACCGAATTTATTTCGGTTTCTAACGGGTAAATTTTATGAATATTATAGTAAAGAGAAGATAAAATTTTTTTCTTAACGGATTGTTCTATAAGGTTATTTACCTTGTATCCTTCGTGTAACTTTGAGTAAAAAGTAATAAGCCCTAACGATAAACTGTTAATAGTACGAAAAACCAAATCTTTATCGGTATTAAAAACGGATAAAAATCTTTTTGCCATATCTTTTGACGCTTCGTTACTAAAAGTTATGGAAAGAATTTTTTTGGGCGAAATATTTTCGCAAAAAATCATATAGCCGAGTCTTGAAATTAGTGTAGTTGTTTTTCCGCTACCGGGAACGGCTAATAATAAAATATGACCGCTTACGCTTTTAATGGCAATTTCTTGTTGCCCGTTAGGAGATAGGCGGTATTTTTGAATAAATTCTTGATAATTCATTTTTTCCTTGTTAGTACGAAGTTTTTAATACACGGTTATAGTGTAATTTTTTATAATAAAAAAAATATCTTAACCGAAAGGGTTAAGACTTTTCTTTTTAGAGTAGGTGCGCCTAAGGGGTTTCCGCCCCTTGATAAGGGGTAAACTTTCCCACTTAATGGGAAAGGTGGCACGATAAAATCGTGACGAAAAGGGGGCGACCCCCGCCGAGGGGTGGCATACGAAGTATGCGAGGGGTAAGCGCCACGCAAGTGGGCGAACCGAAGGTGAGAGTACCCGAAGGCGAAAAAATCTTAACTTTTATAATAAAAAAAATATCTTAACCGAAAGGGTTAAGACTTTTTCTTTTAATCAGTGGTGCGCCTTCGGGGACTCGAACCCCGGACCCACTGATTAAGAGTCAGTTGCTCTACCAACTGAGCTAAAGGCGCAATTTTGGTGATCCACCGGGGACTCGAACCCCGGACAACTTGATTAAAAGTCAAGTGCTCTACCGCCTGAGCTAGTGGACCATATAAAATTAAACCGTTTTTTTGGCTGGGGTGGCAGGATTTGAACCTACGAATACCGGAATCAAAATCCGGTGCCTTACCGCTTGGCGACACCCCAACGATAAAACTGGGGCGAGAGATGGGAATCGAACCCACGGCCTCCAGGACCACAATCTGGCGCTCCACCGATTGAGCTACTCTCGCCATAAACGTGGTACGCCAGAAGGGATTCGAACCCCTGACACCCGCCTTAGAAGGGCGGTGCTCTATCCAGCTGAGCTACTGGCGCATAAATTTTTAAAAAATTAAGTTAGCGCCTCAACGAATACGTTTGTGCGTAAATGGAGCGGGTGATGGGAATCGGACCCACGCAACCAGCTTGGAAGGCTGGTGTTCTACCATTGAACTACACCCGCACTTCGTTCACAATGCCAAATGATTATAGCAAAACTCTAAATTATTGTCAACTGTTTTTTACACGGTTTTACAATTTTTTTAATATTTATATTTTTGTCGATAAAATAACCGCTAAAAAATAGGTTATAAGTAGGACTTAAAATCTTAATATATAAGAGTTTATTCTTCTAATTCTTTAATTTCGGCATCGGCAACGCCGTTATTTATAGTTAGAACGGCAAAAGTTTGATTGTCGCCGTATATAGAAAGAGTTCCCGGGTTTACCGTTAAAACTCCGTTAACTATTTCCACTTTGCTTATATGCGTATGCCCGTAAAGAGCAATATCGTAGCCCTTTTGTAAACAAAAAAGAGATAAATCGGTAAGACCGCTTTTTACGTAATGTTTATGCCCGTGAGTTATATAAATCGTTAGGTTTTGCTCGCAAAAAATCAAACTTTCGCTTAAATTAGAATAGTAATCGCAGTTGCCCGAAACGGCAATCAGTTTGTTTGAAAATTCGTTGTATAAAAGGTTCAAATCTTTTTCGCCGTCACCTAAAAATATAATTCCGTCGCAAGATAAAAAGTAAGGGCGTAATTTTTCAAGAACGCAAGCGTTTCCGTGAATATCGCTTATAACTATATAAGTGGTTTTCATTAGAGTTTCCCCAAAAGGTCGCAAAGAGCACGAAAACGGTGGCTAACCCCGTTTTTTTCTTCGTCGGTTGCCAAGCCGAAAGATTTATTCAAGTCGTCGCTTAAAAAAATGCAGTCGTAGCCGAAACCGTTGCTACCCGTTTCCTCGTAAAGAATTTTTCCCGTAGTTTCGCCGTAGCCGTCAAGGTAAGTTCCGTCCGTTTTGTAAAGTACCACCGAAGACGCAAATTTAGCCTTTCTGTTTTCGGCGTTTTTTAAATTTTCAAGTAATAAATCACGGTTTTGTTTGTCGTTTCCGTGTTCGCCCGAATATCTTGCACTGTAAACTCCGGGTGCTCCGTTTAAACTTTCAACCATAAGCCCGCTATCGTCCGCAAGAGCGTTTACGCCTAACGCTTTTGATACGGCTTTTGCTTTTATAAGAGCGTTTTCAAAAAAGGTTGAACCCGTTTCTTCAATATCTTCGTTAAAACCTAAATCTTTCATAGAAACAACTTGATATTTATCGCCCAAAATTTGTGTAATTTCTTTAATTTTGTTTTTGTTGCCCGATGCAACCACTAATTTTTCCATAACTTTATTTTAACATATATATAAAAAAACGGCAAGCCAAAACCTGCCGTAATTTTTAGTTTTTATTGCCGTGAATAGGAGCAGGTATTTTTCCACCCCTTGAAATGAATTTTTCGGCACTTTCGTTTGATACGGGAATTATCGGTGCTCTACCTAAAAGACCGCCGAATTCCACGAATTCCCCGACTTTTTTATTAGGAACGGGTATAACTCTAACCGCCGTAGTTTTGTTGTTTACCATACCTATTGACGCCTCGTCGGCAATTATTGCGGAAACGGTTGATGCAGGGGTGTCTCCCGGAATAGCAACCATATCAATACCAACGCTACAAACGGAAGTCATAGCCTCTAACTTGTTTAAAGTGAGTGCTCCCGATTTGGCGGCTTCTATCATACCTTCGTCTTCGCTAACGGGAATAAACGCACCGGAGAGTCCGCCTACTCTTGAACTTGCCATAGTACCGCCTTTTTTAACCGCATCGTTTAAAATAGCAAGGCAAGCGGTAGTTCCGTGACCGCCTACGGTGGAAAGCCCCATTTCTTCCAAAATTCTACCAACGCTGTCGCCAACGGCAGGGGTAGGAGCAAGAGATAAGTCAACTATACCGAGTTCGGCGTTTAAGCGTTTGGACGCTTCGTTTGCAATAAGTTGACCTACACGTGTAATTTTAAATGCGGTTTTCTTAATGATTTCCGCAATTTCGGTAATAGACGCATCGGGGGCTTGCTTTACGGCCCTATATACTACACCCGGACCGGAAACGCCGACGTTTATAACGCACTCGCCTTCGCCTACGCCGTGGAATGCACCCGCCATAAAGGGGTTATCTTCAACCGCATTGCAAAAAGCAACGAATTTTGCCGCACCGAAACCGTCTTTATCGGCGGTTAGAAGGGCGGTTTTTTTAATAACTTCGCCAACTAATTTTACTGCGTCTAAATTTATTCCCGAACGGGTAGAGCCTACGTTTACGGAAGAACATAAAATATCCGTTGAAGATAAAACTTCGGGAATACTTTCTATAAACGATTTTTCGTAAGAAGTCATACCTTTATGTACCAAAGCGGAATAACCGCCAAGGAAGTCAACGCCCACCGTTTTAGCGGCTTTATCAAGAGCTTTTGCTATGATTATTTCTTTTCCTACGAAACATGCCGATATAAGCGAAACGGGGGTTACGGAAACTCTTTTGTTTACGATAGGAACGCCGTATTCTTTTGATAAATCGTCGGCAATCTTAACAATGTTTTCGGCTTTACGGCAAATTAAATCGTAAGCGTTTTGAGCGGTTTTTTCAGCGGTTGCCGAAATAGTTGGCAAAAGTGAAATCCCCATAGTTATCGTACGAACGTCAAAGTGTTCCTTTTGAACCATATTTATGGTTTCTAAAATATCTTTTCTGTCTATCATAATTTACACTCTGTACATAGCGTTGAAAATATCTTCGTGTTGAATAATTATTTTTACGCCGATTTCTTCGCCTGCTTTATCTGCCAAAACGGAAAGTTCCGAAAGGGAAACTTTTGAGTTTTCAAGGTCAACTAACATTATCATGTTGAAATAACCTTGAATAATAGTTTGGCTTATGTCTTCAATGTTTACTTTGTTTTCGGCAAGCATGGTTGAAACTTTTGCAATTATGCCAGATTTGTCCTTTCCAAGAACAGTTACTATTGCTTTCATATAGAACCTTCCTTTATGTTTGATAAAACAATTATACACAAAATTCCCGTAAAAAGTCAACGATTATTTAATTGATACGTCAAGTTTGCCGTTTATTTCGTCAACTACTATAACGCTTTGCGGTTTTAAGTCGTTGGCTATAATATATCTTGCGATAAGCGTTTCCACATTAGAAGAAATAAAACGTTTCAACGGTCTTGCTCCGTAAACGGGGTCGTAACCGTTGTTTATAATATAGTTTTTGGCAGGTAAAGAAATTTCCAAATGAAGTTCCTTTTCTTCAAGACGTTTTTTAAGATTTTTGAGTAATATATCTACGACGCCACTTATTTCCTTTTTGGTAAGCGGTTTATAGAATACTATTTCGTCAAGTCTGTTTAAAAATTCGGGGCGGAAACTTTGCTTTAAAAGGGTGGAAACTTGTTCTTTTGCCGTGTCGGTTATTTCTCCGTTTTCGTCAATACCTTCCAAAATATAGGGTGAGCCTAAATTTGAAGTAAGAATAATTACCGTGTTTTTAAAATCAACTGTTCTGCCTTGCGAATCGGTTATTCTTCCGTCGTCCAATACTTGTAATAAGATGTTGAAAACGTCGGGGTGAGCCTTTTCAATTTCGTCAAACAAAACTACGGAGTAGGGTTTACGGCGAACGGCTTCGGTAAGTTGACCGCCGTCTTCAAAACCTACGTATCCCGGAGGAGCACCTATCAAACGGGAAACGCTAAACTTTTCCATGTACTCCGACATATCAATTCTTACTATATTTTTTTCGTCGTCAAATAAGGTTGAAGCCAAAGTTTTTGCAAGTTCCGTTTTGCCTACGCCGGTAGGCCCAAGGAACAAAAACGAGCCTATGGGGCGATTAGGGTCTTGTATCCCTGCACGAGAACGCAAAATTGCCTCCGAAACTTTTTTAACCGCTTCGTTTTGTCCAACTACTCTTTCGTGAAGAATTTTTTCAAGATTTATAAGTTTTTCCTTTTCGCTACCTTTGAGTTTACTTACGGGAATACCCGTCCAACGTGATACTATTTTTTCAATTTCTTCTTCGTTTACCTTGTCACGCAAAAGAACGGTTTTAATATCTTGCGAATTTTTTTCGGCTTCTTCCAACTGTTTTTTAAGTTCGGGGAGTTTACCGTATTTAAGTTCGCTTGCCTTTTCCAAATTGTAATTTCTTTCCGAAAGTTCAATTTCCGCATTAACGCTTTCAATTTCTTTACGGAGTTTTTGAACTACGTTTATTCCTTGCTTTTCGTTTTCCCACTTTGATTTTAAAGCGTTAAAATTATCACGGAGAGCGGAAAGTTCTTCTTGAATAGTTTGCAAACGCTTTTTAGAAAGTTCGTCCGTTTCCTTTTTAAGAGCAGTTTCTTCAATTTCAAGTTGAATAATCTTTCTTGAAACTTCGTCCATTTCCGAAGGCATGGAATTCATTTCCGTTTTAATAGACGCACACGCTTCGTCTATAAGGTCAATAGCCTTGTCGGGCAAATATCTGTCGGTAATGTAACGGTTAGACAAAACGGCGGCGGAAACTAACGCAGCGTCTTGAATTTTTACGCCGTGATAAACTTCGTAGCGTTCCTTTAATCCACGTAGAATAGAAATAGTATCTTCAACGGTAGGTTCGTTTACCAAAACGGGTTGGAAACGACGTTCTAACGCAGGGTCTTTTTCAATGTATTTGCGGTATTCGTCCAAAGTGGTAGCACCTATGCAGTGTAGTTCGCCACGGGCAAGCATAGGCTTTAAAAGGTTGCCGGCATCCATAGCCCCGTCGGTTTTTCCCGCACCGACGATTAAGTGGAGTTCGTCTATAAATAAGATTATTTCGCCGTCGCTCTTTTTAACTTCGTTTAGAACGGCTTTTAATCTTTCTTCAAATTCTCCACGGTATTTTGCTCCCGCAACGAGAGAACCGATATCAAGCGAGAAAAGTTTGCGATTTTTAAGTTCGGTAGGAACGTCGCCTTTCATTATTCTTATGGCAAGCCCTTCAACTATCGCCGTTTTACCAACGCCTGCTTCACCTATTAAAACGGGATTATTCTTGGTTTTTCTTGATAAAATTCTAATTGCGTTACGTATTTCTTCGTCACGACCGACAACGGGGTCAATTTTTTGAGCCCTTGCTTTTTCAACAAGGTCAACGCCGTATTTTTCCAAAACGTCGTAAGTATCTTCGGGGTTGTCGCTCGTTACTTTGGCATTGCCACGAACGGATAAAAGTGCTTTTAAGAATCCGTTTTTATCAATTTGATACTTTTTAAAAAGTTCTTTAACCGATGCCGAACCTACTTCAATTAAACCGTAAAAAAGGTGTTCTACCGAAATAAATTCGTCCTTCATTTCTTTTGCTTTTTGTTCGGCGGTTGTTAAAACGGAAGATAAGTCGCTTGATAAATATTCGCTACCACCCGAAACTTTTGGAAGTTTTTGTATTTCCGAAAGAGTATCTTGTTTCAAAGAGTTTACGGAAATATTCATTTTTTTAAGAAGGTTTAAAATCAAGCCTTCGTCGTCGCTTAAAAGTGCGTTTAAAAGATGGACGGACGCAATTTGTTGGTTGCCGTACTCTTTTGCTACGGTCGTTGCCGTATTAAGTGCATTTAAGGACTTTTGAGTAAAATTTTGCATATCCATATTTTATACCTCACTATACCTTTATTTTATTATTTTTAAGTTGAATATATCTTTTTTGAACGGTATTAAAGACTTTATCGCCCGTGTTAAGTTCGCTAAAATACAAACTTAAAAGTTCGTCAAAATCTTTAACGTAGTCCGTTAAAAGTTCCCCAACCGCTTTTGCGGAAAGATTTATTTCGGGGAAGTTAAATAGCCTTGTAAATTTGACTCCGTCAAATAAAAACCTTGCGTTTTCGTTGTAATAAGTTTTTTCAAGATAAGAGTAAAAAGTGTAAAAGTCGCTAATTAAGTTCACCAAAATCGTATTTTGCGTTCTTAAAGTTACTTTAAGTTGACCTAAATGCGACGAATTTGAAAATAACTCTACGCTATATTTTATTTGTGGATTGTACCTGTAATCAATAGCACTCATAATTGACGCCATAGTTTTTGACGGTTGCGATAAGTACCGCATTGAATTGCTTTCCGTTATAAGCCTTTCAATTTCGTTAAAAATGTTGTCGGCTCTGTTTTCAAAAGTTTCGTAAGAACAAGCGTTTGCAAGTATCTTTTCTATCATAAGTGAACGTGATACTCCGTTTATTTTTGCCATTTTATCAACTAAATCTACTATTTCGTCGTTTAATACTAAACTGTAAACCGATTTTGCCATTGTTTTCTCCTTTAATTTAAACAAATTGTACAACTAACTAAATAATTTGTCAATAGAATTATGTAATATTGTTTACAAATTTTAAAAATTTATACGTAAAATAAAAATACAGCAATTTCTTGTTGAAATTGCGGTAAATATTTTAATTTTCGTCTATAAATCTTTTAAGCCATTTAAGGTCAAGCGACCAGTCGTAGATATGCGATAGAGCGTTTGCTTTGTCGTTAGCGTCTTTTAACGAGTTTATATAAGTGGAATAATCAACGCCGTTAACTTTTTCAAAATGTTTGATGGCAAAGTCTTCTTTTCCTACCAAAATAGTACGGTTAATGTGAATAACCGAGTGACAGGCGGAACAAACGGCGATAACGCATTTTAATTTTTGGGTTTTCGTTTTTTCAATAAATTCCCACTGTTCGTGTGCTTCAAGCCGAGAAGTCGGTTTACCGCATATAGAGCATTTTCCGTTAGCCCTTTTATAAGCGTCAAACCTAATTACGTCCCACGCCTTTTTGCTTAAAGTTGAACGTAAATTAAAGTAGAACGCACCCGTAGGTAAAATTTCAAAATTGAGTTTAAGTTTTTTCATATTTAGTATATTATAACATAATTTTAAAAAAAAGAGTTTAAAAATAATAAAAAAGTATAATAATTTTACCTATGAAAAAAGTGGTTATAATAGGTGGTGGAGTTTCAGGCTTAACGGCAGGCATTTACGCTCAAAAACAAGGCTATAGAACGGTTATATGTGAGAAACATTTTTGCGTTGGTGGTAATTTAACGGGTTGGAATAAAGGGGAATACCATATAGATAACTGTATTCATTGGCTAACGGGAACTAACAAATCAAGCGAGAACTATAAAAAGTGGAAGGAGTTGGGCGTAATAAAAAACGATAACGATATAATAAATCACGAAAGTTTTTATACGGTAACTAACGGTATAAAAAATCTTTCCGCTTATAGAGATTTAGATAGAACTAAAAACGAAATGATTTCAATTTCAAGCGGAGACAAAAAAGAAATTGAAAGGTTTATCGGGGCGGTAAAAAGTATGAGAAACTTTTTAGGTTTTTCGGGAGAAAATTTTGATAAAAAGCCAACCGAAAGGGAAAAGTTGGAGTTTTACAAATATGCGTCCTTTTATGCAAACAAAAATTTAGGCGACGTTGCAAACAAATTTTCTCACCCTTTAATTAGAAGATTTTTTACCGACTTTTTACCGCCGTTTTTTTGTTCGCTCGGTTTAATTACGTGTTACGCAGATTTTTCGGCAAATAACGGTGGAGTAATTAAAGGCGGTTCAAAAGAGTGTGCCGAAAGAATAAAAGAAAAGTATTTATCACTTGGCGGAGAGATTTTAACTTCAAACGAAGTAATAGGCGTAAATATTGAAAATAAAATTGCAAAAAGCGTGGAACTTATTAACGGTACTAAAATAGATTTTGATTATTTGGTGCTTGCAACCGATATGGAAACGGCGTTTTATAAACTTTTAAAAGTGCCAATGAATTATTCTTTAAGAAAATCGTATATGAATAAAAGGTTGAAAAGGTGGTCTTGTTTTCAAACGGCAATAGCGGTAGATACGAATAAAATTCCTTTTACTAACGAAATAATTTTGCCTATAAAAAGTAAATTCAAAAAAGAATATAATAAAAACACTCTTGCGGTAAGGGAATTTACCTATCAAAAAAGTTTTGCCGAAGAAGGCAAAACAGTTTTAACTACTATGACTTTTTTAGACGAAGTTCAATGCGAAGAGTGGATAGAACTTAAAAGAGAAAAGGAAAAATACAAACAAAAAAAATTACAACTTGCAAAAGTTATAGTTGATATAATAGAAGACGCTTTTCCGAGTTTGGTTGGAAAATTAAAAATTATAGACGTTTTCACGCCTTCTACCTATAATAGATATTTCGGGGAAAGAAGGGGTTCGTTTATGAGTTTTGCTCTTCCTAAAAATTATATTCCTTACTCTTCAAAAAACACCGTAAAAAGCGTAAAGAACGTTATTTTGGCAAGCCAATGGTTAAGCCCCGTAGGCGGACTTCCCGTTGCTATGAATTCGGGTTACAAAGCGGTTGAAACTTTAACGAAAATAGACGGAAAAAGTTCACAAAAATCAAAAATATTAAACTTAAAAAGTATAAAAAAACAAGCGAATTAACGCTTGTTTTTTTAGTTTAATTTGAAGTTTAAAACTACCGGGTTATGGTCGGAATATTCAAAATCCGTTTGCACGTTTTTAACGTTTAAAACCGTAACGTTTCGGGAAGTTAAAAACCCGTCCACTATAATTACGAAATTTCCTTTTTTGTAGGGGATATCGCAATTTCTACAAGTAGGTAAAATTTCTCCGTTTTCGTAGTTTAACGCTCTACTTATTGTGGAAGGCAAATATTCGGTAGGAAAGGGTTGTGCCCAACCTAAATCTTCAAAGTCACTTTCTTTGTTAAGCGTTTCGTTAGAATTTCCCGTAAAATCGTGGTTAAAATCTCCACCGCAAATACAGTAGTTGCCCTTTTCGTATTCTTGATTCATATCGTTAAAGAGCATCGTCATTTGCCCTTTCCTAACTTCGTCGCTACCGCCGTAAGCGGATAAATGTACGTTGTAAATTACGAGTTCTTTGCCGTTATCTACGCTCACTCTTGAAACGGAATAAGCCCTATCAAGGTCAAGTATTTTTGAAACGCTTTTTGATATAGGTAAACTTCTACGAATAGAAGAAGTAACTTCGTATTTTGAAAGAGTTAAAATACCGCTGTTTGATTTTCCGTGCGGTTTAATAAAGGGGTAAAATAGGTATGCCGAGTGATAGTTTACGGCAAAAATATCTTGGTAAACTGTGAATTTTTCTTTTAAAAATTCATATTCGTCTATATGAAAACTTCTTGTTGAATCAAAATCAACTTCTTGAATTAAAGCAAAGTCAAAAGAAAACTCGTTAATTTTTTCGCTTGCCAAAGTTAAGCAGTTGTAAACGCTATCTTCACTTCTTGCACGAGATTCTTTGCCACCGTCCATAAAGAAAGTGAAATCGCTCGTGTAAGCACCAAAGCCGATATTTTGAGTAACAGCGGTGTAAGTGTGGTTTGTGGTTACCGTTTGGTAAGAATAATTACCTACCACCGATAAATTAAGATTATCTTCTATTCTGTTGTAAGAAATAAAAATATAACCTGCGTAAATTCCGAAAATAAGAACGGTAACGAGTAAGAGTATTAAAAGAAATTTAAGTATTTTTTTGAAAAGCATATTTACCCCTTTGTTAGAGTTTAACACAAAATTTGCGGTTTTAAAAGACTTTTTTAAATATTGACATTTATTTTTTTAAATATTATAATTAAGAAAAGGAATACAATTATGAAAAAAGTTCTTATAATCACGAGTAGTTTAAGAAAAGACGGAAACTCAAACACTTTGGCAAAATATTTTGAATTAGGTGCGAAAGAAAGCGGTAATCAAGTTGAAACCGTTTCGCTTATCGGCAAAGAATTAAAGTTTTGCGTAGGGTGTTTAACTTGTCAAAATACGGGAAGATGCTTTATGCGTGACGATGCCGATATTATAGAAGAAAAAATGCAAACGGCGGACGTTTTGGTTTTTGCAACGCCTATATACTATTACGGTGTTTCGGCACAACTTAAAACCGTTCTTGATAGAGCGAACCCTTTGTATTGCAAAGATTATAATTTTAAATCTGTATATTTTTTAAGTTCGGCAACCGAAAACGAAGAATATACTCCAAAGCGTGCGATAGCCTGCATTCAAGGTTGGATAGACTGTTTTGAAGGCGTTCAACTTGTAGCAAGCGTTTTTGCAGGCGGAGTAACGGAAGTTGGAGATATTAAAAATCACAAAGCGTTAGATAAGGCTTACGAACTCGGTAAAAGTATAAAATAATAAGTTTTAACGTTGATAAAACTTGACATTTTTTTTTAATATGTTAAAATTATTATACAGAATATAAAAACGTATAAAAAGGAGATTATGTATGCCGAATAATAAATATAAAGGTCTTACGGTAAATCAAGCGGTTAGTCTTTGCGATGAAGAAATGAAGGTATTCCAAGATAAATGGAACGAAATAAACGAAAAAGACGGTTACGTTGCAAAAATGGCAAACGAAAAAAGTAGTCTTATCTCTACGATTTTAAGAGGCGACGTATTATTGCAAGGTGTAACCACTCTTAAAAATTTAGCACAAGCACACTTTGAAAGGGAAAAACCGGGATTTTTCTCAATGCTTTTTAGAACTAAAAAGGCACAAGAATACCGTAGCGAACGCAAGAAAATAAACCAACTTGCAAAACAACTTAAAAATGAAATGGAAAAGAACAACAACTTTATGTATTTTACGGGAAAAGGTCAAAGCATATTTTCGCATTTGAATATTGACGGCTTGACTAAAAACAACGAATATTTTAAAGATATAGCACAAGAAGTTGATAACAGTACGAAAATGACCCGTGCGAATTTAAAAAATAAGTTAAACGCTTCCGATGTAAATATGCAAGACGCAAAGGACCAAATTATTCTTAACTTCTTAAACGAATGCGATACAAAAATGACGGAGGCAACTTATACTGTTGACGAAGAGTTTACACGTCAAGTAGGCGAATCTGTAAAGAGCGGAGAAAAAATTGAAACGTTTAAAACGGACGAAAAAGATATACAACCCGAACCGCAAAACAAAAAACAAATTTTATAATTTATAAGAAAATTAAAAACACACCGTTTTATCTTAAACGGTGTGTTTAATTATGCAAAATAGTTACTTTTTATAGGGGATTTTTAAGATATTCGTCTATTGCCTTGGCTGCCGTTTTACCTGCACCCATTGCGGAAATAACCGTTGCAGCACCCGTAACAGCGTCGCCACCGGCATATACGCCTTTTAGGGAAGTAAGTCCGTTTTCGTCAACTATAATTCCGCCACGCTTGTTAATTTCAAGTCCGTCGGTAGTTGATTTAATAAGTGGGTTAGGGGAAGTTCCTATTGCCATAATAACAACGTCAACTTCTCTTTCGCTTTCGCTGTTTAATACGGGAACGGGTTTTCTTCTTCCCTTTTCGTCGGGTTCCGTAAGTTCCATTTTGATAGTTTTTATAGATTTAACGAAACCGTTTTTAGGGTCTTTCTTATCTTCTAAATTATTGTAAGCGGTAATTTCAACGGGGTTTTCCAAAAGGTTAAATATAACTCCTTCTTCAATAGCGTTTTCAACTTCTTCACGCCTTGCGGGTAATTCTTCCATTGAACGCCTGTAAATAATCATAACTTCGTCCGCACCGAGTCTTAAAGCGGTACGGGCAGAGTCCATAGCAACGTTACCACCGCCTATAACGGCAACTTTTTTACCTTTCATAATAGGAGTGGTAGGGCTTTCTTTATAAGCCTTCATAAGGTTGTTTCTCGTTAAGAATTCGTTAGCGGAATAAACGCCTTTGTACGCTTCGCCCGGAATATTCATAAAGTTAGGAAGTCCTGCTCCCGAACCTATGAAAACGGCCCTATAACCCGATTTAAAGAGTTCATCAACGGTTAAAGTTTTGCCTATAACGACGTTTACCATAAAGTTTACGCCTAATTTTTTAAGGTTTGAAACTTCTTTTTTTACAATTTCTTTCGGAAGTCTAAATTCGGGAATACCGTAAGTTAAAACTCCACCCTCCGTATGTAACGCTTCAAAAACCGTAACTTCGTAGCCGAGTTTTTGAAGGTCGCCCGCACAAGTTAAACCTGAAGGTCCGGAGCCTATAACGGCAACTTTAATTCCGTTAGAAGGTTCTTTTTCCAAATCACAAACGGTAGTGTGGTCGGCAACGAATCTTTCAAGCCTACCTATACCTACGGGTTCGCCCTTTATTCCACGAACGCATTTTGATTCACATTGAGTTTCTTGCGGACAAACTCTACCGCAAATTGCAGGTAGGGAAGAAGTTTTGCTTATAACCTTATACGCACCGTCAATATTTCCGTTTTTAATTTCCGCAATAAAGTCGGGAATTCTAACCTTAACGGGGCAACCCTCAACGCAAGTAGGAGTTTTACAGTTTAAACATCTGTTTGCCTCTAATATAGCCGTATCGTAATCGTAGCCGATAGCAACTTCTTCAAAATTTCTTGCTCTTATTTCGGGGTTTTGCATAGGCATTGCGTTTTTTTGTAAACTCATATTGAATTTTGCCATAATTATTCCCCCTTGTTTAATAAGTTGCAAGTTGCTTCAAGCGACTTTCTTTCAAAATCTTTGTATATTTGTCCACGGGACATTGCTTCGTCAAAATCAACTTCGTAAGCGTTAAAATCAGGTCCGACAACGCAAGCGAATTTAACGGTTTTAACTCCGTCTTTTACAAGAGTTAAACGACAACCACCGCACATACCCGTTCCGTCAATCATTATAGGGTTCATTGAACAATCGCAAGGAATTTTTGTAGGTTTTACCGCCATAGTAACGAATTTCATCATAATAAGCGGTCCTATCGTTATAACTTTATCAAAGGTAATTCCTTTACTAAAATATTCGTTTAACGGAACACAAACGTTTCCTTGTTTTCCGTAAGAACCGTCGTCGGTATATATCAAGGTTTCGTCGCTGTACTTTCTAAATTCGTCTTCCAAAATAACTAAATCTTTATTTCTAAAACCGATAATAGAAGTAACTTTTGCACCTTGCTCGTGTAACTTTTTGGCAATAGGAAGTGCAATAGCCGAGCCTACGCCACCGCCTACGATACAAACGTTTTTAAGATTATCAAGTTCGGTAGGTTTGCCTAACGGACCGACGAAATCTTGAATATAGTCCCCTTCGTTTTTGGCGTTTAAAAGGGTAGTGGTTGCACCAACCACTTGGAAAATAATAGTGATAGTGCCTTTAATTCTATCGTAATTTGCTACCGTTAAAGGAATACGTTCTCCGTTTTCGTCAACACGCAAAATGATAAATTGACCGGGAAGTGCCTTTTTAGCAACTAACGGAGCGTCAATTTCCATTAAGGTAACGGTTGGGTTAAGACATTGTTTTTTAACTATTTTGTACATTTTGCACCTTCTTTTGATTAAAATATTATAATACATTTTGCTTTTATTCGCAACAAAATATTACGATAACTTGACAAAATCAATAAAATTGTATAAAATAAATAAGCATTCGTACAGGAGGAACTATATGAAAATTGCTGTTACGGCCGATACCGTTATCGATTTAACAAAAGAATTACTTGAAAAATACGATATAAAAACCATACCGCTCAATATTTTGCTTGGAGATAAAGATTATAAAGACGGAGAAATATCAAACCAAGATATTTTTGAATTCGTTAGCAAAAACGGAGTTTTGCCAAAAACGAGTGCCGTAAACGAAGCGGGTTTTACCGAATTTTTTGAAGAAACTTTAAAAGATTACGACGCAATTATTCATTTTGACATATCTTCGCAAATGAGCACAACTTGCCAAAGTGCAGTTTCGGCAAGTAAGAATTTTGACGGAAAAGTTGAAGTAATTGATTCAAAAACTCTTTCAACGGGTATGGCGTTACTTGCAATTTACGCTCGTGAACTTACTAAAACCGAAAGCGATATAAAAGTTATTGCCGAAAAGGTAAGAGCGAGAGTTGATAAGGTTCAAGCAAGTTTCGTAATAGAAAAACTTGATTATCTTTACAAGGGCGGTAGGTGTTCAAGTTTGGCACTTTTAGGTGCTAACATTTTGAAAATAAGACCGCAAATTATCGTTAAAAACGGTAAAATGGGAAGTTACAAAAAGTATAGAGGTCCTATGCCGACCGTAGTTTCCAAATATTGTAAAGATACTTTAACGGAATTTAACACTCCCGATAAGAGCGTAATTTTCATTACTTACAGTTCGGCAACGCCCGAAATGATAGAGAGTGCGAGAGAAGTTGTTAAAGAATACGGCTTTGAAAACGTTTACGAAACGGTTGCAGGTGCTACGGTAACGAGCCACTGCGGAGCAAACACGTTAGGCATTTTGTATTTTAACGACGGAGAATAATTTTTAAGCGGAATTACTATTCCGCTTTTTGTATATTTTATGGAAGAAATCGTAGTAAGAACGGAAGATTTAAGCGTAAAAGAAACGCTTGAATGCGGACAGGTTTTTAGATATTTTACAAGCGGAAAGGGTTATACCGTTATATCGCTTAACAAGTGTGCGTACCTATACGAAGAAAACGGGTTTACGCATATCTTAACAAACGATAAAAACTATTTTTATAATTATTTTGATTTAGGTAGAGATTATTCAAAAATAAAAAACGAAATAAAGTCGTTTAATATTGAGTATTTAAATAAATCGGTAAATGCGTCAAAGGGTTTAAGACTTTTACGTCAAGACCCCGTTGAAACGGCGTTTTCGTTTATAATTTCTCAAAATAACAATATAAAAAGAATACAAAATTCCATTAACAAAATTTGCGAAAATTGCGGGGAAAAGTTAGAGTTTTTAAACGAAACTTACTATGCTTTTCCAACCGTTGAAACGCTTGCTAATAAAAGCGTAGAGTTTTATAAAAATTTAGCGCTCGGGTATAGGGACGTATATATTTTAAGGTTTGCAAAACTTTTACAAGAAGGTTTTGATTTTAATTCGCTTTGCAATCTTTCTACCGCTCAAATTGAAAAAGAACTTTTAAAAATTTACGGAATAGGTAAAAAGGTTGCCGATTGTATTACTCTTTTCGGGTTTTACAAGTACGACAGTTTTCCCGTTGATACTTGGATAGAAAAATTATATTTGGAAAATTTAGGCGGAACGGAAAAAGACAGAAAAAAAATTTCGCAAGAATTGGTTTTAAAATTCGGTGAACTTTCGGGATTTGTTCAACAGTATTTATTTTATTATAAGCGTTCGCTTACGGAGTGAAATATGGAATATTTAGATTTAATTTACGATAATTTAGGAAACAAACTTGATATGTATTTGCCAAACTGCAAAAATTACGATACGATAGTGTACTTTCACGGTGGCGGAATTGAAAGCGGAAGTAAAAGCCAAAAAGAATTCGTTGAAATGGCAAGAGATTTCGTAAAAGCAGGCTACGGTTTCGTTTCGGTTGATTACAGAATGTACCAAACTGCAAAATACCCCGAATATTTGATAGATTCGGCAAATTCCGTTAAGTTCGTTTTAGATAATATCAAAAATTACGGCGGTAGCGGTAAAGTGTTTGTAAGCGGGCAGTCCGCAGGGGCGTATATGTCCTTAATGCTCCTTACCGATAACGAATTTTTTGACAACGCAAAAGTTGATAGAAGTTTGATAAAAGGGTATCTTATAGACAGTGCTCAAACAACCACTCACTTCAATATTTTAAAATACGAATATAAAATAAATTCGCTATATCAAAGAATAGACGAGCGATCGCCTATATATCATTTGAAAGAAAACGGAAACTATCCGCCTATTTTAATTATTTATTACGAAAAAGATATGGCGAATAGGCGTGAGCAAAACGAATTGTTTATTTCCGCATTAAAAAATCTTAACTACGACGCAATCGTTGATAAAAAGATTTTAAGCGGTACGCATTGTACGGGTTCAACTTATAAAAACGCTAACGGAAAATACGATTTCGTTGAAACGGCACTTGAATTTTTAAAGAATAGATTTTAAAATAAAAAATTCCTATCAAAAGCGGTAGGAATTTTAATTTTATACGGAAAAAGTTAATCAAAAATACTTTTTGTATTCAATTTTATACGTGTTTTTAGGGAATAAATAATTGTATAAATCTATAAAATAGTCATCCGTCATACTTGCTATATAGTCAACTACTATTTGGTTTTTAGAAGTTTCTCCGTACACGTCGCTACGTTTATAATATTGCTTGTTTATATAATTTATATGATGAGTAAAAATCGGCGAAGACAAGTTTTTGTTTTCTAAATCGTTTAAAAGTTTTTCGTATAAACTTTCCATCATAGGTTGTAAAACGTCGTTTAATTTATTTTTAATATACGGGCTACGGTAAATCTTCTCGTAGTTCTCTTTTTTTGCGTTTTGTAAGGCGCTAAAATGTTCTTCGTCTAACTTTAAATAATCTTTTTGAATACTGTTTTCTATAATGTTAACGGTTAAGTTGTTTATCATTTCGGCGTTGTAAGTTCCTATAACGGAAGGCTCAAAATCGGTATCTTTTAAAATTCCAACCCTTACGGCGTCTTGTCTATCCTTTCCTAAATAAGCAATAATGTCCGAAAGCCTAACCACACACGCTTCAAGTGTTGAAGGAACTAAATTTTTTATATAACCGTTTTCGGTGTAACACTTTTCTATGCGTTCGTCAAATTCTTCAAAACCGCTTAAACTTTTAGGTTTGTATTCCGAAAGTTCAAGTTCTCCGTCGTGGCATAAAATTCCGTCAAGAGTTTGCAAAGTAATATTTAAAGGAAAGATTTTTTCAAGCACTCTAACCGAGTGTAAATTATGGAAAAAGTGGCGTTTTTCTCGGGAAAAATAAATATTATCAAGTGCGTATTCTCCTGCGTGACCAAACGGAGTATGTCCTATATCGTGGCCGAGAGCAATACTTTCAATAAGTTCCAAATTAAGACCTAAAGCCTTGCCGATAGTTCTGCTTATTCTTGAAACGAACTGCACGTGCATAGAGCGGTGAGTTATATCGTCGTTTTTGTCAAACGAAATAACTTGCGTTTTATCAGCGTAACGGGGGAAGTACGGAGAGTTCATTATCTTGTCCGTATCTTTAATAAAATTAGAACGGAGTGCCGACGGTAAATCGTGAGTGTTACTATTTCTTCTTACGGCGTTTTCGTCTTTAAAAGCACGCTCGCCGTTTATTTCTTTTATTTTATTTATTGTGGACTGTGATAATTCTTCGTACATTTTACAAATTCTCCAAGAATAATTTTAATATTCAAAAGACATTTTGTCAAGTTATAATATTCTATTGCAATTTTGACTTAATAGTGCTATAATTTACTATATTTTTTAAAGGAAAATTATTATGCAAAATTACGATTATAAAATTACGGCGGCAGGTAGAGTAAACATTATTGGCGAACATATTGACTATTGTGGCGGTAAAGTATTACCGGCGTCACTTTCATTATGCAACACCGTTTATATAAAAGCAAACGGCACTAATAAAATCAATATAAAATGGACTACGCTTGACGTAGAAGTCAGTTTAGATATTGATAAACTTGATTCTTATAAAGAAACGCCTTACGCAAAATACATAGCAGGTTCAATTTACGAATATATGCAAGCAGGCTACAAGGTTGTAGGTGTAGATATGCTTCAAGACTGTAAAGTTCCTTTCGGTAGCGGACTTTCTTCTTCGGCGTCAATAGAAGTTTCAACTATTTCGGCAATGGCAACCGTAGCGGACGAAAAATTAACCAATAAAGAAATAGCACTTTTGGCTCAAAAAGCGGAAAGAGAATACGTAGGTGTTAATTGTGGAATAATGGACCAATACGCATCGGCTTGCGGTAAAAAGGACAACGCAGTTTTGCTTAATTGTAAACTTGTAGAAAGCAGTTATATTCCTTTTGATTTAGGCGATAACGTTTTAGTTATTATTGACACGAATAAACCGCATAATTTAGTTGAAAGTAAGTATAACGAAAGAAGAAAAGAAACGGAAATTGCATTAGAAGTTTTAAAGGAAAAGTTAAACGTTCAATGTTTAGCGGATATAAGCGTAGAAGAATTTGAAAAATACTCGTACTTATTAAAAGAACCCGTAAAAAGTAGGGCAAAACACGTAATTTACGAATGTGACAGAGTGGAAAAAGCAACCGTTGCAATGAAGAACAAAGACCCCGAAATGCTTGGAAAACTTCTTAACGAATCGCATAATTCACTTTCAAAATTATACGAAGTTACGGGTTTTGAGTTAGATACTTTACAAAGTTTAGCGGTAAAAAGCAAATACTGTTTAGGTTCAAGAATGACGGGTGCAGGCTTTGGCGGTTCAACCATATCAATAGTAAATAAAGATAAAGTTGAAGAGTTTAAAAACGAAGTATTAGACGAATACCGTAAACTTACGGGTTACGTTGCAAAATGCTATGTAGCCAACGTTTCCGACGGCATAACGGTAACCAAATTATAAAAAATAGAGAAATATAGCAAGCGACCGAAAAACAAAATTTTATTTATATGTGTGACGGTTTTGTGACGCATATTTGATATACTATACGCAAAAAAGGAATATGCTATCATTAAAATTAAGTATTACGTTTTGAATTACATAAGCGTAAAACTACGGAAATAAAATAGATACATATAGATAAGGAGATAAAAATTATGCCTACAAAACAACAATATTTGGACAACTATAGAAAGATTCTTGTTCTAAAAGAGCAAATGGACGAAAAATATCATTCTAAATACGACGCAATGGTAAATCAAATGATTCAAGGCAAAGGATCTAAACAATGGTTTGAAGAACAAAAAGAAGCCTTAAACAAGGAAAGAAACGAATACACGAGTACAGATAAATATACGGAAACGTATGAAGCGGCCGACGAATACGCTCGTAATAAGTACGAAAAAATTCAGGCTAAAATTGAAGGCGAACTTGAAAAGCAAATTGATTCGGCAAAAAATAATAATCACGCTAGAGAATATACCGATTTAACTTCTAAAAGAGATTATTATAATATGAGTTTAAGCAACTTGAAATTTTGGAACGGTAAAGATACCCGTTCTTTCCCCGATTCTTTGAACGGTTTGAAAGGTTGGTCTATTGGTTTGGAAGAGTATCTTCCCTACAAACATTTCGCCCAAAAAATGAAAGAATTTGACGAAAGAGAAAAAGATCTTCAAGAACTTGAGGATATTATAGAAAAAGACGGTGTGTTTAAGGAACAGGAATTGTCATTAAAAACTCTTTCCGAAAAGAAAGAATCTTTCAATTCATTGAACGGTTGGCAAAAATTCTGGGCAAGAGTACTTCCTGCAAGTTGGTATTCTAATGCAGGACTTTACGCCGATATGAAGGCACAAGAAAGTGCTATACGTGAATTAGGTTTCACGGGAGAAAAACAAGCCGAAGTATCTAATAATGCACCTGCTACAGAAAACGCTGGCGAGCCGTTGCCTGAAGAAAAACTTATGGATTTACAACAAAAAACTAACTTAAACGGACCGACGACCGATAAGCAAAACCAAATAAATTTTGACGATATACAATCGGAAGTTGACTTGAACGAAAGTATGGAAATTAACGAAGAGGGTTTATAAGAAATAAAAATTCGGAGTATAAAAAATTATATTAAAACCTAAATTTTTCAAACATTTTATTCTCGGCACGGAATATAAAGTGTAAAACGTACTTAACACTTTTGCAATATAAACAAAAAAATCGGTGGTATAGATGTAATCTATACCACCTTTTTGGTACTCCCGAGCAAAATTAAACAACAAATTGTCCATTAAAAGTTGTAATTTATATTTTCAAGCAAAAAATAAACACTTGAAAATCAAGTAAATTTTTCAGTAAAATTATTTAAAATAAAAAGATAACTACTACATTACTTTATCACTTTAACAGGTTCGTTATATATAAGGAAAATATTAAAGAAACCTCTCGTATTATTTTATACGGGAGGTTTTATATTTTTTTAAAATATTGTCTGTTATTTACAGTTTTAGATTTGTGAAAGTTTTTTGTGATTTAGTTTTGATTAGAATAAGGTTAATTTGTCAAATTGTGATGTCCATTATATTGTTAAACTAATTTACTTTTACGGCAATCTTTGGGAGAAATGTTGTATTTTTTCTTAAAACTTCTGTTGAAGAAGGACAAAGAAGAAAATCCCGTAACTTCCGCAATATGCGTTACCGAATCACTCGTGGTTTTTAATAAATAATATGCGTGTTGCAGTTTGAAATCGGTAAACATTTCCGTAATGGTTTTTCCCGTTCTCTTTTTGAATTCCGAACAAACGTGAGGTTTGGAATAGGGAATATTTGATATCAATTCCGACACACTAACTTTAAAGGCGTGGGGTTGTTGCATAATTTGTATTAAAGAAGTTGACCAGTGGTTAGATAAAGAAGATTTGTTATTAAGGAAAAGTTTAGTTAAAATCGTCATAAAAACTATTCTTAAATTAGCGTTGAATATTTTGCTGTTTTGAATATCTTCCGCAGGAATATTTTTTTCAAAGTAATCTATCAAATCAAAAGGTAAAACGTTTGACGGGTTGAACGATTTTTCGTTTATTGTTTCAAATAAATTAGGCGATAAAAAATCACACACTCTTTTGAATTCTTCCGGTTTTATACCTATGTTACGGTATAATATCGGCTCGTTATTTATAGAATCAAATTTATGCTGTTCAAAAGGTCTTATTATGAAAACAGAACCCGGGGTTAACGTATTTTTTTTATTATCTAACGTTTGAATAGCAGAACCGTCTATCATATAGAAAATTTCGTAAAATTCATGCATGTGAAAAATATTATCGTTAACCGTGCTGATATTTGAAAAATAGTCGTTAGACGGAGAAAAAAATTCCGTAATGTATAATTTAAAACTCATAACTATCACCCTTTTTTTAATTTACAAACTAATTGTAATAAGGATTTAAACTTTTGTCAAGATAATTGTTTGTATTTGCCAAAATCTTAATAAAATGTAAAATTATAAACATAATTTGACAAAAATCTTAACGTAGTGCAAATTTATCAAAACGTAGTATCTTGATTTTACGGTGGTAAAAAGTTAAAATAAATAATAATGAACATTATTACAATATTTGATAGTGTGTGAGGGCGAAAAAAATGAAAAAGTTATTTAAATTAAAATCAATAATAACGGTACTTCTTGTTTGCGTGTTTTCTTTCACTATTATTTCTTGCGGAGACAATAAAGAAAACAAAGAAAAGGAAGAAGCATATACCCCGATAGAATTAAAAAGTAACGGAGAAAGTATAAGCGATTACAAAATTGTTATTTCGGAAGACGCTACACCGTGTGAACAATATGCGGCAACGGAATTGCAAAAATATATAAACAAAGCAACTTCTTGCAATTTGGTTATAGTAAACGATAGCGTTGCAAAAAGCGGAAACGAAATAGTTTTAGGTCAAACTAACAGACAAATTTGCGAAAATATTGATTACGCTTCGCTTGGAGACGAAGGTTATATTATCAAAAATTTTAACAATGACTTACTAATAGCGTCTAACGAGAAACGTGGTATTTTATACGGAGTTTACAGTTATCTTGAAATGTTAGGTTACCGTTTTTACGCTACTAACGTTGAAAAAATACCCGAAACGTTTTTTGTCGCAAAAGACGTAAATATAACTACCGTACCGCAAGCGAGTTACCGTGAAATAATGTATGGAGACGCTTGGGACTGTGATTTGGCGGTTAAATTAAAAATTAACAGTAGTTTTTTACGTTCGTCGCTTACTAACGAAGCAAAATACGGCGGTTCTTCCGGATTTGCACACGGCGGTCGTGGACTCGTTCACACTTTCACATATGCAAGTGGCGACGGTGGTTTATTACCCGAAAGATTATTGGCGTCTCACCCCGAATATTTTGCTATGAGTGAAGACGGAAGTGCAAGAAAAGCAACTCAACCTTGTTTAACCAACGAAGGGGCGTTAGCCGAAGTTACAAAAAACGCTATAAGTTGGCTTGATCAAGAGCCTACCGCAACTATGATTTCCATATCGCAAAACGATATTCAAGGTGGCGGTTACTGTCATTGCACAAAATGTGAACAAAGTTATCAAACTTACGGATATTCCGGAACTTTATTAAATTTCGTAAACAGAGTAGCCGACGCTATCGGAGAAAAATATCCTAACGTTTTGGTTGATACTTTATCATATCAATGGACGAAGGATATGCCGAAAGGCGGAGTAGTTCCGAGAGATAACGTGATTATAAGAGTTTGTTTGGCGTTTTGTTATTCACACACAAATGAAAACGAGTGTGACAAATTAAAGAAAGATAACGATTTATTAAGACAATGGATGTCAATATCAAAGCACGTTCAAGTTTGGACTTACGTAGGAAACTACGTTCAATATATGGCTGTATTACCTAACTTTACAACCATGTACGAAAATAGAAAAATCTTGTCGGACGACAGAGTTCAAGGTTTGTATTACGAAGGTCACGGCGGAACGAGTGCCGAATTTGGAGAACTCCGTGTATATTTGCTTTCAAAACTTGCGTGGAATCCCGATATGACCAAAGCGGAATATTATTATCACATGGACGATTTCTTAAAAGGTTATTACGGCGACGGTTGGAAAAATATAAGAGAATACATTGACTATCTTGAAAATTACGCACAAACTAATGCGGACAAAGACCACGAAAGAACGGTAGGGGATAGAGATATGTACGATTACTTGTCGATAGATTACGATTTTAAAACCAAAACCTACGATTTATCCTTGATAAACCATTGTAAAAGATTATGGGACAAAGCGGAAGAAATGGCAGACGAAGAAGAAATTGAAAGAATAGAAAAATCAAGAATTTCGTTTAGGTGGTACGAACTTTCCGGAACGTTTGAAAACCGTTATAAATACGGCTCTACTTCGGAAAGGGAGCGTCTTGTGGAAGAAAACGAACTTTTGTATAACACTATTCAAAAATATAACTTTGGCGATTTGAGAATCCGTTACGATTCTAACTACTATATTAAACAAAATATTACGGATTTTAGATTTGCACCGCATACTTGGAAATATTATCAAGGTTAATTTCCCTAATTTTAGAGAGATAAAAATGAAAAAAATTATTTGTTTTATTCTTGCGTTTACGATTTTGTTTACGTTTACCGCTTGTTCTAACAGAAAAAGAGAAAACGATAACGAAAATCCAAGCGTTCAAGAAAACTATTTAATAAAACTTAAAAATAACGGAGAAGATTTATCTACCTATAAAGTCGTAATTTCCGAAAATGCAACCGATACGGTAAAACTTGCAAGCAAGGAACTCGTAAGTTATTTTGAAAAATCTACGGGAATAACCTTGCAAACGGTTTTAGACGGTACTCCTTCTACCGATAACGAAATAATTATCGGAAACACCACGAGGCAAGATTTTAAAGACGTAAGCCTTGAAAATCTTAACGAAGAAGGTTTCGTGCTTAAAAGCAACGGTAAAAAATTGTATATAGGAGCAAACGGAGATAGGGGAATATTATACGGAGTGTATTCTTTTTTAGAAAAACTCGGTTATAGATTTTTAAGCGAAAGCGTTGAGTTTATTCCCGACGATTACAGAGTGTTTATACCCGATAAATTTGAAATGACCGAAAATCCTAAATTTGGTTACAGAGACGTAATGTATTTATGTGCAAGGGACGGAAGTTGGTCGGCTAAACAAAAAATAAACGGATATTTTTTAAGAGATTTATCTTCTTACGGCGGAAGCGTAAGGTTTGCGGGTGGCGAAGCTTATTTAGTTCATACGTTAAAAAAATTCGTACCGTTAAGCCTTTATTCCGAACACCCCGAATATTTTGCGTATAGGGAAAATTTAGGCGAAAGAATACACGACAGTAATTACGAAAATAATCAATTATGTTTAACTAACGGAGATTTGGTAGATATCGTAGTTAATGCCGTAAAAGCAATTATTTTAAACTCAAGCCCGGAATACGTAAACGTTTCGCAAAACGATAACGATAATTATTGTCAATGTGAAAACTGTAAAGTAAGCGATAACAAATACGGAAGGTCGGGAACTTTATTAAATTTCATAAATAAGGTTGCGGAAAAATTAAAAGTAGATTACCCGAACTTAAAAGTTATCACTCTTGCGTACGGTTACACGAAAGAACCACCGAAAGGCGGAGTAGTTCCGGCCGAAAACGTTTTAATAGAGTGTTGCACGAGTTCTTGTAGAAGTCATACGATAGAAGAAGATTGCGATAAAAGAAATTATAACTGGAAAGGCGAATATTCGTTCACGAACGGTTATTACGACTTTATAAACGGTTGGAGCAAAGTTACCGACAGATTTTTTATTTGGGATTACGTTCAAAACTATTTAAGAATAAATTCACCTTTTCCAAACTTTAAAACTTTAAGACAAAATATGAATTTATTTGCAAAAATAGGTGCGAAAGGAATTTACAGTGAAGGCGTAGGATTGGAAACGGGTGAATTTGCGGAACTTCGTAGTTACCTTCTTGCAAAACTTTCTTGGAACCCCGAAATGAGTGAAGGAGAGTACGATTATCACCTTAACGAATTCTTAAAATACTATTACGGAGAAGGCTATAAATATATAAGAAAATATATAGACGAAACTTGCGATTATGCTAAAAACGTAAAAATAAACGCATTGTCCGTAAACGGTAGCCCGTATGAAAATCTTCCTATTGAAAGAGACGAATACGGAGATTATAAATTAGATTTTATAGAGAAATTGAACGGCTATTTTGACGAGGCGGAAGAATATGCAACGGACGAAGAATTGTACAGAATACAAAAATCAAGATTGCAACTTACCTATTGGGAACTCTATAACACTATGGACAGAAGGTATTATTACGGAAGTAGAGCGGAAAGAGCGGAACTCGTTTCTAAATGCGAAAAGTTGTATAACGATTATATAAGATACGGTATAACCTACGCAGTAGCAAACGAAAAATTCGTAACTAATATAACGGATTTTACAAAGTCGCCGAGATACTGGCAAAAAGTAGCGTATAAAATTAACGATATAACAGATTGACCGAAAACATACGGGAGGAAATATAATGAAAATTAAAATAGAGAAGGAAACGGTTTTTCAAAAAGCGTGGAATTCTGTAAAAGGTTTTTTCTATGATATAAAAGTATTATTAAGCCCCAAAAAGAAGGTAACCGAAAGTACTTCAAGCGATTATTTATCAAAGCAAAAGAGAAGTAGAAAAGTAAAAGAAACTCTTTGTATTTGGTCGGTATTGATAATTCCTTTAATAGACCTTGCAATATTCTGGGTTTACGGAACTATAAAATCAATACCTATCGCCTTTGAGCAATACGACGTTTCCACGGGAGCAAAAACTTACGGACTTTTCAACTTTAAGTACGTTTTAGATTCTTTTAGTGAACACGGCAGTATTTTCCCCGAAGCGTTTTTCAACAGTATGAAATACTGGTTGTTCTCATTTTTGGTTTTACTTCCGTTAAGTTATTTAATGGCGTACTTTTTATACAAGAAAATTCCGGGTTACAAGGGATTTAGATATATCTTCTTTTTCCCGCATATCATATCTTCCGTAATATTTGCGGCGTTATTCAAATATATAGTAGGTCCAAACGGCTTTATGCCGAACGTTATAGAATTTTTAACGCATAAACCGGACGTTTTATTATTGAGAGACAGTTCAACTGCGTTTAAGACTATGTTATTCTATAACTTCTATATGGGTATGACGGGTAATATGATTTACAACCTTGCGGCATTTGCAAGAATACCGCAAGAAGTAACGGAATCGGCAGTATTAGACGGCGTTAACATTTGGCAAGAAATAAGATACATGGTATTCCCTTTAACTTTCCCGTTCTTCGGAACTATGATGGTTTTAAGTTTAACCGGTTTGTTTACCACTAACGGAGCGGCACTCTTGCTTACCGGCGGTGGCTATGGAACTTACGATTTAGGTTTCTATAACTACGTGTTAACTACTTCGGGAAGTAAGGCAAGTCAAGGCATATCGGGAGCAATCGGTTTAATAACGGGAACTTTGACTTTACCGATAGCACTCGTTGTAAATAAGTTGGTTCAAAAGATAGAACCTATTGAATATTAAGGAGACGCACTATGAAAAAGAGAAAGTATTCCGAAGATATACAATTAAGAGACGGTTCAATATCGGGTAAAATAGTATTTTCAATAGTGTTCGTATTGTTTACGTTATATGCGTTTATTTTAATATATCCGTTACTTTGGGGAATTTTTTCTTCAATAAAAACGCCGAAAGCATATTTTGCAGGTACTATATCAAAATATATGGAAAAAGGTTTTTCTTTTAAGTCCGCATTTAACGTAAAAAACTATATTGAGGCTTTTGGAAAAATTAAAAACGAAGACCAAACGTTTTTAGATATGATTTGGAACTCCGTTTGGTTTGCTGGCGGTTCGGCATTTATAAGTATTGAGTTTATGACTATCTTCTCGTACGTTATAAACAAGTATAAGTTTAAAGGAAGAAATTTCCTTTACGGTTTAGGCTTGTTTATGGTATCCGTTCCAATAGGAGCGACCTTCGTTTCAACGTACAGATTGATGTATCAACTCCGCATAGTTGACAGTTATTTGATTTTAATTACCGCAACTAACGTTTACGGTATGAACTTCTTACTTATGCAATCGTTTTGGGGTGGTGTTTCGTGGAGTTATGCGGAAGCCGCTCAAATAGACGGTGCGGGTTTCTACACGATTTATTTTAAAGTAATGCGTTCGCAAGCAATGCCGATGATGATTACGATGTTCTTGCTTGCGTTTATAGCAAAATGGAATGATTATATGTCTCCGTTATTGTATTTACCACATATGTTAACTTTATCAACGGGCTTATATAAATATCAACTCGTAGTAGAAAGAACGGGGAATTATCCCGTACTTTTCTCGGGACTTATAATTTCAATAACGCCTATTTTCGTTATCTTCGCAATTTTCAATAAAAAGTTGCTCGGTAATTTTAGTATAGGCGGTTTAAAAGGTTAGTTCTTGCACAAATAAAATATAAAGGAGAAAATTATGAAAAAAATACTTAAATTAGTAACTAGTTTTGCACTTGTAGTTATCATGGCATCTTCGTTGGTTGCCTGTAAAGGAAACGAACAATATCAAGAAGAAGTGCTTGGCGATTACTATCATTTAGATTCAAACGGAAAAATGGTTGTAGGTAACGACGATATTTCCGGAACTTTAAAAATCCGTGCTTGGGACGGCGGTTTCGGTCTTGAATGGATTGAAGGCGTAATAAGCGATTTTAACGACGCTTTCCCCAACGTAACGGTTAAACTCTCTTCTTCGCCCGAAAGAAAAGTAATATTCGGTGAATTGATGGCTAAAGAAAATCAAAAATACGATTTAATTTCTTCCGAGTCTATAATTTTTGAATATAGGGATCAATTTGAATCGTTAGACGACGTTTGGTCTTATAAGTGGCAAGACGAAACTTCGTCTATTACCGAAAAAATGGCTGACGAATTTGTTAATTATCACAAATTATCGGATAACCACTATTATACTTTACCTTCGTATATTTCTTGGTACGGTTTCGTTTATAACGCCGATATTATAGAAGACAGCGAAGTTCCTAAAACTACTAACGAATTGATTGCTTTATGTAACGACCTTAAATCAAGCGGTGTAGTTCCTACTATTTTCTCGGGAGATACGGGCGTAGATTATTGGAACCAAATTTATTGTACTTGGTTTGCTCAATATCAAGGTCTTGAAGAATTTAATCAAATGCAATTAGGTAAGGTTAAACAAGCGGACGGCAGTTATAAAACGGACGTTTCTTCAACCTATCTTGAAGGTACTTTAAAAGCAATGCAAGTTTGCGAAGATATATTGTGGTATGATAACGGTAATATTTACAAAACTTCCGTAGGTGAAGATTACATGGGTGCTCAATCAAAATTCTTTGATAATGCAGCGGCGTTTATGGCTAACGGGGCTTGGATTATGAACGAAATGAGCGTTTTATATCCCGACGGTCCTGACTTTGAATTAAAGCCTATGAGAACTCCGGTTATAAGTTCAATAGTAGAAAAATGTACTACCATTTCTAACGACGAAGAACTTTCAAGTCTTATTACCGCAATAGATAACGGAGAAACCGCTTTGACGGGAACGGGTTATTCGGTTAACCAAGAAGACTTCAATACGGTTAAAGACGCAAGAAGTTTATGTTATATCGGTGGTGAAGCGGCTACTTACGTAGTTCCTAAATACGCTAAAAATAAAGGACTTGCTAAATTATTCTTACAATTTATGTATAGAGACACTTCTATTGATACTCACGTTTCTTCAAACGCAGGCGTAGTTTTACCCGTTAAAAATCACGATTTTAGCGACGCTTTATCAACCGTAAACAAATTTAGTGCTCAAAACATTAGAATTTTACAAAATAGCAAACCGTTCTGTATCAACTTTAAGGACAAAGCGTTCACTCCTTACATTTATGCGGAAGGTATGAATATAGAAAAATCTTTCGGTTCTCAAAAATCATACGATAGAACGAGAGCAGTTGCTATGTACAACAACAATAAAGCGAATTACACCGCAAACGACAATGCTAAATATAAAACTAAAATGCAAGCGGCAGGTATTCCGTTAGACGATTAAAAAATAAGGGGAAAAAAATGAAAAAAATAATAAAACTACTCACAATATGTGTAATAGTGTTGACTTCTTCTTTACTTTTTATTGCTTGTCAAAACAATTCCGGAAAAGGAAAAGAAGACGCTCTTACAAAACCGGAAAATTTGCAACTTTCAGGTACGGAACTTGAATGGGACGCTATTAAAGGCGTTGATAAGTACGAAGTAAGTTCCGACGGCGTTACTTTCGTTGAAACGGAAGGAAGAGCAAACAATATTGATTTATCTAAATTAAATATAACTCTAAACACTCAAAAATTGTACGTTAGAGCGGTTAAAGGTACGGAAAAAAGCGAACTTGCCGAAAAGGAAGTAAGCGTAGAAAAATTAGCAACTCCGAGTAAACCTGTCATAACCGTAAACGAAGAAACGAGGAACACCGTTTTAACTTGGGAACCCGTTGCAAATGCAAAAAAATATTCCGTTCAAGTTGACGGTGGTACACGTTGGATTAAATACAGCAAAACCGAATATTCTTCTTTGGTTAACGGAGAACATACTATCGTTGTTAAGTGTGAAACTTATGCAAAAGGCAGTAAAATCTATCTTGAATCGGACGTTTCCGAAACGAGTGAAACTTTAAAGGTAGTAACGCCTTCTTCGTTATGTAACGACAGTATTCACGTGCTTTCTTGGGTTAAAAACGATTTTGACTCCTTCAAACTTTGGGTTGCACCTACCGGTCAAGAATTGCAAGAAGTAGATATTTCTTCAATAGTTCCCGAAGAAGATACTTACACGTTAAATATCGTTGAAGACAATATCGTTACGAAAACGGGAGAATACGATTTCCAATTAGAATGTATAAAAGACGATTTCCACTCTTTTAGTAACATTTTAAAGGAAATAGGAACTCTTAATATAAACGAAAACGAAATTTACTCTTTTGATAACAGAAAGTGCAATTTAGCAACTGCAAAAGAGAACGTTTCTATAAATAAAGAAATTAAACACGGCGAAACGGGAGCGTCTATAAAAATAGTAGGCGGAGCACAATTAAACCTTGTTAAATACGGCGACGTTATTCCCGATTTTAGACTTATTGACGAAATTTCACTTTTCGTTTACGTTGAAAAACCGCAAGGCGAAGAAAGTGAATACGTTCCAGCAGGACAATTACCGAAAATTATTTACGATTTCCCGAGAATAACTTGCAGTTCTTCTTCCGATAACGGTAAAACGGTTAAGTGGAACGAGTGGACGAAAATCACCTTTAAGACGGCAAACGAATACGAAAACGTTATAATTCTTGCCACCGTAGGCACGAATACCGTTTACGTTGACGATATTTACGCAACTAAAATTACAACTCTTCCAAACGGTATTACAATGGAAGAGTTCAAAACGGCTTCTTCCATAATAGCAGAAGATTCGTTCGTTTTACCTTACTACGATTATTCGGGTTGTTGGTGGATGGACGAAATGACCAAAATTCATATAGGCGAAGAATACGCTAACAAAACCGTTAAAATAACTGCGGACGTATTGTTGCAATATAACCAAAACGCACCCGAAAGTATTGAAAACTTTAAAGTAACCTTATTTGCTTGGAATAAAGAAAGATACGACATGGCTAAAAACTGGCAAAGAGTAGATAAAGGATCGGAATACGAAGGAAAAGGCGTTAGATACGGCAGTTGGGACAATACTTATTTTTCGGCGGACGAATATAAAGAAATTTATTATATGGCAACCCCCGACGAAAACGGAGATATTTACGTTTCTATGGGTAAATTATCAAGCGTAACCGTAGGCGGATTTAGAGCGTTTTACAAACCGAAAAATATTGAGGTATTAGACGGAAATAAAGTAGATATGGTTGCCGTAAACAGTTCCGATAAAAATACCGGATACTACGGCGTAGAGTTCTTTGATATGAGCAACTACGAAGTAGGCGATACTGTAAAAGTTACTATGCAAGTATATCAATCTACCGATAGTGATTTTTCAAATCTTCAAACAACGGGTAATGCAATTTGGTTGTTAGAAAAGGACGCTCATATAGCAAAAAGATATAGTGGCGAATGGACGGAAATTAACTTTGTTGCTACCGTTAAAAACGACGGAACTTATAAGTTTGTTTCTAACCAAATAGAAAAAGAATTTGAATACGAAGGGAATTGTATTTATATTGCTTATAACGCAGGCGAAACTTCCGTCTTCTTCTACAAAGAAGTAAACTTTGAAAAGATTGAAGGTACTCCTTTAAAAATGAAACCTGCCAACACTTTAGATATAACTACGGGTTATTTTGGCGTAGAGTTCTTTGATATGAGCAACTACGAAGTAGGCGATACCGTAAAAGTTTCTATGAGCGTTTACCAAACGACTACGAGCGATTACGCAAATTTAGGAGCGTCGGGTGACGTTGCAATTTGGACTACCGTTTCAAAACTTGCAAAAGAAAACAGCGGTAAATGGGTAAATATTGATTTTGATGCAATAGTAGTAGATAACACTACTTATACCTTTAAATCAAATCAAAAACCGTTAACTTTAACTCACGAAGGCAAGTGTATTTATATTGCGTATAACGGCAGTGCTACTTCAATTTTCTTGTATAAAGACGTAGATATTGAATACGTAGGCAAAAAAGTATCAATGCAAGCCGCAAATAATCAAGATACAAACACAGGTTATTACGGCGTAGAGTTCTTTGATATGAGCGACTACGAAGTAGGCGATACCGTAAAAGTATCTATGAAAGTTTACCAAACCACCAATAGTGATTGGTCAAATTTGGCAGCATCGGGTTCCGTTGCTATTTGGTCTTCAACTTCAAAAACAGCAAAAGAAAACAGTGGTAAATGGGTAGATATTGAATTTAATGCAATAGTAGTAGATAACACGACTTACACCTTTACTTCAAATCAAAAACCGTTAACTTTAACTCACGAAGGAAAGTGTATTTATCTTGCATACAACGCAGGAAAGGACAGTGACTTCTATTATAAAAACGTAACCGTTGAATACGTAGGCAAAAAAGTATCAATGCAAGCCGCAAACAGTGGAGATGCTAATACCGGTTATTACGGTGTAGAGTTCTTTGATATGAGCAACTACGAAGTAGGCGATACCGTAAAAGTATCTATGAAAATTTACGAAAACGCTACGAGTGATTACGCAAATTTAAGTGCTTCGGGTGATGTGTCTATTTGGACAATAGTATCAAAACTTGCAAAAGAAAACAGTGGTAAATGGGTAGATATTGAATTTAACGCAATAGTAGTAGATAACACGACTTACACCTTTACTTCAAATCAAAAACCGTTAACTTTAACTCACGAAGGCAAATGTATTTATCTTGCACTTAACGCAGGAAAAACGACAGATTTCTATTATAAAGAAGTAGAATTTGAATATATCGGTAAAGGAGTTCCAAAGGGAACAAGACACAATACCAACGCTACTTCTTATCAACACTATTTAGGTTTATCAACCGAATTAGCCGAAGGAACGGAAGTTGAAGTATCGTTTAAGATAAAATTCAATACCAATACTAACAATTATTCGGAACTGATGGTAAAAGATAAATCTTCTATAAGGTGGGGAGAAGGAAAGTTTGTTGACGGACTTGCAACCAAATACGATCTTCTTACTAAAAACGTAACGGATGAGTGGACTACGGTTACTTGTACTGCAACGGTATATTCGTACGACGAATTAAAGTATAATAACGACTTTACTCTTACGGACGTAAGCGGTTACGGAAACTGCGTAATGTTATGTTTCGTTAACTTTACAAGTGCAGATTCTCCTGCTATCGTAAAAGACATTTCTATTCAAAAAATTAACTAAACTAATAACTCTATTCCTCTAAAAAGGGGAATAGAGTCGTTGCATATCAATTTCAAAAGGAGTTTGAAAAATGAAATTTGATAGATTAGGCGAAAAGATTTTTGATTTGTTTATAGAAAATAACGCCATATCAAAATACGGCATTTTTATGAACAGTACTTCTCATAAAAGGTCCGCTCCCGTATTGCCTGCACAGGTAGAAAAGGCGGGGGAAGTTTTGCAAAATTATCTTTTCAAAATAACGGACGTTCATTTGCCTATTTTATACGATACTTTTCCGCTCAAAACCGATAAATATTTTTTAATCGGCGGAACGGATTTTAGTGAAGACGATACGAAAGAAATAGAATTTTCCGACGACGAATATTTAATTAAAACAGTAAACGGCAACGTAATTATTAACGGCGGAAAGCGTGGTGTTTTATACGGCGTTTACGAATTTTTGGAAAAATATTTAGGCGTAAGATTTTTTACGAAAGATTTAGAAAAAATAATAGAACCTAATAACGGAGTAATAACCGTTAACGCTATAAACGAAAGATATAAACCTTTGTTTGAATATCGTGAAATATGCGATTGGGACGCATGGAATCCCGATTTTTCCGTAAAGAGTAAAATAAACGGAAGTTTCATTAGAAAATTAAGAAAAGAAGACGGTTATTCTGTAGGTTATAGCGGTGGATTTGCAGGGCTTGTTCATACTTTTGAAAAGTTAATGCCAAAAGAAATTTATAACGAACACCCCGAATATTTCGCTATAAACGAAGACGGCATTAGAGACCCTATGGGGTTGTGCTTAACTAACGACGATATGTTTGAAACCTTTATCGTTAACGCTAAAAAATGGCTTGACGACGAAGAAGATCCTACGATGCTTTCGGTATCAATAAACGATGGAAATATTCCGTTTTGTCAATGTAAAAAATGTAGAGAAATTTACAAAAAAGGCGGTAACGATACCGATGCCGTACTAACTTTCGTAAATAAAGTAGCAAGAAGATTAAAAGAGAATTATCCTAAATTACTTATAGATACTATTGCTTATCATACTACTAAAGTTGCACCGAATTTGGTTAAACCGGACGACAACGTTGTTATAAGAGTTTGTGCTACGATAAACGATTTAGGTAAAACTATAACCGAAAAAATACAAAAGAAAGAAGACAGTGCAACTAAACAATTCGTTGAAAACTTAAACAACTGGAAACAAGTTGCAAAAAAGATATATATATGGGATTATCCGTATAATTATTTTATAATAAACGGACCGTTCCCGATATTTCACACTTTGGTAGAAAGGTTTAATTTTTATTCAAATAATAACGTTCGTGGCATTTACATAAACGGAGAAACGAACGGTTGCGAATTTTACGAATTAAAACTTTACTTGCTTTCAAAACTTATGTTTAATTCCAAAATGAGTGAAGAAGAATACGAAAGACATTTAACGGAGTTTTTGCAAGGTTATTACGGAGACGGTTGGAATTATATTTACGACTATATCAAAAACCTTGAAACTTGTACTAAAAACGTTGAATTCGGTTCGTTCTCATCTCCGCAAGAAATCGTACCCGTTAAAAGAAACGAAGACGGTAGCATAGATTATTCGTTTATAAATTATTCAAAAGAACTATTTAAAAAAGCGGAAGACCTTGCTAAAACTTCGGGCGAAAAAATGCGAGTTAAAAAAAGTTCGTTGCAAATAGACGTTTACGATACTTATTCTTTAATGGAAGAAGTAGTTAAAACGGGTAACGGAAAGCAAATAGAAACTTATGTTAAAAAGAACGAAGAAACGTATAACAATTTAAGGAATTTCGGAATAACGAGAATAGTTGAAAATACTTTTTTACCCGTTGTAAAGAATTTTAATCAACCGCCCGTTGAGTGGACTTATTGGGACTTTAAATGTCAATCGGCAGACAGAAATAACGAAGTTTACGAAAGAGAATTATATTTGTTATTGCCCCTTAATTTAGAAAAGGGTAAAAAGGTTGACATATCGTTTATTGCAAGAACAAACAACGAAAACGAGCAGGGATTTATGGGAGTTTTTGACGGAGAAAAAATCGTTGATAGCAATATAAATCCAAAATGGCAAGTTAATAATACCGATAAAGAATACACCTTAAAAGGCGGTGTTATAACTAACGTAAAAGAGTTTTTAGAAAAAACAAACGGAATATATTCGGATATAAGATTTAACTTACTTCCTATACACTTAAACGGAATTATTTTTAGAATAAAGCGTATGGACGCAGGCGGATATATTACCGTTAAAAATATAAAAACA
>JAZRVG010000065.1:0-5264 GCA_045599025.1 Christensenellaceae bacterium | reverse complement strand
GTCAAGTTTAACATAATATTTAACTAAAAAATAAATAATATACCTAATATTTATAAAAAAAGATTGAAAAAAACTGCTTTTAATGTTAAAATATTATAATAATGATATTTTAAAGGATTTTAAAAAATGTCAAACGAAATTAACGAAAACGAATTAAATAATTCTAATGACGAATTAAATTTGAATAACGGTTTGAGCGTTGACGAAGAAGTTTCTAACGATACTAACGCCGTTTTGCCTTCTTCTAAACCTTTTAAGGTTAAAAAACGCAATAAAATTCCGCAAAATCTTGCCGAACGCTTTGATACCGATTTATCCACCGGTCTTACGAACGAACAAGTTGAACTTCGCAACAGGTCCGCTCTTAACAACGTTTCGCAAAATAAAAATTCAAAATCAATTTTTTCCATTATAGTAGGAAACACTTGTACCTTCTTTAACTTACTCGGTTTACTCGTGTTTATAGCCTACGCTTTGGTTGGTGCGTCTTTATCTAACTACATTTTCATTTTCTTCTTTGCTACTAACCTTGTTATAGGTATTATTCAAGAAATCAGAGCAAAAATTTCCATTGAAAAATTATCTCTTCTTCAAGCACCTACTACTATCGTCTTGCGTGACGGCGTTGAACAGGAAATTCACTCCACCGACCTTGTTTTAGACGATTTATTTAAACTTTCAATAGGAAATCAAATTCCCGTTGACGGTATTGTAAAGCAAGGCTATATTGAAGTTAACGAATCGTTACTAACCGGCGAATCGGTTGCTATTAAAAAGAACGTTGGCGATAAGATTATGGCGGGAAGTTTCGTTACAAGCGGTTCTTGTTTTGCTATTGCCGACAAGGTGGGCGACGAGTGTTACGTTCAAAAACTCACTCAAAAGGCTAAAAAATTCAAAAAACCGCACAGCGAACTTATGAGCACGCTCGGTTGGATTGTCAAAATCGTAGGTATTTTAATAGTTCCTATTTCAATAGGTATCGGCTTTGTAAACTATAAAACCGCCACCACTTCCCCTGATATTCCAACTTCACTTTTCGTTGTTACAAGAACGGGTTCGGTTATAGTCGGTATGATTCCTTCTGGTTTAGTATTATTAACCACTATGGCTCTTTGCTTGGGCGTATTAAGACTTCACAAACAAAACACTCTCGTTCAAGATATGTATTCTCTTGAAATGCTTGCAAGAGTTGACGTTTTATGTCTTGATAAAACGGGAACTATTACCGACGGCCGTATGAAAGTTATTAAAGATATAATGCTTTCACAACACCACCCGAGAGAAATTAAAGATATTATCGGCGTAATGGAAAACATTTTGGACGACAACAACCAAACGGCTATCGCTTTACGTGCTAATTATATTACCGATAAGGACTACACTGCCGTTAAAACTATTCCGTTCTCTTCTAAAACGAAGTTTAGTGCTATAACTTTCCAAGATATAGGCACTTACGCTTTGGGCGCACCCGAATTTATCTTACAAGAAATTCCCGACGAAGTTAGAAACCAAATAGAACAATACACCCGTATGGGACACAGAGTTTTACTTCTTGCGTACTCTTCGGCTCAAATTACTTCAAAAGAAGAACTTCCTTTATCTATGCGTCCCGTTGCCCTTATTATTTTAAGCGATAACATTCGTGAAGACGCTATCGAAACTATTAACTGGTTCAAACAAAACGAAGTTCAAGTTAAAGTTATTTCGGGCGACAACCCTATTACAGTTAGTGAAGTTGCTAAACGTGCGGGAATTGAAAACGCTTCTAACTGGATTAGCCTTGAAGGTTTAAGCGACAAAGAAGTTGCTTCGGTTGCAAACAGTTACACCGTTTTCGGTAGAGTTACCCCCGACCAAAAAGCAGTTTTGGTTAAAGCGTTAAAACTTGCAGGTCACACCGTTGCTATGACGGGCGACGGCGTAAACGATATTCTTGCAATGCGTGAGGCCGACTGCTCCGTTACCGTTGCGTCGGGTGCAGATTCCGCTAAAAATATTGCTCACATTATTCTTGCGGACAATAATTTCAACTCTATGCCAAAAGTAGTTGCCGAAGGAAGACGTGTTATTAACAATATTCAACAATCCGCCTCCCTTTACCTTATGAAAACACTTTTCATTACACTGCTTGCTCTTATTTCTATTGCTACCGTTAAGCCTTTCCCGTTTGAATCGGGTATGCTTACTATATTAGAGTTTGCGGTTATCGGGTTCCCTTCAATTATTCTTTCACTTCAACAAAACACAAAGCGTGTGGAAGGCGAATTTTTGTCAACGATTATAAGTAACGCTATACCGGGCTCTATTATATTACTTTTAAACCTTTATATAGTTAAACTTTTAAATTTAATAGGTATATTTACGGGGTTATCGGACAATTTCGTGCTTACTTTACAAGTAGTTTCGTTCACGCTTGGCGGTGCCGTTTACCTTTATAAAGTTTGCCGTCCGTTCAACCTTGCAAGAGCAATTTTAATGTTCGTTGTAGGCTCTATTATCGCCGTTTGGATGATTTTACTGTTAGATACTTCTTACTTCTTAAACGGTACTAACTTCTTCGGCCTTTCGCAAATATTCCCGATAACGAAGTCAAACTGGCAATATTTCTTACTTTTAGTTGCTATCGTTGAATTAGATATTCCCCTTGTTGACGCTCTTATGAGTTTTAACAAAAATATTTCAAACGCTAATAAAAGAAGAAAAAAATAATTTTCAATTTAAAAAGAGTTTTGCTTAATTGCAAAACTCTTTTTGTTTGTTGTTTTTTAGAAATTGAGAAGTTCTACGTATTGATTTTTATCAATGGCGGCAAGGAACAAGTATAAACGTGGTCCCATATCCGTTCCAAATAAAAGATTGTAGAAAATCTTGAAAAACCTTTGTTGACGGAGCATATTTTCTTTTTTGGTTAAAGCCACATCGTTGATTAAGTCGTACAAGTATTGTTGAACGTCCTTTTCCCCGATTACTTCATTAGAAACGATATATTCGTATAATTTCTTAACGGCAACTTTTTCTTCGTCCGTTATAGTATCGTAGAATTCTTGGTTTTTGGAAGTTAATACTTTATAAAGTTTGCTCGGTTGATGTACCGTTATCCAGTTTTTAACTCTTTCCAAACGGCTTTCGTCTTGTTTTGTAAACTCAACGCCTACTTTTTTAAGAATTTCTTTAACTGCTACGGGGTTAAAATCAACTATTGTGGCAACGCTTGAAAGTACGCCGAAAGGTACTTTAGAAACGGTTTTTTCGCCGTCTATAAGCGAAAATTCGTAAACAGATTGATTATATTCGTCCGCCGTGCCGTTCTTGTAAGCCTCTAAACCTTTATCAAATTCACTGTAATGACGAATAATAGTATCGTCAAAGTTAAACGAGAACGGTGCTTTCGGTTCGTATTTAGCAAACAACCATCTTACCATATCGGGTTCGTAAACTTTAAGTACCGTTGCAGGAGTTATATTATTACCCGTTGACGAGTGCATATCGCCAAGCCCTGCGATAGAAAGCCAGCCGTAACCTTGGAAAAGCGGTGGTTTTACGCCTAAAACGTTTTCGGCTATATCGCTTGCAACTACGAAACTTCCGCTTGCGGCTGCGTGGTCAATTCCACCCGGCTCAAAGTCAACGCCTTCAACGCCCCAACGCATAGGCCAGTCAACTTTCCAAACAAGTTTAATATAGTGATATTCTCTTACTTTTACGGTATGAACTGCACCGCACTTACATTTGTAAGTGATTTGTTCGCCGTCTTCGGTAGAATCTATAACCTTTGTAGTATCTTTTTTACAGTCTTCACAGTAAACGTTTAAAGGATAATAAGTTTCCCTTTCGCCTTCGTCACTGTCTTGCGTTTTGTACTTCATTAAAATATCGTAAATTTCTTTTCTTTTTACGATAGCGTTGATAATTCCGTCAACGTACATTCCCGAAGTATAATTTTTTGCTTGATAACGGTAGTCCGCATCAATACCTAACTCCGCAAGTGATGCTTCAAATTCTTTTTCGTTATATTCGGCGTAAGAATTACACTTTTTATACGGATCGGGTATGTATGCGTAAGGCATACCTAAATATTTATCAAATTCGGGGTCTAACGGCGCTATGTTTGACGGAACTTTTCTTAATCTGTCAAATTCGTCCCACGAAAAAAGCAAACGTGCTTTCTTGCCCTTTTTGCGTAACGCTCTAACAACGTAATAACTCGTTGCGACATCTCTAAAATTACCGATATGTACCGAACCCGACGGGGAAATTCCCGCAGCACATACGTATTCTTCTTTGTTAGGATTTCTTGCAATAACTTCTTCTGCAATTTTTTCAGCCCAATGCATAATTATTCTCCTGTTTTTTATTTAGTAAGCGTTTTTTCAAACGCCGTTATTATTTCGTTTGCTACTTCTTCGGGAGTTTTGTCGTTAGTGTCAACTACTAAATCGTAGTTGTTCATATCCATTATGTCAACCCCGTAAAAAGTGCTGTATCTTAACCTTTCGCTCGCTCTACGCTCGGTAAGTTTTTCAACTGCGTCTTCAATAGAAGAATACTGTTCGGTTGACCTACCTGCGTTTATTATTCTTTTTGCCGAAGTTTCAAGCGAAACTTTCATATATACCGAAAAACTTGACGGAACGAAGTGCCAAGCAAGCCTACTGTCAAATAAAAACTTTCCGTCTTTATTCTCGTATTCTTTAAGCCTGTTATCAAGCATTTCGTCTATTTCGGGATGTGTTTCCATATAGACGTTAAATTCGGTAACGTCCATACCGTATTCTTTTGCTAAATTGCGGTGAATTACACCGATTGAGACTTTTTCAAGCCCGTATTTTTGTGATAAAATTTCGCCGACGGTAGATTTACCGCTACCTAAATCGCCTGCAAGTGATATTTTATAATTCATAATTCCCCTTCGTAGTATTTTTAGTATTATACTAAAATACTGCCGTTTTGTCAAGTTTATAAGCCGTTTATCTTAACTTATTGAAGGGACAAACTTTTATACATATTCCGCAAACTGCTCCACGACCTATATCTTTATAGTTTTTCATATTGTTTGAGCATTTTTCTGCGGAGAAAAAGTCTTCTCTTTGCATACCTTCTTTATACGGTATGCCACTAATTGCACCTGCGGGGCAAGCCTTAACGCAATTTTCACAACTTCCGCAACCGTTTTCTATAACCTTATTTTCACTTTCAAGTTCCAAATCGGTAAGTACCGTTGCCAAACGGACCCGACTGCCGTATTCTTTACTTATAAACAA
>JAZRVG010000064.1:0-4466 GCA_045599025.1 Christensenellaceae bacterium | reverse complement strand
AAATAAATTTCAATAATTTTGCTAATATTTAATCAATATTTTTGTTATTTTATTCTTAATACTTTACAATTATTTCAATAAATAATATAATATATACGTTTTTTAGACAATAGGTGAAATTATGAACGAATCTTTACTAATTATATATTATATAGCGGTAATCTTACTTGCTACCAAACTTTTAGGACTTTTAATGAGAAGAATAGGTCTTCCGCAAGTTTTAGGTTTTATAATTGCGGGGATATTATTAGGTCCTGCCATTTTAGGAAAAGTTATACCCGAAAACGATTTTTACCCATTAAAAGGCGGAGTCGTTGACGCTTTTTCGGAAATAGGCGTTCTTTTAGTACTTTTTAGTGCAGGGCTTGAAACTAATCTTGACGATATTAAAAGAACGGGGCTTGCATCCACTTTAATAGCGTTAGGCGGTGTTTTAGTACCGTTAATACTCGGTTCTTTGGTAGGTTTCGTATTTATATTCCCTAAAACGCACAACGCATTTTCCTCCGTATTTTTAGGCGTTATAATGTGTGCAACGAGCGTAGGAATTACGGTTGAAACTTTGCGTGAACTCGGCAAACTTAAAACGGACGTAGGTACGGTTATCGTTTCCGCCGCTATAATTGACGACGTTATAGGTATTATAGTCTTAACGGTATTTATGAGCGTTGGCGGAGAAGGTTCGTCTTCTTCACCTATATTAGACTTTATCAACCCGAACAAAAATGCGATAATTTCAATACTTTGGATGGCGGTTTTCTTCGTGTTTGCCGTAGGTGGTGGAATACTTTTATCAAAACTTTTTAAGTACCTTTCGGTAAAACATCCGGATACTCATAGACTTCCCGTATATTCAATAGCAGTATGTTTTTCCTATGCTTTTATAGCAGAATACGTTTTTGGCGTTGCCGATATAACGGGTGCGTATATAGCAGGCGTAGTTTTATCAACTAACCATAGAATTGCCGAATACGTAGATAAAAAAGTAGCGGTAAACTCGTTCGTGTTTTTTAGCCCGATATTCTTTGCGCATATAGGCATGCAAATATCTTTTGAAGGATTTACCGTTGATATAGTTTTACTTGCAATAGTGTTCGTTTTAATGGCGATACTTGGAAAAGTTATAGGTTGCGGACTTACCGCAAAACTTGCAAAACACTCTTTTAAAGACTGTTTGAGAATAGGCGTTGGAATGATGGCAAGGGGAGAAGTTGCCCTTGTAGTTGCTCAAAAAGGCGTTGAAGCAGGCATTATGGACTCTAAATATTTAACGATAGTAGTTATGCTTGTTTTGGTAAGTTCGGTAGTTGCACCTATACTTCTTAAACTTTTATATAAAGAAGATAAAACGGAATTGTTAACGGAAAACAAATAAATTCGTAAACGAATAAGCCCGCTCGTAAGAGCGGGCTTTAATTTTGCTTTTTATCTACTTTTTACGGTGTGAGCAATATAGGTAAAATGGTCGCCTAAACGCTCTAAATTTGAAACGAGATTGATAAATATACTACTGTTTTCGGGTTTGCATTCGCCGTTGTTAAGGCGTTCAATATGCATATTTAAAAGTGACTTTCTCAAATTGTCAACGCTTTCTTCAACTTCGTCTATTTCCGTAAGTAAAGAACGGTTTTTAGTTGCTATAATTTGTTTTGTAAGTTCGTGTAAAGTTACTATTTTTTCAAACATTACGTCAAGTTGAGTTATAATTTGCGGAGAGAAAGTTAAATCGTTTTGTACTTCACGGGTGGTGTATTTAATAAAGTTATCGGCTATTTCGCTAATTCTCATAATATCGCCGAGATTGTTGTATAAGTTTGAAATAGTTTTTTCTTCTTTTGCGTTGCTCGTTGCCGAGACTTTAATAATGTAGTCTGTAATAATTTTGCTTAAACGGTTAGATTTGTCTATTTGCTCACGGGTTTCTTCAAGTCCCGCCATAGTTTTGTTTTTGAAAGAATTGTAAGCGGTTGTTAAGGCGTTCATAGAAATATCTTGAAGTCTTGAACTTTCCTTTTCAACTTGTTCTATTGCCAAAGCGGTGTTGGAAATAATTCTTTCGTCAAGGTATGCGTATTCTTTTTCAATTTTAGCGTCTTTAACAAGGAAGGTTGCAATTTTAACGAATACCGAAGAGAACGGTAAGAATACGAGCGTACAAATAACGTTAAACGCAGTATGGAACATTGCTATTTGAGTTGCCGTTTCTGGGAACCATTTTGCAAAAGTTGAATTCATAAAGTTCGGGAAAATCATCAAAACTATAAAGAAAATTATAGAACCGAAAGAGTTGAACATTAAGTGAATTAAACTTGTTCTTCTTGCGTTAGGTGAAGAGCCTATTGAAGACATAAGAGCCGTAACGCACGAACCTATGTTCGTTCCCAATATTATGAATAAAACGGAGTTTCCGCCGTCGCCTATCGTAAGACCTGCAACGGCTATTGAAATAATAATAGAAGTAATAGCCGAACTTGATTGAACGAGTGCCGTTAATAAAATACCTATTAAGAAAAGTAAGAACGGGTTGGTTATTGTTGTAAAAATATCGGACGCCTGTTCTTTAAAGGGAATTAACGAATTAGACATTAACGATAAACCTATAAATATAAGACCGAAACCTGCGATAATATAACCGATTTTTTTAGAAGTGTCTTTTTTGAAAACCATAACGCCCATAATACCTATGAACGAAATAACGGTAATGTAATCGGCAAATTTAAAAGTGTTTAACGCAGCGATTTGAGCGGTGAGCGTAGTACCTATATTAGCACCCATTATTATAGCGGTTGCTTGATATAAACTCATAATTCCTACGTTTGTGAAACCTACTATTAAAACGGTGGTAATGCCCGAACTTTGAACCAAAGCGGTAGTAACCGCACCGATACCGACGTTTATAAGTTTGTTATTTGCCGTTTTGCCAAAAAGCGTTTTAATTCCCGAACTTGCAAGTTTTTCTATGTTAGACGATAAAAGTTTAACGCCAACCAAGAAAACGCCTGCGCCCGAAAGTAATCCTACTAATACTAAAATAACGTCTTGGAAAGTCATAAATAAAATAAATTCTCCTTTGTTTTCCTCATATTTCGCCGTTTGCGAAATTTTGTTGCTATAAAAAAGCGGTGTCAAACTCTAAAATTACGAACGAAAAAAATCGTTCGTACGGGAAACCCGCAGTTATTTGAACACCGCTAAATATTTAATTGAAAGTTTTAACAATTTCGGATACCTTTTTCATATCCGCTTTGCCTTGATAGTTTTGTTTAAAATGTTTCATAACCGAAGGAACGGTTTTGTCTTCAAGAGAAGAAATGATGGCTTTTATCTCATCGTCGGATAAAAGTTTAGGTAAGTATTTTTTAATAACTTCAATTTGTTTTGCAAGGCTGTCAACGTTTTCTTGTCTTCCTGCTTTTTCAAAACCTTCTTTTTCTTCAATAAGTTCCTTTTCGGCTTTTTGAAGAAGTCCGTCAATATCCGCTTCGGAAACTTCTTGACCGTTAGCACGTTTTTCAATGGTTAAGTTCATAACCTTGGTTATAATAACGTTAAGGCCTGCAACTGCGTCCTTATCGTGATTTTTCATTGCTTCAATTTTTTCTTTTTTAAATTGTTCAAGCGTCATACTCTTTTAAATTCCTTAATAATTTCAATAGTTTTGGAAAGAGCGGAAGTGTCTATTTTTTCAACTTCGCCTTTATCAATAAGTTCTGCTGTTTTAGGATTGATAGGAAGTCTTGCTAAAAGGGGAATACCGTGTTCTTTTGCAATTTCTTCCGTTCTGCCTTTGCCGAAAATATATTCTTTATCACCGCATTTAGGGCATTCGTAATAACTCATATTCTCAATAATGCCGAGAACGGGTATATTCATCATTTTAGCCATATTTACGGATTTTTGTACTATCATACCGACTAAATCTTGCGGAGTTGTAACGATAACTATTCCGTCAATAGGTAAACTTTGGAAAACGGTTAAAGGTACGTCGCCGGTTCCCGGTGGCATATCAATAAATATAATATCCGTTTCGCCCCAAATAACGTCGGTATAAAACTGTTTTACTACTGCCGAGATAACGGGACCACGCCATACGACGGGTTTCGTTTCTTCTTCAAGTAAAAGGTTTATAGACATTACTTTTATTCCGCTTTCGGTAGTTACGGGAATTAAACCGTTTTCACTGCCTTCGGCTCTTTTACCCGATAATCCGAAAGATTTAGGAATAGACGGGCCGGTTATGTCGGCATCCATTATAGCGGTTTTGATTCCGCTTTTTTGCGATTCAACGGTAAGCATAGAAGAAACGAGAGATTTACCAACTCCGCCTTTTCCGCTAACTACCGCAATCATTTTACCTATTTTAGATAAAGCGTTAGGTTTTTCTAATAAAGAAGTTCTGTCCCCACAATTAGACTTGTCGCAGGTAGAACAATTATGCGTACATTCACTCATAGTTTAATTATATA
>JAZRVG010000063.1:0-4159 GCA_045599025.1 Christensenellaceae bacterium | reverse complement strand
ACTTGGAATCAAACGGAAAATTCACTTTCTATTACTTCCGATAACGTATCGGTAACTTACGATAACGGTTGGAAAGTGTTAAAAACGAGTTTTTACGCTATTACCGACGGTAACGGAAATTATCTTGTTGTAAACGGCAACAATTCGTTTGGTAATACTACGGACAAAAATCAAGCGTCTCAATTCACTTATACTACAAGCGGAACTAACCCTTCGGGTAAATTTTCAACAACCGCAAACAACGGTACTAATTATTATATTTACAATAACGGCGGAACGCTTGCAACAACTATTACTAACTCTACCGCTACTTCTTGGTTAAACGACGGAAATTCGCTTTATTACGAAAACGAAAACTCAACTTACGCTATAAGGTATAGTGGCGGTAGTTGGAATATTCAAACTATAACTTCTAATTTCGTTATTACCGACGGCAACGGAAACTATTTGCAAGTTACGGGAACGGGTACTACGAGTTATACAAACACAACTAATGTAAATAATGCTACAAGATTTACTTTTAGTACAACGGGAAATAATCCAAGTGGTACTATTTCGGTTTATCAAAATAATAGAAATTATTATTTGTACAACAACCGTGGTACTTTACAAGTTAGCACATCTACAACTACTTGGTCTAACGACGGAAACGTTTTATTTAGTGATTACAATGGAACAAATCGTTGCATTGTTTATGACGGAACTTGGAAATTAGTTCAATCAACCGTATATTACAAAATTTCTTCGGGTGACAACTATATGGCGTACACGATGAATAACGGAACGCCAACGTTGACTAGTACAACAGATCCTAATGCGGAAAACGTTATTTTGTGGAATGGAAATCCTGCATCAGGTGGCACTATTTCAACAACTATTAACGGTAATAACTATTATTTATACTCTACAACCACTAATAATTCTTCTGTTACGTTAAATACTAATTCTGTTTCATGGAGAACGGATACAACTAATAAACTTGATTTACGCTCTGGTAGTGGTATCAATCGTAAATACTATTATATAAATTATAATGGTGGTTGGACTATGGCACAGGGAACGAATGCCGGTGTAACTTTAACCTATACAACTAAAAACGTTGTTAGCGGTGTATCAAAAGTTGAAACGATAAAAGATACTAATCCTAACGCTTTTATTAGGCAAATTTATTCTAATATTTCTAACGTTAGAAAAACGCTTAACAGTATTACGAATTATGCAAACAAAACACAGTTTACCGAAGATTTTTCGTTAAATTGCGATAATTCCCGTTTGCAAGTTATAGTAAAAAGTGTAGAGAATAACGTTCCAAGTGGTTATGATACTTATTTCCCGATAAGAGTTTGCAGTGATGACGGTTACACAATATCTTATACTACGGGCGGAAAAACTTATTATTTAGCCTATGACGGTGAAAATATTATTTCTACCGATAATTCAAAGAGTGTGCAAATTCTTGATTTTTCTTACGACGGAACTGGTAAACCGTTTAAAACAATGATAAGCGGTGAAGAGATGTATTTATCCGTTAATACAAGCCCCGTAGGTTTAACTTTATCTACTACTTCAATTGACTGGACGGAAAACAATAAAAGATATTTTTGTAGAGCAACTAACGGCAATTATTATTCTTTAACTTATAATAACGGTTGGACTGCTGTTGCAGGACAAAACACCGGGGTTCAATTAGATTTATCGTTAAACGGTAATAAAAATGCTGCTTCTCAAAAGAATACAGGTTATATTATTTCCGGTGGTAATTTTTATGATGCTAATTCGGGCGGTACGAAAGTAGGTGATATTCGTATTTCGCAATATCAAATTTCGGGTAATATTAGTAACTCTTATTCAACTACAAATAAAAACTTTACTAATATTTATACGGTAGATAACCTTAATAGTCAAGGTGTAGTACAATCTACTTACAATTCAAGAAGTTATACTACTCCTAATTTAACTAACCCTACTACTCCTTACGATTTGGCTGCCGTACAATTTAGAGATATTTTAGTTGACGGTGGTAATACTAACGTTTACGGTTTGCACTTTATGAATGCCGCAATTTCAATGGATCATATAGTAAAGGCAAAGCAAGCAACAATTTTAGGTCAAACATATTATGATTATGAATTTCCAGAAGACTGTATAGACTTTACTGCTGTTCAACGTGGTCAAATAAGTTTCTTTGCAGGAACTTACTTTGCAAATAACAATGCGTTCTTCTCACTTCACGAAATATTCCGTGATAAAGACCAAAAGATAACGGCTATTAAAGAAATTATCAAGGTTTATGCAGACCCCGAACAAGGCGTTAAAGTTCCTTACGTTTATCAATATAGGTGGAAAAACGCACAAGGTAATTATGAATACGGTTATAGCGGTGGTAATTCTTCCGTACCGAGCAATTACGTTGAAGTGTTTGATATGGCTTGGATAACTAATCCGAGTGGAGTAAGTAGTAATAACAAGCAACTTTATTACTTTGAAATTCCTTGTAATGCAGGCGAGTATGCGTTAGGTTCGGTTGAAGGTAAAACAGGTGCATACCTTTGTTATCTTGATATAGGTACTAACGGTGGTGCAGTGCTTGAATCGGTATTGAGTAGTGAAGGTAACACGGTTACCGAAAGTTTCAAAGTTGACGTAAGGTCGGAAAACGATATAAAAGAAAATTACGCTATTTTACAATACGCCGTAACTAAAACGCCAACTTGTTCTTCGGCGGACGATTTCTCCGTAACGGTATCGTTTGACGGAACAGCCGTTGACGACGACTTGTACCCGAAAGGACTTTATACTATTAACGTAGTTAATAAATCTAACGAAGATATAGAACTTACGGTATATTTAATGGACGATAACGCCATACCGAACGATGCGTTCCCGTATGCTTATAAAATTATTTATACCAACCAAACCGAAACAAATGCGGTTATCGTAACGCCTTCCGACTACGAAGTTTGGAAGTCGGTAGCAATATTTAATATTTATCACGATAAACCTGCGGAAGAAAGTGCTTACAAATAAAAATCACCGCTAAAAAGCGGTAAAAAATAACAAAAGGGAGATAAAATGCGAGATAGAGATAACGTTATAAAAAGGCTTATAACTGCGTGCGTTTTGACGATAGTTTCTGCGTCTTTACTAACAACTGCATCTTTTGCGTGGTTTTCACGTAACCGTGTAAACGACGTTAACGGTATCGGTTTTACTTCCCGTATGCTTTCAAACCTTCAAATAGCAAAAGGCTATACCGTTGACCCTAACGATTTCTTGGAAGAAAACGTTTATTTTGAAAATAACGAAGGCGTGTTGTTGCAACCCGTTTCTTCCGCTAACGGAGAAACTTTCTTTGCAAATACCAACGTTAGAAACGGAGTAAACGAAATAGGTGCTTTGTCGCAAGGTGCTAAATTCACTAAAATGCTTACGGGCGATTTAACTTCGTACTATTCGGATTTTGAAAAGAACTTGTTAGGCGTTAGAAACGGTAAAATTACCGGTTACGTTGACTTTATTTACACTATTAAAGTTGCGTCCGCTAACTGGGACGATTCTTCTTTAAAAGTGTATCTTCAAAACGTTTCGCTTAACTATAAAGGCGGAAAAGAAAACGCAAGAAATTCTTTAAATGCGTTTAGAGTTTCTGTTTTTACCGAAACTTATAACGCTACAACTCAAACCTTTGGCGATAAAGTAAACCACGGAATTATAATGAATAAAAATTCCGAATATTACGAAACGGGTAAGGCTATTTCAAACGTTACTAACGAAGGAAAAAACATAACCCGTTCGGAAGTTAATTCGTTCAAAAACGAGCCGTTAAGAACTTATACCGTGGAGCAAACGGAATACTTTGCAATAACTATTAGAATTTGGCTTGAAGGGGAAGATAAGGCTTGTACAGTACAACAATTTACCGCTTTAACCGACGATTATACTTTATCTGTTACCGTTGGTATTGAAAAGCCCGAAGATAACGTTACTATAATTTAACAAACAAAATAAAAATTGCCCTTTTAAAACGAAAGGGTGATTTTTTTATCTATTATCTATATTATAATTATATATAATATATAGTATATATAAATATATAGTGATATTGCGCGTTTGGCGGAGTGATATAAATAGTGATATTCCGCCTTTGGCGGAGTGATAT
>JAZRVG010000062.1:0-24692 GCA_045599025.1 Christensenellaceae bacterium | reverse complement strand
TAAAATAACAAAAAGAATATATCTTGTTAGAAATGCTATTGTTCATAGTAAAGATTGTAATAAAAAGAAATATGAGCCTTTTGAAAATGATGAAGAATTATCGGTTGAAATTCCATTAATACAAGCGATTGCTGAATTAGTAATTATTAATACGGCTAATTTTGCTGATAAAATACAATAACAAAAGTCGTTCGGTTGAGTAAGCCGAACGACTTTTATTTTTATATATAAATAATTAAATTTTTCTAATTTTGATAACGCCGTCTATTGAAGATAAAGTGTTGAAAGTTTCGTCGTCAATTTCGGGAATATCAATTAAAGAATATGCGTAGTTGCCTTTGCTTGAATTTACAAAATTGTCAATGTTGATATTTTTATCTGCAAGGGCGGTTGTAAATTGAGCAATCATATTTTGTTGATTTAAGTGCAAAATCGCAAGCCTTATATTTGAATTCTTCGGAGCGGAACAAGAAGGGTAGTTTACACTGTTTACGATATTACCGTTTTCAATGTAATCTTTAATTTCTTTTGCCGCCATAACTGCACAGTTGTCTTCTGCTTCGGGAGTGGACGCTCCAAGGTGCGGAATACAAATAATGTTTTCTACGCCGATAATTTCGTTAGCGGGGAAGTCCGTAATATATCTCCACATTTTACCGCTTTCAACTGCCGATAAAACTGCTTGGTTATCAACAAGTTCGCCACGGGCAAGGTTGATTAAAACAACTCCGTCTTTCATTAAAGCAATTTTGTCGCCGTTAATCATATACTTGTTTTGAGCCGTGAAAGGAACGTGAATAGTAATATAGTCGCAAGTTTTGTAAATTTCGTCAATATCTTGCGTAATTTCAACGTGAGAAGATAAGTGAAGGGCACTTGTAACCGATAAATACGGATCGTAACCCAAAACGCTCATACCGAGAGATATAGCGTTGTTTGCAACTTTTGCACCGATAGCACCAAGACCGATAATACCGAGTTTTTTACCGCTAATTTCTCCGCCTATGAATTGCTTTTTGCCTTTTTCAACGAGTTTTGATAAATCTTCTTTGTCCTTTAAAGTTTTAACCCACTCAATAGCCGAAACTATTTTACGAGAGCCTAAAAGAAGTGAAGATAAAACGAGTTCGTTAACTGCGTTAGCGTTAGCACCGGGGGTATTGAATACAACTACGCCTTTTTTTGCATATTCGTCAAAAGGAATATTGTTTACGCCTGCACCTGCACGGGCAATGGCTAAAACGGAAGAAGGAAGTTCGTATTCGTGCATATCAAAACTTCTAACTAAAATACCTTCGGGGTTTTCCGCTTTGTCAACTACTTGATAGTCGTTGCCTAAAACTTTTTCAACTAAATTGCTAATAGGGTTTAATTTAATAATTTCTTTCATAGTACGCCTTTTTATTTATTTTCAAGTTCAAATTTTTTCATAAAGTCTATAAGGGCTTTAACGCCTTCAACCGGCATAGCGTTGTAAATGCTTGCTCTCATACCGCCTACCAAACGGTGACCTTTTATGGAAACGAGACCTGCATTTTTTGCTTCTTCAACGAATTTAGCGTCAAGTTCTTGAGAACCTGTAACGAAAGGAACGTTCATTAAAGAACGGTCTTTTTTGTTTACGTAGTTTTTGTAAAGAGAAGAATTGTCAATAAAGTCGTAAAGAAGACCTGCTTTGTATTCGTTGATTTCTTGAATAGCCGAAACACCGCCGAGTTTTTTAAGCCATCTAAATACGAGCATAGCCATATAAATGGGGAAACACGGTGGAGTATTGTATAAACTGTCGTTCTTTGCTTGAATTGCGTAGTTAAGCATTGTAGGACAAATAGGCATTTGGTTGCCTAAAAGGTCCTTTCTAACGATAACGATAGTAACGCCTGCGGGAGCAATATTCTTTTGAGCGCCTGCATAGATAAGACCGAAGTCCTTAACGTTTACTTTTTGACTCAAAATGTTGGAAGACATATCTGCAACGAGCGGTGCTTTCGTTTTCGGGAATTCGGTGTATCTTGTACCGAAAATCGTGTTGTTTGAAGTTATATGAACGTAAGACGCATCGTCGTTGAACTTAATAGAGTTAACGTCGGGAATATAAGTGAAGTTTTTGTCCTTTGAAGACGCAACTATTCTTGCTTCGCCGTATTTAGAACCTTCTTCTTGTGCTTTTCCCGCAAAGTTACCGGTAACGATATAGTCTGCCTTGCCGGTAGTCATAAGGTTTAAAGGAACTGCCGCAAATTGTTGTGACGCACCGCCTTGAACGAATAATACGCTGTATTCTTCGGGAATATTCATAAGTTCACGGAGCAAAGCGTTTGCCTCGTCATTAACTGCCATAAAGGTTTTTGAGCGGTGGCTCATTTCGGTTATGGACATACCCGAATTGTTAAAATCTAATAAATCTCTTTGTGCTTCTTTTAATACTTCTTCCGGTAAGGTAGAAGGACCTGCTGCAAAATTGTAAACTCTCATAGTAAAATCTCCCTTTTAAGATTAGTTTTTAAATTATTTTACGCTAAATAAAAGTTTTGCGTACGACGGGAACGGCCAAATATTTTCATCGGTAAGTTTTTCCGCTTCGTCGGCAAACGCTCTTAAATTTGCCATTGATTTAAGCACGCTGTCACGACAGAAGAACGCACGTGATTTAGCGTCTTGCAAAGTGGTAAATTCGGTAAGTAAAGATTCAAGTTTGCTTGCCTCTTTGTATAAGTTTGCCGATAGGTTTGAAAGATTTGTTGCGATAGAAACGCCAACTTCGTCGTTAATACCTATTTCCTTTTTAAGTTTTACCGCTTTTATAAGTTTTGAACAATAAGCGTTTACGGCAGGGTAAATTGATTTTCTTGCCATATCTACCATTGTGTGAGCCTCAATAACGGTAATTCTTGCGTAATTTTCATAAGCGATATTTTGCCTTGCTACGTATTCGGTAGAAGTGAAAATACCGTGTTTTTCAAATAATTTTATATTTTTTTCTTCCGACATTTTTTCAACTGCGTCGGGCGTGGTTGCTAAATTCAAAAGTCCACGCTTTTTAGCCTCTTTAACCCAGTCTTGCGAGTAGTTGTTGCCGTTAAATATAATGCGTTTATGTTCTTTAAGCGTTGAAATAATTATTTCGTGAATAGATTTTTCAATATCGCTTGATTTTTCAAGTGCGTCCGCAAAGATTTCAAGGCTTTCCGCTACCGAAGTGTTTATAACCACGTTGCAGTCTGCGATAGAATCGTTTGAGCCTACCATACGGAATTCAAATTTGTTGCCGGTAAACGCAAAGGGGGAAGTACGGTTTCTATCCGTTCCGTCTTTTGGAAGGTTTGGAAGAATTTTTGCTCCTAAATCCATATAGCGTTTGTCGGTGTGGTAGTGAGAATTGTTTTCAATAGCCGTAAGTGCGTTTGATAAATCGTCGCCAAGGTATATTGAAATTATAGCCGGCGGGGCTTCGTTTGCACCTAAACGGTGGTCGTTTCCGGCACTTGCTACCGATGCACGCAAAATATCTTGATAATCGTCAACCGCTTTTATAACTGCCATAAGGAAGATAAGGAATTGTAAATTATCACTCGGGGTGCTACCCGGTTTCAATAAGTTTACGCCCTTGTCGGTACAAATGGACCAGTTGTTGTGTTTTCCGCTACCGTTAACTCTTTCAAAAGGTTTTTCCGCAAGAAGACAAACAAGGTCGTGCTTGTCGGCTATCTTCTTCATAAGTTCCATTGTGAGTTGGTTGTGGTCGGTTGCTATGTTTACGCTCGTAAATACGGGTGCAAGTTCGTGCTGTGCGGGAGCGGCCTCGTTGTGTTCGGTTTTGGCGTAAATACCGAGTTTCCAAAGTTCTTCGTCAAGTTCCGCCATAAACTCTTTAACACGGGGTTTAATTGCGCCGAAGTAGTGGTCGCCGAGTTCTTGACCTTTCGGGGGTTTTGCTCCGAAAAGCGTTCTGCCCGTGCAAATAATATCTTCACGCAAGCCTGCCGTTTCTTTGTCAATTAAGAAATATTCCTGTTCCGCACCAACGGTAACTTTAACGAATTTAGCGTCGTTATTTCCCAAAAGTTTTAAAATACGCATTGCTTGTTTGTTAAGGGCCTCAACAGAACGGAGCAAAGGTGTTTTTTTGTCAAGAGCCTCTCCGCCGTAAGAGAAAAACGCCGTAGGAATACAAAGCGTGTTGTCTTTTATAAAAGCGTAAGAAGAAGGGTCCCAAGCGGTATAACCACGTGCCTCAAAAGTCGCTCTTATTCCGCCGTTTGGAAAAGAAGAGGCGTCGGGTTCGCCTTTTATAAGTTCTTTGCCCGAAAACTCCATAATGAGTTTACCTTCTTTGTCGGTAGAAATAAAACTGTCGTGCTTTTCGGCGGTGATACCCGTCATAGGTTGGAACCAGTGTGTAAAGTGAGTAGCACCTTTTGAAATTGCCCAATTTTTCATAGCGTCGGCAACGGCTTGTGCCACGGTAGTATCAAGATATTCGCCCTCGTCAATAGTGCGTTTTAATGAATTATATATTTCTAACGGTAAAGTTTCCTTCATTACCTTTTCGTTGAAAACGTTCGTTGCGAAAAGTTCTGGAATATTCATAATTACTACCTCACTTTCTCTAAAAATAAATATATTATTTTATAAATTATGTAATAAAAGCGAAATTTTGTCAACTGTTTGACCCTACTTTGCGTATAATATTGCGTATATTTTTGATATTAAAGGGCTAAATTAAGGAGTTTTATGATTTTTTATAAAATGCAAGCACTCGGCAACGATTTTATCGTAGTGAAAGATTATAACGAGAAAAATATTGATTTTACAACAGTTTCCAAAAAATTATGCGAAAGAAAAACGGGTATAGGAGCGGACGGACTAATTCTTGTAAACCAACTTAAAAGCGGTAAAGTTGTAATGAAAGTTTATAATCAAGACGGAACTTTTGCCGAAACTTGCGGAAACGGTTTAAGGTGCGTTGCGTTACTTTATTTTTTGCTACACGGAAGAAAAAATTTACTAATACAAACCAAAAACCGAATAAGTACCGCAAGTGTTAAAAACGAGAGTGAAATTACAGTTAAAATAGGAAAGTTAGAAAAAGAAGTAAACAGCGTAGGGCTTAACTTAAAAGAGCCGTTTTTTGCGGAAAAAGTTAATATAAACGGCAAAAATGCAAAGGCTTTTTTCGTTTCGGTAGGTAATCCGCACGCAGTATTTTTAGGCGAAAAAAACTTTTTAAATGAACTTGATAATATAGTAAAATTCGTAAATAAAAATAATTTTTTCAAAAACGGTGCAAATATTGAAGTTTGCGAAATTATTGACAGTAAAACGGTAAACTTGCGTATTTACGAGCGTGGTGCAAACGAAACTAACGCTTGCGGAACGGGTGCGTCGGCAACGGTAGGAGTGCTTGTAGAACACGGCTTGTTAAAAGAGAACGAAAATATTACCGTTAATATGAAAGGCGGTAGCGTAACAATAAAAGTTACAAACGGAAATATTTATCTAACGGGTAGTGCCGAGTTGGTTTATAAGGGGGAAATAAATGTATAAAAATTTATCGCAAAATTATATATTCAAATTCGTTGCGGAAGAAGTAAAAAGGTACAAGGAAAAAACGGGTAATACGCCTATAAGTTTAGGTATAGGCGACGCAGTATTTCCTATTCCCGACATAGTTAAAACTGCTATGGAAAACGCTTGTATAGAACTAAACACCGTTAAAGGTTTCAAGGGGTATCCAAGCGTTGAAGGGTACGATTTTTTAATTGATAAAATTATAAACTTTTATAGGGAAAAATCTGTAAAATTAGATAAAAACGAAGTGTTTGTAAGCGACGGAGCGAAGTCCGATTTGCAACGGCTTTTGCTTATATTTGAAAACACTAAAAAGGTTGTAATACCAACCCCGGTTTATCCCGTTTACGAAGATTTGCTTAAACTTTACGGTTTTAAATACGAGTATCTTTACGCAAACGAAAGTAACGGCTTTTTGCCAACCGAAATTCCCAAATGCGATATTCTTTTTTTGTGTAATCCGTCAAACCCGACGGGAGTTACTTACTCAAAAAAACAACTTGAAAAAATAATAGATACGGCTATAAAAAACGGAACGGTTATTTTGTACGACAACGCATATTCTTGTTTTGTAAAGGGGAATATTTTAGAGAGCGTTTACACGATAAAAAACGCTAAAAAATGCGTGATAGAGATAAATTCTTTTTCAAAAAGTTGTTCTTTTACGGGTATAAGGTGCGGTTTTACCGTAATTCCCAACGAACTTAAAGAGTATAACGAAAGGTTTAAAAGGGTGCTTTCTTCGGTGTTTAACGGGGTTAGTTATATAACGCAAAGGGGAGCGGAAAAGATTTTTTCTAACGAAGGGAAGGAATTTGTTAAAACGGGTAGTAAAATCATACTTAATAACGCAAAACTTATAAAAAAGGCGGTAAAAAGTTCGGGTGGAGTATGCTACGGCGGAAATTCCCCTTACGTTTTTAGTAAATGCCCTAAAAACTTAACTTCAAAGGAATTTTTTAATATTTTACTATACGAAAAAGGTTTGGTTTGCACACCGGGGGAAGGCTTTTCAACGGGTGGAGAAAATTTCGTAAGATTTTCGGCTTTTTTAAACGAAAACGATTGTAAAACGGCAGTTCAAAGATTAAAGGAAATTTATAAAAAATATAAGGGTAATTAAACGGAATTTTAAGCATATAATTTTTATATGAGTTACAAAAAAATTCTTATAAAAAATCTTATTTTCACGGTTATAGCCTTGTTTTTGTGTTGTTTAATGCTAATTTCGGCAATAATGCCCGTAAACGCTTTAAAGTCAAAAAGTATAACCGTTTGTTTAGACGCAGGTCACGGCGGAATAGACGGCGGAGCGGAAGGAATTACCACGAAAGTAAAAGAAAGTGACCTTAATCTTTTAATCGTTTTAGAACTTAAAAAACTCTTGGAAAAGTCGGGCGTTTCGGTAATTTTAACAAGGGCGGACGAAAACGGACTTTACGGCGACAGTACCGAAAATTTTAAAACGAGAGACCTTAAAAAACGGCTTGAAATTTACGATAGTTCAAATGCACAACTGTTCATATCAATTCATTTAAACAAGTATTCTTCTTCAAGTCGTAGGGGAGCACAAGTATTCTTTAAAAAAGGTGACGAAAATTCCGAAAAACTTGCTAAAAATATTCAACTTGAACTAAATCTTTTAAAAGAGAGTAAACGCTCTTACGACGCACTTTCGGGAGACTATTATTTGCTTAACAACAGCGAAAAAACAGCGGTAATAGTAGAGTGCGGTTTTCTGTCTAACCCCGAAGAAGAACGGCTACTATTATCGGACGAATACCGAAAAAGAGTAGCAAAACGCATATACGGGGGAATTTTAAGGTATTTTTCGTGCATTTAATTTTAAAAAATTAAAAAATCGTTTTATTTTGCGTTGAATAAAATAAAAACGTGTGCTATACTATAATTATGTTTAATTTACAAGATAAGTTGGACGCAAAGAAGGCAACCGCTTTAAGTTCCATAACGCTTGCGTTTATAGGCGATGCGGTTTACTCTTTGTTTGTTCGTGAAAAATTAGTGTTTGAAAAGGACGAAAAAGGTTCGGTTCTAAACAAAAAAACTTCAAGCGAAGTTAGGGCTTCGGCACAGGCGAATTTTATTGATAAAATTATGCCTATATTAACTCCTACCGAAATTGAAGTTTACAAGCGTGCAAGAAACACTAAAAAGGGTACGAGAGCAAAAAACGCCACCGTTGCCGAATACAACAAGGCTACGGGTTTTGAGGCACTTATCGGGTATCTTTACTTGATAGGGGAAACGGACAGGCTTAATTATTTACTAAACTTTGGAGAAAACGGTAATGAAAATTGAAGGAAGAAACGCAGTCGTTGAACTTTTAAAAACGGCAAAAACGATAGATAAAATAATAATACAAAACGGTATGAGAGATAAAGAATCTCAAAACGTATTAACGCTAATTCGCAAAAGCGGAGCGAAATTTCAATTCGTAGAAAAAGCGGTAATGGACAAAGAAACGGAAACCAAACGCCATCAAGGTTTTATAGCCTACGTTTCGGACTACGAATATAAGGAATTTGAAGACCTTTTGTCTATTGCAAAAGGCAAGCAAGACGCATTTTTCGTGCTTTTGGACGGAATTGAAGACCCGCATAATTTCGGTAGTATAATAAGGGTTTGCGAGTGTGCGGGGGTTGACGGAATAATAATACCCAAACGCCGTAGCGCAATGGTAAACGAAACGGTTATGCGTGTTTCGGAAGGAAGTGCAAACCATATAAAAATTGCGAGAGTAACCAACCTTAACCCTTGTATTGAAAAATTAAAACAAGCAGGAGTTTGGACTTACGCTTTGGAAACGGGCGGAAACGATATATACAAAACCGACTTAAAAGGCAAAATTGCCATAGTAGTTGGCGGAGAAGATACGGGCGTAAACCGTTTAACCAAAGAAATTTGCGACGGGTATATAACTATTCCTATGTTCGGCAAAGTAAACTCTTTAAACGCATCGGTTGCTTGCGGAATAGGTGTGTTTGAAGCGGTAAGACAAAGAGTAAACAATGTTAAGTGACGAACAACTGGTAATATCATTTCAAAACGGAGATAAAACGGTATTTGACGAACTTTTAGTAAGGTATGAACCGCTAATCAAGTACTATTCACGCAATTTGTATCTAATAGGTGCGGAGTACGAAGACCTTATGCAGTACGGCTTTTTAGGGCTTTTCAAAGCAACGCAAACTTACGATAAAGAAAAGTCAAGTTTCAAAACTTACGCATCGTATTGTATAAAATCTTCGCTAATTACGGCGGTTAAAAAATTTTCAAAAGAAAGTTCAAATCCGCTTAACAATAGCGACCCTTTGGAAATTTTAGATAAGATAGAATTTTCAAGCGAAAACCCCGAAAATACGGTTATAGAAAATCAAACGTACGGCGAAACGGTAAGAAGAATAAAAGACAGACTTTCTCCGCTTGAAAACAACGTTTTAGACTTGTATTTGCAAGGTTTGAGAATTAACGATATAGCAACGAAACTTTCAAAAAGTTACAAGGCGGTTGACAATGCTTTGCAACGCATAAAAAGTAAAATAACGAAAATTTTAAAAGGATAAATTATGGCTTATTTAGCACTTTACAGGCGTTTTAGACCAACTAATTTTGATAACGTAATCGGTCAAGATGCGATAGTAAAAACGCTTACGAACCAAATAAAAACGGACAAAATAGGGCACGCTTATTTGTTTTGCGGAGCAAGGGGAACGGGTAAAACTTCTCTTGCGAAAATCTTTTCAAAAGCGGTAAACTGTTTATCGCCCGAAAACGGCTCTCCTTGCGGTAAATGCGAGGCGTGCAAAACGCTTGCCGACCCGTCTAATATTGACGTGGTTGAAATGGACGCAGCGTCCAACAACAAGGTGGAAAACGTTCGTGAAATTCGTGAAAATATTCAATACGCACCCGTTGGCGTTAGGTATAAGGTTTATATTATAGACGAAGTTCATATGCTCACGCCCGAAGCCTTTAACGCACTTTTAAAAACGCTTGAAGAACCGCCTAAACACGCAGTTTTCATTTTGGCAACGACCGAGCCGAATAAACTTCCGGCAACGATTTTATCTCGTTGTATGCGTTTTGATTTTAAACTTATTCCAACCCCCAAACTTAAAAGTTTAGTAATGAAAATTTACGACGAAATAGGCAAAAAATACACCGACGAGGCGGTAACTTTAATAGCAAAATCTGGCGAAGGTAGCGTAAGAGATACTTTATCCGTTGCCGACCTTTGCGTTTCGGTAGGGGACGGCGAACTTACTTACGACGAAGTTTTGTCGGTACTCGGTGCAACCGATATAAGACAAATTGACAAAATTATTCGTTCGGTATTTTTAAGCGACGTAGGCGAACTTTTAACTTCGGTTGACTATCTTATATCTTCGGGAAAATCAATAGGCGTACTTTCAAAAGATTTAACCAACTATTTGCGTGACTTACTTATAGTAAAAAAATGCTCTAACGCAAAAGATATTTTGGCACTTCCCGACGACGTGTTTAGCGAATATTTAACTACCGCTAATTTGGCGGTTGACGCAAGAATAATGCGTTCGCTTGAAATCGTTTCAAGCATAGAAAACGGGCTTAAATTTTCAACGCAACCGAGAGCGGTTTTGGAAACGGCACTCATAAAAGCGTCAATGCCCGAGCAAGACTACGATTTGGGAAGCATTATCGCAAGGCTTGAGAAAGTGGAAAACGATATAAAAAACGGGGCTATAACCGTAAAAACGGTGGAAACGCCTACCGTTAAAGTCGTAGAAAAAGTAGTGGAAAAGGTTGTGGAAAAACCGATAATAAAGGTTGAAGAAAAGCCGATAGAAAAGGTAATTGAAAAACCCGTTGAAGCCCAAAAACCTATTGAACAAAAGCAAGCGGTAGAGAATAAAAAGACCGAAACGGAAGAGGATTTTTATCCGTTTGACATATCGGAACTTGACGCTCCGCCGGTTATGGACGGGTATAGCGACGAGGTTATAGGAATAAAAACGGAAAAGAAGGTAGAGCCTATAAAACCCGCCGTAGTAAATAAAACGGTTCAAAGCGGAACTACTACGGACGGAAGAAAAATTTGGGGCAACATAGTAAGAAAATTCCGTAATATGCCGAATAAAATGATATTATGGGTAGCGTGCCAAGAAATGACCGCAACGGTTGAAGGCACAACGCTTAAAATAATTACTAACGAAGAAAAGGAAGAAGAACTTTTAAAACGCCCCGAAAACATTTCAACTATTCAAGAAGTATCGGCAACTTTCGGTATAACGAGAGTTGAAGTGGTAGGGAAAAATTCCGTTCAAGGCGAAAATTTAAAAGACAAAGTGAACGAGTTTTTTAAAGGAACAATAAACTAAAAAATAATTACGCTAAATAGCGGTAAAGGAGTAATAATATGGCAGGATATAGAGGCGGTTTCGGCGGTGGATTCGGTGGAAACCAAATGCAACAACTTATGAAACAAGCACAAAAAATGCAACAAGAAATGCAAAAAGCACAAGAAGAACTTGAAAATGCCGAAGTAGAAGGCGTTGCTCAAAACGGACTTGTTAAAGTAGTATTAAGCGGTAAAAAGGAATTGAAAGGAATAACGATAGACCCGTCAATCGTTGATGTGGACGACGTTGAAATGCTTGAAGATTTAATTACCGTTGCTTTTCAAGACGCTTTCAAAAAAGCCGAAGACCTTAACAAAAGTAAACTCGGCAACATGAACGGTTTAGTATAATAAAAACTTTAAAAAGGTAAAATTATGTTCATAGAGCCGATAGGCAAACTCATAAACGCTTTTACAAAACTTTCGGGTGTTGGCAGTAAAACCGCACAGCGTTACGCATACGAAATTATCAATATGTCGGACGAAGAGGCGGAAAAGTTTGCAAATTCCATATTAGAGTGTAAAAGAAAAATCAAATATTGTAAGGTGTGCGGTTCGTATACCGATAAAGAAGTGTGCGACTTGTGTCAAACGAGAGAGCATAGCGTTATTTGCGTGGTAAAAGAACCGAAAGACGTTTTGGCAATGGAGAAGATACACGAATTTAAAGGAGTGTATCACGTTCTTCACGGAACGATAAAGCCGAGTGAAAATAAAGGCCCGAAAGATATAAACGTTTCGGGGCTTGTTGAACGCATAAATTCGGGTAACGTTAAAGAAGTTATTATGGCAACCAACCCCGACTACGACGGCGAGATAACGGCAATGTATATATCAAGCGTTATAAAACCGTTAGGAGTAAAGGTAACAAGGCTTGCAAACGGTATGCCGATAGGTAGTGATATAGAATATACCGACGAAGTAACCTTAACCCGTGCTTTTGCCGATAGGAAGGAACTTTAATGGAAAGGCTTGATAAACTTTTTTCAAGTTGCGGAATTTTAACCCGTTCCAACTGTCAAACGGCGGTAAGAAAAAAGCAAATAATGGTAAACGGAGTAGTAGCAACTTCAACTTCTCAAAAAGTTGACTACGAAAAAGATATTATAACCTATTTAGGAAAAGTACCCGATTTTAGAAAGTTCAGTTATATAATGTTAAACAAACCGTCGGGCGTGGTAAGTTCTACCGAAGACGGAGATACTACCGTTATAGATATTCTTCCAAGCGAATATAAAAGGGAAGGTTTGTTCCCTTGCGGAAGGCTTGATAAAGATACGGTAGGGCTTGTAATAATAACTAACGACGGAGTGTCGGCACACAAGCGTTTATCGCCAAATAAGCACGCCGAAAAAGTTTACGAATTTACTTTAATTGAAGAATATTCAAACGAAGATATTTTGGAAATTGAAAAGGGCGTTACGCTCAAAGACGGGTATATAACGAAACCTTGCAAAATAGAAAGAATATCAAAAACTCAAGGTAAAATCACTTTAACCGAAGGAAAATATCACGAAATTAAAAGAATATTTGCAAGTCGTGGCAACAAAGTAATTTTTTTAAAACGAATTTCCTTTGCGGGAATTACGCTTGACGAAACTTTAAAAGACGGCGAGTGTAGATACTTAAATAAAGAAGAAGAAAAACTGTTCACGAAATAAAAAACCGCTCTATGGAGCGGTTTTTTTAGTGAGATTCGTCTAACGACGAGTGATATGCTTGCTAACGCAAGCGTTGTGGTTTTTTTAATATAATAAAGTTCTATTTGTTTTCGTTTTCAAAAAGGTTTATTATTATTTTCTTTTTACTTTTAGCGTATTTGTAAATTATAGCCGTACCGCTTTTATCACTTGTTATTATAGAATATTTTCTTGATACGGTTTTAGTTTCGGGTTTGTAATTTTCATTATAATAAAACACGCAATAATCACTGTCGTCAACCATTTTTTGATTTCTTTCTATGTAAGACGCTTTTCCGCTAACGAAAACGCAATCGGGCTTTATTGAGCCTTCATATTCGTTAAACGAAATTTTCTTATTAAACACTTTAAAATAAGTTTCTTCCATTTTAATTTTTTCTTCTCTGTTCATAGAAAGTTCGCTTTTAGTGTCATAGGAAATTCTTATAATATTAGGGTGTTTTTCTTTTAAAGTTGATACGGTATCGTAACATAAACCGTTAAATTCACTTTTAGAACCGAACAAAAATTTTTCAACTCCGTTTTCTAAAATTAGCGTTTCAATAATATTGTACAGTTTAATTTTTAATTCTTCCGTTTCTTCAATTTTTCTATGCCCGAAAAACGAACAAGATTTCATAAAAAATGCCACCCCTTACGGAGTGACACTTACAGCATATCTCCCCGTTAGCGCCAACCAACTAAATACTAACAACAAAATAAGAAATTAAAACCTCATTTTAGTAGAAGATATTTATACGGACAGATAGAACTGTCAATATAATCTTCTACCAAAAAAAAGGTATAATATACCTGTAAATAAATTTCTTATTGTTATTAAGTTAGTTGGCAAAAATATTATAGCATTTCAAATATACTTTGTCAATTTTCTTTTTATTTTTAATGGGAAAATGCAAGAATATAAAAATGCCACCCCTTACGGAGTGACACTTACAGCATATCTCCCCGTATAGTACCACCTATTTAACAACAATCACAGTTAAGCAACCGTTATTTACGGGCAAATATATCTGCCAATAATTAAAGTTGCCTAATAAAGGGTATAAAATACCCATTGTGATTTTTTTATTTTGTTGTTAAATAAGTGGTAAAAATATTATAGCATTTCAAATATACTTTGTCAATTTTTAATTAAAAATAAAAAGCGTGAGAAAACTCACGCTTAAATATTTTTTGAGAACATTAGTCAATTTCGTAGTCAACTGCAATAGAAGAAACGATATGTTCGTGCATATACTTTTTAACTACGTTACAATGATACGGGTCTTTTTGGTACTCTTCAAGTTTTTCTTTGCTTTCAACAACTACTTGTAAAATAAGGTCGTAAGAACGGGCAGTACCTAAAATATCTTGCCCAACTTCTATTCCCCAAATAGTAGGAACTTTCGTTATCATACTCATTAAAACGTTAGTTGCTTTTTCTTTTGCGTCTAACGAATTGTCTTTAAGTTTAAAACATACTACGTGTTTAATCATTTTACCAATCCTGCCTATCACTTATTTTTATATCGTCGTAATACTCAAAATATTTTGATTTGAATTTTTGAGTTTCGGCTTTTGACTTTTCTTTTTTTATTTGTTCGGGAGTTTTTTCAACCTTTTTTTCGGGCGTGGAAACTTCTTTTTTTTCGTTATCTTTCATTTTTAGTTTTTAACCATACCATTAAAACGGCAATATCGGCGGGGTTTACACCCGGTATTCTTTCGGCTTGGTCTATGTTGATAGGTTTAACCAAATCTAATTTTTGCCTTGCTTCAACACGCAAACCTTCAATACTCATATAGTCAATATCGGGGCTTAATGCCTTGCTTTTAAGTTTTTTCGCTTTTTCTATTTGTTCAAGTTCTTTTTTAACGTAACCTTCGTATCTTACGTCCGTTTCAACCGTTTCTAAAATGTCGTTAGGAACGTTATTAAATGCGTTAAAATAAGATTTTATAGTTCTAATAGAAATGCCACGCCTTATCATATCGGCGTAAGAAAGGGGACGAACTACGTCGCCGTCACCGAATTTTTCAATAAATTCTTTTGAAGTTTTGTAGTCAACAACCGTTAAAAGTTCTTCCCTTGCGTTTTTGGCAATTTCCAAACGCTTCTTAAAAACTGCGTATCTGTCGTCTTTAACTAAACCTACCGCTCTACCTTTTTCGGTAAGACGGGTGTCGGCATTGTCTTGGCGTAAAATCAAACGGTATTCCGCTCTTGAAGTCATTATTCTGTACGGTTCGTCCGTTCCTTTGGTAACCAAATCGTCTATCATAACGCCTATATACGCTTCGTCTCTGCCTAAAATAAGCGGTTCTTTGTTATCTAAATATAAACTTGCGTTAATACCTGCAATTAAACCTTGTGCACCTGCTTCTTCGTAACCGCTCGTGCCGTTAATTTGACCTGCCGTGAATATGCCTCTTACTTTTTTAAACTCTAACGAAGGTTTTAAATCCAAACTGTCAATACAGTCGTATTCTATCGCATAAGCGTAGCGCATTAAAACTGCGTTTTCAAAACCTTTTATTGAACGGTACATATCAACTTGAACGTCTATCGGCATAGAAGAAGACATACCTTGAACGTAAACTTCGTTAGTGTCCGCTCCTTCGGGCTCTAAAAAGATTTGGTGGCGTTCTTTGTCCTTAAATCTTACTACTTTCGTTTCAATGGACGGGCAGTATCTCGGGCCGAGCGTGGTTATAAAACCGTTGTATAAAGGGGAGCGGTCAAGATTACCTAAAATTATTTCGTGCGTTTTTTGGTTGGTGTAACCGAGATAGCACGGAGTTTGTACTTCGGGTAATTTTTCCGTTATATAAGAAAAGGGGTAAACGTCCGTTTCGCCTTCTTGAATTGTAAATTGAGAATAATCTATGGTGCGTTTGTCAACTCTTGCGGGAGTTCCCGTTTTGAAACGACGAACGTTAAAACCGAGTTTTATTAAAGAGTCGGTAAGTTTCGTTGCATTTTGGAAACCGTTAGGTCCGCAAAACTTTTTAACGTCGCCCGAAATTATATCGCTGTTAAGATAAACGCCCGTTGCAATTACTACGGCTTTGCATTTTAAAAGTGCGTTGTAGTTGTTTATAACGCCCGTAACTTTTCCGTCTTCTTGAAGAATTTCGGTTGCCTCGCATTGTAAAATACGCAAATTTTCCGTTTCTTCAAGCGTTTTCTTCATTTGTCTGTGGTAAAGATTTTTGTCCGCTTGTGCTCTTAAAGATTGTACGGCAACGCCTTTTCCACGGTTGAGCATTTTAATTTGCAACATTGTTTTATCAATGTTCACGCCCATTTCTCCGCCAAGTGCGTCAAGTTCACGAACCAAATGACCTTTTGCCGTTCCGCCTATTGACGGGTTGCAAGCCATAAATCCTATATTGTCTAAATTTATCGTTAAAAGTGCGGTTTTTTTGCCCGTTCTTGCAAGAGCAAGAGCCGCCTCGCAACCTGCGTGTCCCGCACCTATAACTACGGCGTCGTATTCGCCTTCAAAGTAATAATCGTTCATAAGTTTATTTTTTCAAAATTAAGTTTTTCAAATCGTTTACGTCCGATGCAACTCGGTCGTTTATTTTTATTTGTTCGGCAATTTTATCACGAGAGTGTATTATCGTTGCGTAATTTTTTCCGCCGAGAGCCTGTCCTATCGTCATTAAAGGAATAGACATAAGTTCGGTCATAAGGTAAGCGCACATTTGTCTCGGTTCGGCAAATTCCTTGTTTCTCTTTTTAGAAAGAACGTCTGTTTTAGAAACATTGTAAAAAGAACAAACGGTATCAATAACTCTTGAAACGGTTAAAGTTTCTTTTGAGGCGGTAGTGATACTGTCGTTTAACGCTTCTTTTGCAAGTTCCAAACTAATAGGTTCTTCGTGAAGAATTGACGCAAATATAACTTTGGTTAAAAGTCCTTCCAAACTTCTAACGTTGTCGTCGGAATTTTCAGCGATAAAAGTTGCAACTTCTATCGGTAAAATATGTTTTTTCGTTTCGGCTTTTTTAAGAACTATTGCAATTTTCGTTTCAATATCGGGTGCTAAAACTTGTGCTTTTAAGCCACCGTCAAAACGTGTTCTTAACCTGTCGTCCAAAAGTTTAATTTCGTTAGGCTCGCAATCTGCCGAAAGAATTATTTGCTTGTTCATTGAGTATAAAGTGTTGAACGTGTGGAAAAATTCTTCTTGCGTTGATTGTTTTTTCGCTAAAAACTGCACGTCGTCAATAATCAAAACGTCAACGTTACGGTAGCGTTGCTTGAAGTCCGAACTGTCGTCTTGATACGCTTTACCCGAACGGATAAAGGTTATAAGGTCGGTAGTGAACTTTTCGCAAGTGGCGTAAAGAACGTTTAACGACGGTTTAGAAAGCCTTATACTGTTAGCAATAGCGTGCATTATGTGAGTTTTGCCAAGCCCCGACGCACCGTAAATGAATAACGGGTTGTAGTTGTTTCCCGGGTCTTCGGCAACGGCTTTTGCGGCTGCGTATAAATATCTGTTTGATTCGCCTACAACGAAACTGTCAAAAGTATAATCGGGGTTAATGGGTAAACTTTCAACGCCAACGTTATCTTCCCTTTGTTTAAGGCTTGCCATATATTCTTCTCTGTTTTCGCCAACGAAAACTTCAATTTCGGTAATGCCCGTGTTAAGGTTCTTCATAACCGCAAGAATTTTATCGTGCAAATTAGTTCTTGCCATACCTGCTTGAACTTCGGATTTTGCAAGTAAAACGAGCGTACTGCCAACTATATCAATAGGCGTTAATAACGAAATGTATATAGTATAGTTGAGTGAAGATATTGAATTTTCAAGTTCCGGAAGTGCTTTTTTCCAAATAATTTCGTAACTTTCCATTAAATTCTCCGTTTTTTTCGGTTGATATTTGTAAAAACCGAAATTTTTTTCGGTTATGCTTTGTAAAAACCGAAAAAGTGTGATAATATATAAATGTAATTATACTATAACTTTAATTAAAAATCAACGATTTTAAAATCTTAAAAACCGAAAATGTATATTAAAAAATTATTATTGACAAACTACCGCAATTACGAAAACGAAACTTTTGAATTTTCAAGCGGTATAAACGTATTAGTGGGCAAGAACGCACAAGGTAAAACAAATTCCGCCGAAGCGTTGTTTTTCTTGTGTTCGGGCTATTCGCCAAGAGCCACCAAAGATAAACAAGTTATAAAATACGGTTCGGACTTTGCAAAAGTCGTAGGGCTTGCCGAAACACGCTTTGGAGAAGTGGAGGTAAGCATTGATTTTTACGATAAAAGCCCGAAAGCCGTAAAGGTGAACGGTGTTCCGCTTAAAAAGATAGGGGAACTTATGGGTAATATCAACGCAGTGTTTTTTAATCCGCAAGATTTAAAACTTATTCAAGAAAGCCCCGAAGACCGTAGAAGATTTATGGATATATCTCTTTGCCAAACGGACAAGTCGTATTTTTACGCACTATCTTCCTACCGCAAGATTTTGGAGCAAAGGAATAATCTTATAAAAAGTAGCGATAAAGAAACCGTTTATTTAACCTTACCGCTATGGGACGAACAACTTGCAAAAGCCCTTGAAGTAGTACTAACGAAAAGGGTGGAATTTATTGAAAGATTAACCCCTTACGTAAGCAAATTTCACTCACTTTTAACGGGAAATAACGAAAAAATTGAAATTTCGCTTGACAGTTCTTTTGAGTATAAAGATATAAAAACCGTAAAGGAAGAATTTATTTTCGCCCTTAACCAAAGGCTTGAAAAAGATATGGTTTTAGGCTATACGGGCGTAGGCGTTCATAGGGACGATTTGAAGATAAAAATCAACGGGGAAGACGTTAAAATTTACGGTTCGCAAGGTCAACAAAGAACTTGTGCTTTATCGTTAAAACTTGCCGAAACTGAACTTTATAAAGAGCGTTTCGGGGAGTATCCCGTTCTTATTTTGGACGACGCTTTGAGCGAACTTGATTCTACCCGTAGAGAAAGACTACTCTCAACGCTACAAAATCTTCAAACGATAATAACTTTAACCGATTTAGGCACGGAATTTGATAATAAAAACGTCAATATAATAAAGGTTGAAAACGGCAAGATAATTAAATAGAAAAACGTTAAAAAACTCCGCAAAAGTGCGGAGTTTTCGTTTTTTTTAAATATTAAATTATATTCTTCCGTAAAGTTCGTTCCAACTTTTAAATAAAGATTTATCAAGCGTGTTAAACTGTTCTTCGGTAATTCTGAAAGTCCAGTTTCCGCTTGAAGTTCCGGGGGTGTTTAATCTTGTGTCCGAACCGAATTTGAGTAAGTCTTGTATAGGAATTATAACAAGCCCTGCGTGCGATTTTAACATTTCTTTAATAATAGGGTAATAAGAATTGTCAAGGTTACCGTCCGTTATATTAAAATAATCAAAAATGCGACGTCTGTTTTCTTCGCTTTGCTCCCAAATATAACCGAGTAGAGTGTTGTTGTCGTGCGTTCCCGTGTAGGCAACGCAGTTGTTTGAATAGTTGTGCGGAAGGTGTGGGGAATTTTTGTCGCCTAAAAACGCAAATTGTAAAACTCTCATATTTGGAAGAGCGGATTTTTTAACTAATTTTATAACTTTTTCGGTAATGTCGCCTAAATCTTCGCAAATTAAAAGTTTATCTTTGCTAACGCTTTTTATGGCGTTTATTAAACCTGTTCCGCCCCCTTTTTGCCACTTGCCGTTCTTGGCGGTCGTGTCGCCGTAAGGAATTGCATAGTAACTTTCAAAGGCTCTGAAATGGTCAATTCTTATTCCGTCAAAGAGTTCGCTTATAAATAAAATTCTCTCTTTCCACCACGAAAAACCGTCTTCACGCATTTTTTTAATATCGTAAAGGGGGTTGCCCCAAAGTTGTCCGTCCTTTGAAAAATAATCGGGAGGAACGCCCGCAACCTTTTTCGGTTTATAATTTTCGTCAAGTAAAAATTGCGATTTATTGTAATATACGTCCGAACTGTCGTAATCAACGTACATAGGAATATCGCCTATTATTTTTACGCCTTTTGAGTTGGCGTAAGACTTTATTTTTAACCACTCAACGAAAAATTCGTATTCAATAAACTTGTAGGAATTTAACAGTTCTTCGTCAATTTCTAAAATTTTCCACTCGGTAAAAGGTTTGAAAGAATTTTGCTCTTTTAAGGTGATAAATTTGCAAAACTCTAAAACTTTTTCGTGAGAAAGGTAAAATTCGTTCATTTTATCAACTTCTTTGAACCTTTTAGACGCTTTTTTAAGAAGTGATAATCTGGTTAAATTAAGTTTTTCAAAATCGCACGAATAGGGGTTTGAATTTTTTTCGCTTTCAAGTTCTTTTAAGGTTATAAGCCCTTTTTCGTGAAGCGTTTCAAGGTCAATAAAAAACCAGTTTCCGCTAAACGCACTAAACGATTTGTAGGGCGAACCTACGCTGTCGGGTACGCAAAAAGGAAGGGTTTGCCAGTAGGAAAAACCGCTTTCGTGTAAAAAATCAATAAATTTAATGGCATTTTTGCCAAACGAACCGCACGAATAATCGCCGAATAGCGAAGATAAGTGCATTAAAACACCGCTTGCTCTTTTCATAAAGTTTAGTGTAGCACTTTTTCAAAAAATTTTCAATAGAATTGAAATTATTGACAAAATTTAGGTCAAATGTTATAATTTTTTTGATTTTTCGGGAGAATAATTTTATGGTGGTTGATTATTTCGGCAAAAACCTAAACGGACTTAAAGATAAAAAACTTTTTCTTTTTGATATGGACGGCACTATATATATGGAAAACCGACTTTTTTCGGGGGTTAAAGAACTTCTTGAAAATATCGTTTTAAATGGTGGTAAATACGTTTTTATTACCAACAATTCTTCAAAATCGGTAAACGATTATATAGAAAAATTATCAAAAATGGGCATTGTTTGCGACGAAACGAACTTTTTTACGTCAACTTACGCAAGTTCGGTTTTGTTAAAGGGTAGGTTCGGCGAAAGTCTTATATACGCACAAGGCACTAATTCTTTTATAAAAGAAATGAAAAAGTACGGCGTGAACGTTACAACCGAATATAACGAAAGCGTTTCGGCGATAATAGTTGCGTTTGACAGTGAAGTTACGGGGGAAAAACTCCGCACAACTTCAAAAATGCTAACAAAAACCAACGTTCCCTATTACGCCACTAATCCCGACTGGGTTTGCCCCGTTGACTTCGGGTATATTCCCGATTGCGGTTCAATGTGTTTCGGGTTAGAAAAGGCTACGGGTAAAAAACCCGTTTTCGTAGGAAAGCCTAACCCTATGATGATAAATCTTGCCGTTGAAGAATTAGGGTATAAAAAGGAGCAAACGCTCGTTTTAGGCGATAGGCTTTATACCGATATATTGTCGGGAGTTAATGCGGAAGTTGATACCGCACTCGTTTTGAGCGGAGAGGCAACTTTACAAGACCTTGAAAAAAGCGAATTCAAACCGACTTACGTTTTAAAAGACGTTAGCGAAATAAATAAAATATACTAAAAAAGTCCCTTTCAAAGCGAAAGGGACTTAAATTTTAGGTTAAATTATTTAGTGATAGTTTCGTCAACGATTTCTGCGTCAATAGCGTTAACGGAAACGCTACGCATACCGTTTTTGCAACCTTCTTTTGACTTGTAGCCTTCTTCGGACATAGCGATGCTTTCGCCGTTAGAAGCGAAAAGACGGTATCTGTATAAGCCTTGTTTGTCAAGATAAATTTCAAATTTGGGGTTGGTTTTAGGCGTGGGTTTTTGTAAAGTATTATCTTCAATTCTGTCTTCATCAATTGCTTTTTTAGCAAATTTTGCTACGCTTGCCATACCGTTTTTGCAACCGTCTTTTGTTTTGTAAACTTGCGAAGCGACGGCAATTTTTTCTTTGTTAACAGCGTATAAACTAAAATTAAACCCTGTTGGCGTTTTTTTAATTACGAATTTTCCCATAAAATACACTCCTTAAATATGCATATAATTACATTTTAGCATATATTTTTATTTTTGCAAGTAAAAAAAGCCACTTTTAACATTTTATTTAAATTGACTTTAAAAAAACGTAGTGTTATCATTTATTATATCACATAGGGATGTTTGGTTTATGGATACTTTACTGTACGTTTTAACCTTGATAGGTATAATAGTCGCTTCTATTTCGGGAGCGTTGGTTGGAATTAAAAAAGAACTTGACGCTTTCGGGGTGTGCATACTCGGTTTGGCAACCGCAACGGGTGGCGGTCTTTTTAGAGATTTGGTTTTGGGAAATAATCCGCCGTCGTGTTTCGTTGACCCGATATTCGCAATTGTGGCAATAGGCGTTGCCATAATAACGCTTATACCTTTCGTTCAAAAATATATAACGCAAAGCCATAAAGTATACGACAGATTGTTTTTGATATTTGACTCGCTCGGACTTGGGGTATTTACCGTAATAGGAATAAAAACTGCGTTTGATATGTCAAGTATGTATAACTGGTCGCTTTATATATTTGTGGGAGCGGTAACGGGCGTTGGCGGTGGCGTTGTAAGAGATTTGTTTGCAGGGGATAAACCGTCAATATTCGTAAAGCATTTTTATGCATGTGCGTCAATAATAGGAGCAATAGTTACGTATGCGCTTTGGTTTGTAAGCGAATACGTTGGAATTATTGCAGGTATAACGGTGGTAATGGTATTAAGGCTTTTAGCGGCGAAATACCGTTGGGAACTTCCCGGGCCGAAACATACGCTATCTAAAAAAGAAGAAAAGCAAGAATAACGTAATTTATTATATAATAGTAATATTTTTTGCGTGCGTGTGCGTATTATAATAATAGGAAAGGAACAACGTATAGGCACTAAAAGTAAAAAAAATTACAAAAAAATAAAAAAAACGCAAAAAAATTATTGACAATTAAAAAAAATTACTATATAATTGTTGTAAATTGAATAGATAGTAGGCAAAACTGCGGTAACGTAGTGACGCAAAGCTATAGGGATTCGTTGAGAGTCAGCCAGTTGCATTTTAGAATTAAAGTCTAAAAATGCAACTTTTTTTTATCTAAAAAACCTTGTGAGCGTGAAATTATGTTAGAAGATGAGCAAGTTACAACTGAAAATATTGAAACTTCGCTTACTAACGAATTAGATAGCGTAGAGCAAGCGGAAGTTGTTAAAACGGAAGAAAAACCCGTAAAAGTAAAACTTTCAAAAGAAGAAAGAGAGGCTATCAAGGCTCAAAAACTTAAAGCGAAAGCGGAAGCGGATTTCAAAAAACGCTTAAACTTTTACAAAAAGCAAAACGTTTCTCCACTTTCTTGGAAACTTTACCCGATAATGGGTTTTGCGGAAGACGAAGTAATTTACGGCTTTTTTACAAGACTGTTTATCAATTCGCCCGAACTCGGCACTTTATCTCTTGAAGTTTACGACGTTTGTACCAACACGGTAACGACAGGCTCGGATTTATCGTTATGGCAACTCAAAAAAGCGGTAAAACTTATTAAAGAATTTAAAGAGCAAGGCAAAACGGTAGTACCTATAACGGTTTACGTACCCGTTAAAATGGTTCTTGGTGAAACGATTAAAAAACCTTTTGCCAAATTCATTGAAAAACTTGATTACGAAACTGCTAAATATTTATGTTTTGCGTTTTCTTCGGAACTTTTGTTTGCTAATCCCGAAGACGTTCAAAGAGAAATTCGTCCGTTAAAAGAAAAGGGCGTAACGTTCGCACTTTTATCGTTTGGGGAAGAATATTACGCACCCCTTCGTATGAAGTCGCTCAATATAGATTACGTTTATTACGCTCCCGATTTTTCTTCAAGACTTTTAAACGGAGAACAAGAAGCAATTTTAATGGTTAAAATGGCTGAACAACTCGGTTACAAATGCGTAGCACAGTTTTGGAACGGAGAAGAATACGAAGTTCCGTTCGGAACGGGAGTAGGTAACTATCCTGCCGATTTCAAACTTGTCGGCAAAGGGTACGATTTGGAGGATTTGTTAAAGTCAAATGGCTAATTTAAGAAATAGGCGGTTAGCAACTCTTACAAAAAACGCTAAATCGGATATTATTAAATCAAGAATATTAAAAGCGGTAATTTTTTCAACGTTTGTGATATTTATAGCAGGATTTATAGCCGTATCTTTGTATAACAACAACGGAGCGTTCACAATTTCGGTTATGAACGGTAGAGAAGTAAAGGACAACGGATATTCCCTTTCACTTTCGGAAACGGAAAACTTTGCGAAACCTACCGCAATATTGAACGCACAACAGTTCCCCGATATGAGCAATATGGCGGGTGTAGATTTACCGAATAATCTTGACGATTTAGGCGGTGGAGTTCACAGTAAAACTTCTCAATCGGAAGGTTTGTACTTCTACGCTTACACGTTTTATTTACAAAATAGCGGAGAAAATACTGCAGATTACAGATATTCGTTATATATAAAAGAGGCAACCAAAAACCTTGAAAAATGTATAAGAATTAAATTTTATATAAACGGCGAAAGCGAAGTTTACGCTTACCCGAGAACGAAAGACGAACTTTATAACGGTGTAGAACCGGGAACGACGCCTTTCATGAGTGCATCAACGCCTATAACGGCAATAAGAGAAACTTTTACTCCCGGGGAAGTTGACAGATTTACGGTGGTAATGTGGATTGAAGGTCCCGATCCCGATACTGTGAACGACGTGCTTGGTGGATTTATCCGTTTATCAATGCGTTTTGAAATAATTGAAAAATAATAAAGGAAATGCATGCTTTTAGGCTAAAAGCGTAAAGGGTGAATTTTTTAAAGGAGTTAAGTATTACGCCTTAAAATTTACCTAAAATGCAAAAGTCCGAAAGTTGTATTATAAAAACTTATAATTTATTAACCGTGCGAATAGTACGGTAAAGGAGAAAAAAATGAAAAAATCTAAAAACTTGGCAAAAATCGTTGTTGCAGTTGCAATGACCGTTGTTTCTGCCGCAATGCTTTCTACAGCATCTTTCGCATGGTTCTCAATGAACACCGAAGTTAAAGC
>JAZRVG010000061.1:0-11420 GCA_045599025.1 Christensenellaceae bacterium | reverse complement strand
TTATTCTTTAAATTTACTTGCATTTTGTTAAAGGTGTAAACCAAACCTATATAATCGGTATTATAGCCTAAAAGTTTTCCGTTTTTTCTAACTACGGTATTTACCGCACCTACTTTTAACGCCTCGTTAGAAATATAATCTAAATAAGGCATTACTTCCTTTTTGTAAGGAATTGTAACGTTGAACCCGTCGTAATCGTTATTTTTAACAAAATCACCGACTTTTTCGGGCAAAATTTCGCAAAGTTCGTAATCTAACCCTAAATAATTATGTATTATTTTTGAATAACTGTGGGAAAGTTTTTTCCCTATAAGACAAAACTTCATTTTTTATTACACTTCTTGATATACGCCTAAAAGTACGAATTTATCCGAGCCGTTTTCAAGTTCGGCAAGCAAGTTTCTAACCGCCATATCGCAAACGTCCCCTTCAAAATCAAAGTAGAACATAAATTCAAAATCACTGTCTAAAATAGGTCTTGATTCAAGTTTTACAAGGTTTAAACCGAGTGAGTAAAATTTACTTAAAACTTTATTCAAACTACCCGGTTCGTGTGCTAAACTTGACATAATACTTATCTTTTTAGCACCTTTGAAAACTTCTAAATCTTTTGATATACATATAAAACGGGTAAAATTGTTAAATCCGTCTTGAATTTTTTCTTCGTGAACGCATAACGAATAAAGTTCGGCACAGCGTTTAGAACAAATAACTGCGGTAGTTTTATCTCCGCTTTCTACTAATCTTTGAGCGGCAACCGCCGTATTTTCGGCATATTCCGTTTCAACGCCTAACTTTCGTAAATATTCCGAACATTGCATAATTGCTTGCTTATGAGAAACTACTTTTTTAACGTTTTTAATATCAACGCCTTTTAAAGTTACCAAACAATGGTCAATGCGGAGTTTTATGCTTTTTACTATGTGAAAGTTATGCTTTTTCATTAAATCGTAAACTTCCGAAACGGAGCCTGCGGTACTGTTTTCTATGGGTAAAACACCGTATTTGCAAAAACCTTTTTGAACTGCGTTAAACACTGCGTCAAACGTTTTGAAATAAGAAATTTTACTTATAGGAAACAAATTTTCGGCGGCTTGACCGCTATTTGCACCTTCTACGCCTTGACAAGCAACCGTTGAAGATACGGGGAAATCTTTAAGTTCTTCCATTAATATTTTATTGATTTTATCAACGGTAACCGAACTTGTAGCAACCGATTTTGCTTGGTACGCTCTACTTGTTGAAAACATTACTTCGTAAACTTGTTTTAAATAAAGTTTAAATTCGTCGGGAACTTGTTCGGCAAGTCTAAAAAGGACTTCCTTTTCCCTTGAATTATCTAAAACGTTAACGTTATTTTGGCGTTTATAATCGCCTATTTTTTTTGCTATTTGCATACGCTCAACGTAAAGTTTTACTATTTTATCGTCAACTTCGTTGATACTTTTTCTCAATTCGTCAAGTTCGCTCATAACTTTCTCCTATAAAATTTCGTCTAAAATTGCTATTGCAACCGCACTTTCAACAACGGGTAGAGTTCTTGGAACTATGCAAGAATCGTGCCTACCTTTTATTTCTATTACGGTATTTTCTTTGGTTTCAAGATTTACCGTTCTTTGCGGTAAACTAATTGAAGGCGTGGGTCTAAACGCAACGGACAAAACTATATCGTTGCCGTTAGATATTCCGCCGTTTATTCCACCCGAATTATTCGTGTAAAAATTAACTTTTCCGTTATCGTAATAAAGTTCGTCGTTCGCAGTTTTTCCGTCCATTTTTGAAAGGTCAAAACCCTTACCGAACTCAACGCCCTTTACTGCCGGAATTGAATAAACGAGCATTGCTATTTTTCCTTCCAAACCACCGAACAAATTATCGCCTATACCGACGGGCATTCCCGAAACGACGCACTCAACAGTTCCGCCTACGGAATTTCTGTTTTCTTTTGCCTTTACTATTTCTTCAAGCATTTCCGCCTTTTTGTCTATTGACGGAAAACTTCCGTCGTAAGCGTTTGAAATATTAAAATTGTTTGAATAATAACCGCTACCTAAAACGTTTCCTATACTTTTTACGAAAGCGTTTATTTTAATGCCTTGTTTTTCTAAATATTGCTTACAAATACCGCCTACAGCCGTTAGCATAACGGTAAGTCTTCCCGAAAATCTACCACCGCCAGAAAAGTCAAAATTATTGTCTTTTACGCTCCACGGATAATCTGCGTGAGACGGGCGTGGCTTTGCGTAAAGTTCGTTATAGTCGTTGCTTCTTTGATTTTCGTTTTTAACGGTAACGGAAAGTTCGTTTCCTTTAAACTCTATAATAGGCAAATCACTTTCTTTTCTTGAAGTGGAAAAAACGCTTTTTGACGCTTTTCTTCTATTTAAAAAAGTTTCAAGTTGCTCGCCGTCGTATAAAAATTCGTTTAAGCCTTTTAAACTTGCATGCATTTCTTTTGAGTGTGATTCACCCGTTATTTCAAGTTGTAATTTATTTCCCTTAAATATGGACATTTACTTTACCGCCTAAATTTTTAAAATCTTCAAAGAAATCCGGGTACGATTTTTCTACCGCTTGCGAACCTAAAACTAATGAATTTCCCTTCGCAAAGGTTGCTAAAATTGAAGTGGACATAACCGTTCTATGGTCGTTTCCGCCGTCAAACACCGCTCCTTTCGGCTCTCCGCCGTAAATCGTTATATCACTACCCGTTATTTCCGCTTTTATACCCGAAAGGTTTAGCATTTTTATTATTGCTAACGCCCTATCGCTTTCTTTTATGCGTAGCCTTTCTATATTTTTTATTACCGTTTTGCCTTTTGCATACGCTCCTAAAACGGCTATAATTTGGGCTAAATCGGGAATAGCGTCTATATCAATTTCCGTACCCGTTAAGTTGCTTTTATAAGTTGTTATTCCTTCGTTCGTTTCTTCAACTTTTCCACCGAATTTTTGAATAACTTTTACTATCTCTTTATCGCCTTGCAAGGATTTTTTGTTTAAACCTTTAACGGTAATTTTATCGCCTAAAACACCTGCAACAAGCATAAAAGCCGAATTTGAATAGTCGCCTTCAACGGTAAATTCCGTTTTTTGTAAATTGTAGGAATTTCCTAAAATTTTATAGCCTTTTAAAGTTCTTTCAACCTTAACGCCGAATTGTTTTAACACGTCAACGGTAATATTTACGTAGTCGGCACTTGAAAGTTTACCTTTAATAACTATTTCACTTTCGCCGTCAACTACCGATAACGCAAAGAGTAAGCCCGTTATATACTGCGAACTAACCGAGCCGTCAATTTCGTAAACTCCGCTTTTTATCTTTCCGTTTACGGTAAAATTTTCTATTTTTGCACCGCCTAAATTAAGTGAATCAACAAGTTCCGTAATGGGTCTTGACAAAAGCCTACCCGAACCCGTAAAAGTAGCGTTTACCCCCAAAGCACAACTGACGGGAAGTAAAAAACGCAAGGTTGAACCGCTTTCGTTTGCAAAAACTTCGGCTTTTTTAGGAGTATTTTGGCGTTTTACGGTAACTGTCGTTCCGTTTAAAGCAACGTTTGCTCCTAAACTTTTTATTGCTCCTATCGTTGCCAAAATATCTTTTGAATAGGAAAGATTTTTAACGGTTACTTCTTTTCCCGATAAAAATGCACAAATCAAAAGCCTATGCCCGTATGACTTTGAAGGTTTAGCGTAAACTTCGCCCGAAAGTATTTGTGGAGTTATTTCTGTATTCATTTAATTAAACTCTCTAATTCGTTAAGTTTTATTTCTTCTATTTGTGAGTTTCCTATATCTTTTACGGTTACGAACGAAACGCTGTCCTTTTGGCGTTTTTTGTCCATAACTATTTTAGAAACTAATTGTTTTTCGGAAAATTCAAGGGGTAATTTATGCCCGAAAGAGTACAATAATTCATACGCTTTTTGAGATTTTTCACTATCATAGTTATAAAGTTTTTCCGAAACTTTAATAGCGTAGTATATACCCGTTACAACAGACAAGCCGTGTGAATATTTATAACCTGACAAACTTTCAACGGCGTGACCTACGGTATGACCTAAATTTAAAAGTTTACGGAGTCCGCCTTCCTTTTCGTCCTTTTCAACTATATCCGCTTTTATTTTTAAGCACTTATAAATAAGTTCTTCGGAAATACCTTGTTTTATATCCTTTTCGGTTACCGTATTTGATAAGAACGCATACTTAATTATCTCCCCGAAACCGCTTTCTACTTCTCTCTTCGGTAAAGTGTTTAAAAATTCGGTATTGATATAAACTATGCTCGGTTGATAGAAAGTTCCGCATAAATTCTTACCTTTTTCAAGATTTACCGCAGTTTTACCGCCAACGGACGCATCAACGCACGCAAGAACGGTCGTGGGCATTTGAATAAGGTTTATTCCACGCATATAAGTTGACGCACAAAAACCGCCTAAATCGGTAGTAACGCCACCGCCTATTGCCAAAAGAGTGTCTTTTCGTGAAAACTCGTTTTCGGCTAAAAAGTTGATAATTTTTGCAAATTCCGTTAAGTTTTTGCTTTCTTCTCCACTTTTAAGAATATACTTATAAACGTTCAAGCCGTTTAAAAATTCAAGCGAATTTCCAAAAAGTTTTTCAACGTTTTCATCTATTATAACGGCAAGTTTGTTTCCCGTTATTCTGTTTAACAACTCGTTTACGTTATTAAAACCTTTCTCAATTATTACGGGATAAGTTTTTGACGCTTTAACTTCAAGTTTAAGCATTTTAACTCCTTTGTTCTATCTCTCTTTTGGTATCGTTCCCTTCTTTAAGCAAAGAGTACAGTTTTTCTTCGTTTCTTTCCTTTAAAGCAGTTGAATATTTTTGCAAATTACCGATAAATTCGTCAAGTTCGTTAGATAAATTATCGGCGTTTTCTATCATTAACCCCGTCCACATATTAGGGTCTAATTTAGCAACTCTCGTTAAGTCTTTATAACTTCCCGCCGAATAACCGAAATGCTCTTTTGCCCTTTCGTTTTTAATAAAAGCGTTGGAAACTACGTGGCAAAGTTGCGAAGTAAAGGCAATTTGCTTATCGTGATTTTCCGCATCGGTTATAACGACTTCGCCGAATTCAAGCGACATAAAAAGTTCTTTGAACTTTTGAAGTACGAAAATATCCGCTTTTACGGGAACGAATATCATAGACGCTTTTTGAAAAAGTGTGGAAAGAGAGTGTTCTATACCCGAAAACTCCCTTCCTGCCATCGGATGACCGCCTATAAAATTCAAATTTTTATATTCTTTTGCCAAATCTTGCATCTGACTAACCGTTAAACGTTTAGTTCCGCAAAAATCCATTACGGTAGCACCGTCGTTAAGTCCGCTTATAAACGGCGTTAACGCTTTTAAAAATAAGTTAGGATTAACGGCAACTACCAAAAGTTCAACTTCCTTAACGTTTTTTTCGTTTAAAACGTCGGTTATAGCGTCTATTATTTTGGCTTTTTTTAAAGATTTTTCGTTTGTATCGTAGCCGTAAACGGTATGACCGAACTTCGTGAGCGTTCTACCGAAAGAACCGCCCATAAGTCCTAATCCTATTATTCCTACTTTCATTTACTTATTTGCTTATTTACAAGCGGAAGCATAACTTCAATATTTTTAACTATATCGCTAAATTCTTCCGGAAGTATTGCTTGCGGTCCGTCACACAAAGCGTGTTTCGGGTCATTGTGAACTTCAATCATAAGTCCGTCCGCCCCTGCACCTACCGACGCAAGCGACATAGGTCTTACAAGTCTTGAAATACCCGATGCGTGCGACGGGTCAACGATAACCGGCAAGTGCGTTTTTTCTTTGAGTAAAGGAATTGCCGATAAGTCAAGAGTGTTTCTCGTGTACGGTTCAAACGTACGGATACCCCTTTCACATAAAATAATATCGGTAGTGCCTTCCGCCATTAAGTATTCGGCACTCATAAGCCATTCTTCCATAGTTGCCGCTAAACCACGTTTTAAAAGAACTGCTTTTTTCATTTTGCCTACTTCTTTTAAAAGTTCAAAGTTTTGCATATTTCTTGCACCGATTTGAATTACGTCAACGTCCTTGAATAAATCAATGTGTCTTACGCTCATAATTTCGGTTACGATAGGCAAGCCCGTTTCTTCTTTTGCTTTAAGTAAAAGATCAAGACCACTCTCTCTTAAACCTTGGAAAGAGTATGGCGAAGTTCTCGGTTTGAAAGCACCGCCTCTTAAAAATCCCGCACCTGCTTTTTTAACTTCTTCGGCAATACTAATTATTTGTTTTTCACTTTCAACGGAACACGGTCCTGCAATTAAAGTAAAGTTATTGCCACCGATTTTTCTTCCCGCTACTTCTACGACGGTATCTTCCGGATGGAATTTACGGTTTACGCATTTGTAAGGCTCTTGAATACGTTTAACGTTTTCAACGATATCAAGCGAACGGATAAGGTCAATATCAACTTTTGAAGTATCGCCTATCAAACCTAAAATCGTGGTGTTTTCGCCGTGGCTTATATCAACTTTTAAGCCTTGTTCGGTAATCCACTCTACCAAATTATCAAATTGCTTTTGTTCGTGTTTTTCTTTTACTAAAATAATCATAATAAATACCTCGCAAAATAAAAAAATGACCGAATTAAATCGGTCATTCCATACTAAATTAAAAATCAAATAAAAAATTTTTACTACGCAAAAAATAACCGTATTATTTTAAATATGGCTTGAAAAAATAATATCCGTAATAAAAGGCAATCAACTTTTTCATAATGCGTTCCTCAATTTTTAATTTAAGTATAAATATTTTTTTTATGCTTGTCAACTTTTTTAACGCAAATTTTTAAAATTCCGCATTTTTATTGACTAAATCGCACCGTTATGTTAAAATCTTTTCATCATAGGAGGCGTATTATGATTAACGAAAAAATGGTTAATTACGGAACGGAACGCTCTAAAATTAGAGAACTTTTTGAGTACGGTAAAGAACTTTCTAAAAAAATAGGAGCCGAAAACGTTTACGATTTTACTCTTGGCAACCCTTCTTCGCCATGCCCCGAAAAAGTTTTAAAAACTTTAAATAAAATATCTAAAATTCCCGAAAATCACGCCTACACTTCTTCGGTTGGCGATTTGGAAACGAGAAAGGCTATTTGCTCATACAACGAAAGCAAATATTTTTTTACTTTACTTCCCGAACTTATTTATATGACTTGCGGAGCGGCTGCATCACTTACAATAACCCTTAAAAGCATTATTTCAAACCCGAACGAAAAAGTAATCGTTCTTTCTCCATTTTTCCCCGAATATAAAGTTTTTATAACAAACGCAGGGGCAAAAACCGTCGAAGTTTTACCGAATTTTAACGATTTTTCTATTGATTTTAACGATTTTTTAAATAAACTTGACAACGACGTTCAAGCGGTTATCATAAACAGCCCGAACAACCCTACCGGTGTTATTTACAGCGAAGATACTATAATTAAGTTATCTAATATATTAAAAGAAAAGGAAAAAGAATTCGGTCACGCTATTTATCTTATTGCGGACGAGCCGTATAGAGAAATAGTTTTTGACAACGAAGTTTGCCCTTTTATTCCAAAATATTACGACGATACAATTATAACTTATTCGTACAGTAAAAGTTTATCTCTCCCCGGCGACAGAATAGGCTATATAGCCGTTTCTCCAAATGCTACGGACAGTAAAAAACTTTTTGCAAGCATTTGCGGTGCGGGACGTTCAATGGGTTTCGTTTGTGCACCTTCCGTTTTTCAAAAATTATTGATTTCTGCCGTTGGTACGGTTGCAGATTTTTCCGTTTACGAAAAGAACCGCAATATTCTATACGAAAACTTAACGAAATTCGGCTACGAAGTAGTTTACCCGAAAGGAGCGTTTTACTTATTCGTAAAAGCACCGTTAAACGACGACGAAAGATTTTGCGAATTTGCAAAAACGTACGGAGTTTTGGTCGTTCCTTCAAAAAGTTTCGGCGTAAGCGGTTATTTTAGAGTTGCAACTTGCGTAAAAGAAAGCACGGTAGTAAAATCACTACCTATTTTTGAAAAAATAATAAAGGAATACAAGTAATGAAACTTATATTTATAAGACACGGTCACCCAGACTACTCTACCGATACTTTAACCGAAGACGGAAAAATTCAAGCGGAAAACGTTGCTAAAAGGCTTTTAGAAACGGAAAAAATTGACAAAATTTATTCTTCACCTATGGGCAGAGCAAAGGAAACGGCAAGTTATACGGCTAAAAAATACAATTTACCGATAACGGTTTTACCCTTTATGCACGAAATATCTTGGAACAATTTATCCGAAAACGACGACGATTATCACCCTTGGCTTTCGGCAAGAAAATTTACTTCAAGCGGAGAAAAAATTGAAGATATTCCTACCAAATGCATAGCGTTCACTACTTCAAACCTTGACGAACAGTACGAATATATTTCAAAAGAAATAGATAATCTTTTAAAAGAATTAGGTTATGAAAAAAGCGGTTACGGTTATTTAGCAACGCACGATAACGACGAAACGGTAGTAATTTTCTCTCACGGCGGTTCTTCGTGTTTGGCAATGAACTACTTATTAAATTTACCTAAATATTATTTATTTGCTTATTCAAGAGTTGACTTTGCGTCAATATGTGCAATAGTTTTCCCGAACAAAAAGGGAGATATAGCAACCCCTTACTTATCGTTATTAAACGAAAACGCACACGTTGATAAAAAATTTTTAGAAGAATACACACACCAATCAAAATAAAAGTTAAGCCACCGAAATATTTCGGTGGCTATTATTCTATTAAATTTCCTTTTCGTCTATTTCACCGTTTATATTGCTAACTAAATAAGATTTTCCGCCCGAAGACAAACTTTTAACGAACTCTTCGTTCTCAAAGTAAAGCGCCGAATTATCTTCAACAGCATAGGCGTTTACTATTCCGTTTTCCTTTACCGTTTCTAAAAAATCGGGCTTTCGCATATTATAGTGTGGCGTCATAGTACCTTTTACCAACCCTAAACCGCTATATAGTTTATAAAATTCCGATTTCCCCGTTATCATTTCGCTATCGGTGTACATTTGTTCAAACCAACATATTGCCCCTGCCGACCTTCCGCATAAGGTTACGCCCCTTTTATACGCCGAAAGAATTTTTTGCGTTAAGCCCCTTTCTTCCCATTTTTTAAGCATATATAAAGTATCGCCACCGCCAACGTAAATAAAATCCGCCTTTTCTAACTTTTCGTCAATTTTTTCGTCGGGCGTTTCTACTTGAACGGTCAATAAGCAATCGGCTTTAATGTCAAAAACCGAAGTGAAAGTTTTTCTAAACGTGTTAAAAGCAGGCATACAGTCGTGAGACGCAGTTCCTATAAATAAACCGTACGGGCGTTTTCCGTTTGCATGCTCCTTTGCAAGATTTGCTATAAATTCATCAATTTTTAAGGTGGTTTTTTCTCTCATATCGCCACCGCCTAAAAGTACTAATTTTCTCATAACTATATTTTACCACATTTTACAAGCGTTGTTAAGTGTTTTTTTCAAATATACAAACACCCTAAAATTTACCCTTTTTTGTACGCAAAAAGTACTTTTTTGAAAAATTTTAGTAAAATTATTGCTATTTTCTTTATAATACTATATAATTTTTAATATAATTTTATTTTAGAGGTATTATTTATGAAACTTTACAATGAATATCTTATAAATCTTTTGGAAAGAGTTAAGCAAAGAAACCCTAACGAACCTGAATTTATTCAAGCCGTTACGGAAGTTTTCACTACCCTTCAACCAGTTATTGATAAAAGACAAGACCTTGTTGACGCAGGCGTTTTAGAACGCCTTGTTGAACCGGAAAGACAAATTATGTTCCGTGTTCCTTGGGTTGACGATAGCGGTAAAGTAAGAGTAAACCGTGGTTACCGTATTCAATTCAACAGTGCTATCGGTCCTTACAAGGGCGGTCTCCGTTTTAGCCCTACGGTAAATTTGAGTATCATCAAATTCCTTGGCTTTGAACAAACTTTCAAGAACAGTTTAACTGCACTTCCTATGGGCGGTGGCAAAGGCGGTTCCGACTTTGACCCGAAAGGCAAATCGGATGCGGAAGTTATGAGATTCTGTCAAAGTTTCATGACTGAACTTTACCGTCATATCGGTGCCGATTGCGACGTTCCTGCCGGAGATATCGGCGTTGGCGGACGTGAAGTAGGTTTCTTGTTTGGTCAATATAAACGTATTCAAAACGAATACACCGGCGTATTAACCGGTAAAGGTTTAACTTTCGGCGGTTCTCTTGCAAGAACGGAAGCAACGGGCTACGGTCTTTGCTACTTCACCGACGAAATGCTTAAAGCAAACGGCAAATCGTTTAAAGGTCAAACCGTTGTAGTTTCGGGCTCGGGTAACGTTGCTATTTACGCATGCGAAAAGGCTACTGCACTCGGCGCAAAAGTAGTTGCTATGAGCGACTCTAACGGTTATATTTACGATAAAAACGGAATCAACCTTAAAGTTGTTAAACAACTTAAAGAAGTTGAAAGAAAACGTATTTCCGAATACGCTAAATTAGTTGAAGGTGCGGAATACCACGAAGGTTCAAAAGGTATTTGGACTGTTAAATGTGATATTGCCCTTCCTTGCGCAACTCAAAACGAAGTTGACGGCGAAAGTGCAAAAATTCTTGCTAAAAACGGTTGCTACTGCGTAGCCGAAGGTGCTAACATGCCTTCTACCCCCGAAGCCATTGACGTTTACTTTGAAAACAATATGCTTTACGGCCCTGCAAAAGCGTCTAACGCCGGCGGTGTTGCTACTTCCGGATTAGAAATGAGCCAAAACAGTATGCGTCTTTCTTGGACTTTTGAAGAAGTTGACGAAAAACTTCATAACATTATGATTAACATTTTCAAAAACTGCGAAAAATACGCAAAAGAATACGGCATGGAAGGCAACTACATGGCAGGTGCAAACATTGCAGGCTTTATAAAAGTAGCCGAAGCAATGAAATCACAAGGCAACGTATAATTATAACAAATTAAAAAGCACCGAAATCGGTGCTTTTTTTATACTCTTAACGACAATATATTTGCCTAACGGCGTAAGTTTGCACCTTTGGTGCAGTGAGATTTTGCCTTCGGCAAAGTGATATGCCTATGGCGTGATATTATTTCACGATTTTATCGTGAAATAGTGATATGCTTGCTACAGCAAGCGTTGTGGATTTTTAATATAAAAAACAAATAAATAAGTAAAATATTATATTTAACATAAAAAACACACTATTTTCGTTTTTGCGAAGTAAAGTGTGTTTTCTTTTTTTGAGTTTAAATTTTATTACTTTCAAAAGTTACTCTATTCCCCTATTCCCTACTCCTTAAGTCGGAGGCCAAGCGGTCTTAGGAAG
>JAZRVG010000060.1:0-2050 GCA_045599025.1 Christensenellaceae bacterium | reverse complement strand
TAACAACTTTTTTAGTCGTTAAATATTATATGATTTTTTCATTTCTTCAAATGAATTGGCAGCAGTTGAACCTTCACATCTATAAGTTATTTTAAGCATATCTATACTTTTAAAGAAATCTGAAGCGAGTTGCTTAACCTTATTTTCATCTGTAACAAAATTTAATTTTAACAACATATATTGCGGAGTAATTTTTACAGAACGAAGTTTCTCTATAATTTCTTCTTTTTCACTGTTTGATAATTCCGTATCAACCGTTGCCTTATCTATACCTTCTTGAATTATATCGCAAAGGTGTAACAAGGTTTTTGCCGAGTGGTTACTTGTTACCTTAGAATCCAAATCGTTATCGGTAGAAGTGTGATATCCCGACTCGTCAAAGGCATCTCTAATGGCGTAATAATTTTCAAACACATCTCTATATTCGTTAACGTATTTAGCATATTTTTCGCCAAAATACAAATCGTTAAATTTGTAAATCAAATTATTAACGTCTTGATTTGGATTCCACATCAATTTACATGAAACCCACATGTGTAAACTATGCTCGTAAAAGTTATATTCACTTGGACAACCTTGCGATAATAAGTGTTTTACGTTTATCGTTTCATAATACAAATAATTATCTTTGATAGTTCCAAGGTTTGGTAAATACCATAAGTAATCCGTAAAGTTACAACTATAATCCCAAATTACAAACTGGTTTGTTAAAGTAGCCCAACCTTTAAACCTTCTTCTCAAAATTTCGTTTTGTTCGCAGCTTTCATCCCAAAGAGAATGATATATACAGTTTCTATAAGCCATTTTTATTACCATATCTTCGCACGGAATAACTTTTTCGTTTATCGGAGTAATCGTTCCATCAGAATTATAATTAACCGGTGGCTCTATAGATTTTGAATATGCAAACATTACAAATTTAACAGGCCTATCTATACCTTGTTCCGCTAATCTACGCTTAGTTTCTTTAATAACCGCATTACCCCAAACCATTGTCATTGCATTAAAATTGTTGTTATATTTTTGGGCCCTTGCGGTACATTTTTCACATTTGCATTTTGCGTAATAATCTGCGTGTCCAAGCATTAAATATAATGCCTCTTTACTTCTTTCTTCCTTAATCATTTTTACGCAGATTTCAGCCATTTTATTTACTAAATTTTTTTGTTCGTCAGGAGTATTTGGGTCTTGATATTCATAATTGCCATTATCATCAATTCCGTTAGAATAACACACCTCTTCCTGAGAATATCCCCTTGAATTTATTCTATCATACGTTGGATCGTAAGCATACCACTCTGGATGCATATCAAAATATCCTAACGGATACCATATACTTGCACCGTTATCACTCGTTTTATACGATGGAGATTCATTTAAACCGTTTTCATAAGCGTTTGCAGCAAGCAATGCTTGAATCGTATGTCCTTCTCTTTGAACTGTATATTCTTTACCTTCATAGTTGTAATAATAACCGTAATACTTATAGTTTCCGCCGTCTATCGCATTAGACGAAGCAAAACTCGTTGAATTCATATAGAACTTTGCACCAAAACCAACGCCTTGATACCAAACGGGATACGAATAATAATCTCTTATATCAAACGATGGTATACTTACGTAATTTAAAGTGTACGCTTTAACGGTGGAATGAGTTGGTATATACTCATATTTATAAGTTAAAAATTCAATATCGAAGAACAATCTTAAAAACTCATAAACCGCATAAACTCTTCCTTCTTGAGTTTCCGAATCTAATAAATACACGTTATTTACATTTTTTATAAAAAATCCGCCTGTATCTAATTTAGTATAATCAATATCTTTTAAATCGGCGTTTTGTTGATATACCGTTTTACCTATAGATATTATTTTATCGTTATAATTTAAGGTAACGTTATTATCGGTATATATTCCTAAAAAAGCACCGGTGCTTGCATTTATATATTTTTGTAATTCTTTAGCACTATACTCTTCATTTGAATTATTTTCGTGGGGAATTACTATTTTATATTCACTTTTATTGTTTTCCACAAAAAAACCGTTTTCC
>JAZRVG010000059.1:0-8407 GCA_045599025.1 Christensenellaceae bacterium | reverse complement strand
AAAAACAAAAAACAAAGAAAAAGAATAAAAAAAAGATGAACTGCGGGCACTGGTTTTACAGTATTCATGCTAGTTCATCAATGTAATCAAATTGATTACATAATTATTATATTCAATATTTAACAATAAGTCAACACTTTTTCAAAAAAACAATGATACTTATAATATTCGCTCCACCGAGAACGGGAAAAACGGCGTTTATGACGCATTTAGCAAACCTTGAAGCGTATAATAGCGAAAAAATTTCGTTAATGCAAACACTATAAATCAAGTTAAAAAGTATAAAACGAAAACAAACGCCGAAAAGAGAGCCAAAGAAGTTGCAAAGGCTTTAAGAAAGCAATATAACGACAACGCTATTGCCAACGTTCAAAAATATAGTGTAAAAAAATAGAGTTATGGATAAAAAATCGGAAATAAAAGGTAATATATATATAACTAACGATAGTTTATTTTCTTACGATAATTATCAAAAGGGTAATAGAAGAATTGTTGCTATAAATGATGACACGAGTAATATGCAAGTTGTAAAAATTAAGGGGCTTTATGATGAAAATGGTAAATTACGAAAAAATTTACCCCCCATTGACAATTATTCTTGCTTAACAAAACCAAGCGGAATAGAAAACAGAATATATGTAAAAACATCAAAAAATAAAGCCATTGTTGAATATAAATTAAAAAAAACTAATTGCAAATTAAATGAAACAGATATGAAAAAATAACCAAAAGAAAAATCCCCATCTAAATAAGATGGGGTCACCCCTATTTTTCAAGGGCCAGAACTTTCGTTCTTTCATTTACAGTATATTCAATTTTTAGAAAAAAGTCAACACTTTTTCAAAAAAAACAATGATACTTATAATATTCGCTCCACCGAGAACGGGGAAAACGGCGTTTATGACGCATTTGGCGAATTTAGAAGCGTATAATAGCGAAAGAATTTCGTTAAATGCAAAAGGCTATATACGAACTTAATTGCAACGGTTTTGACCTTAAATTCCGACAAACCCCGTAAGTGCAAATACGACATTGAGTTTTTTAAATTTAGTTATAGCGTAGAAAAAGCCCATCGTATAAACCTACGAGTATCGTAGACGTGCTTTTGTACGGATATTTTTATAAACACGCAACGGCAGAATTGACAAATTATTAAAAAAAGTTATAATAAATTGTATCAAATATTTTAAAAGAAAATTATGAAAAGAAAAATTATAAGTATATTTTTATCGGTTATGGTATCTATATCTGTATTTTGTTTCGGTTCGTGTGGCAAAAAAGAAGAACATCATAACATTGATGAATACATTTTATCTTACGATATAGGCAATAAAGAAAGTTTTAATATTTTACAACTTACCGATTTACAAATTGAAAAAGATAAAGACAGAACAAAACATTACGGTTTTATTACTCAAACGGTAAAATCTTCTAATGCGGATTTCATCGTGATTACCGGTGATTTAGTATCTTCAACAAGCACAAAAGTACTTAAAGAATTATTATCTTTAATTGACGGATTTAATTTACCTTGGACAGTTGCTTTTGGAAATCACGACGAGGGGAACAAATTTTTTTACAAATATTTTACTAATCTACTTAATAATTACGGCAAGAATTGTTTATTTAAATGCATAAGCAACGACGACATTTTCGGCAATTCTAATTTTGCCATCAATTTAACTAAAAACAACGAAATTTTTGAACAACTTATAATAATGGACTCAAACAACTACCGCATTTACGACGGCGAAGAGGGCTACGATTATATTAGAGAAAGTCAAATACAATGGTACGAAAATTTAGTTGACTACACAACGCAAAATAACAACGGTAAAACCGTTCAATCGCTTTTATACTTTCATATTCCCCTTCCCGAGTGGAACGAGGCTTATTCCGCTTATCTACACGGTAGCAATGACGCCATATTCATTAAAGGATACAGAGATTCTTACGGCGGTCCACCCAAATACAATTCGGGATTTTTTGACGTAATATTAGATAAAGGTTCAACAAAATCTATCAACGTAGGACACGACCACACAAACAATTATATTGTTAGATATAAAGGAATTGACCTTGCTTACGGTGTGAAATCAACAAGCACTTCTTTTTACGATGAAAATATTTTAGGCGGTAGAGTTTTGACGATAAACGCCGACCATACGCTTACTTATACGGACGTTTTGCACAAGTATGAGAATACCTAAAATTTACCCGTAATTTTTCTAAAATAAACTTGCAATATTTTCGGGCGTTAATACACTAATTACTATTATAGAAATTAAACCGAATACTAACCCGATAATATTTTTAACGGATAATTTTCTTTAAACACAAGCAAGCCTACCAAAGTGGTTATAAGTATGCTTATCATTATATATTGGTAAATATTTGCTTTCTTTTATTATAAATTGAATATTTTACACTTATTCCGTTATTTTTTTATATAATACCACCGCTTACTTTAAAAGTAAATGCATTTTTTGTTATTTTTCAAACAATTATAGCACAATCTTAAACAATATGTTTTTTATAGAAAATAACAAAATAAAATATTAAAGTCCCGTTTAAAATTTTAATTAAACGGGACTTATATTATATAAAATTATTTATTTTTTTCTTCGTAAGCATTGTTGATATCTTCTTGCAAATCGTTTTCACGAATACTGCACTCTTGTCTTCTAATTCTTGAAATACGGTCGCTAACGGTATTATACATAGCGTTCATACCTTTTTCGTTCAAACGGTAAGAGGCAACGTTTCTTCTATCAAACCCGTAAATATCCGCTAACGAAAACGCATCAATATCCGCACCTAAAAACATAAACTTCCAACCTAAATTTTGCTTTTCGTTTACCATATTTTTTATTTGAGCGTTATCGTATTTACGGCTTGAATTTTCGTAGCCGTCGGTCATTATTACGAAAATTGTTTGTTCGGGAACGTCTTCTTCTCTTATGTATTTATGAATTTCGGAAACGTGCCTAATTCCTTCCCCTACGGCATCTAAAAGAGCCGTTCCACCGAAAGGTATATAATCGTTTTCCGTCATTTGAGGAACTTGATTTATATCAATTCTGTCGTGTACGGTTGAATAATTCGTATTAAACAAAACGGTAGTTACAAGGGCTTGCCCTTCTTCCTTTCTTTGCTTTTCTAAAAAAGCATTATATCCGCCTATCGTGTCCGAAACCATACTTTCCATTGAACCGCTTTTATCCATGATAAAAAACAATTCCGTTAAATCTTTTTTCATAAAAAAAATCCTCCTAATTTTTTTGTTTGAAAATATTATAGAGAATTATTTTTAAAATTTGGTCGCATTTGATGCGACTTTTTTTAGTTTTTGGCAGTATGAGAACGGGACTTGAATTTTCCTACCGTAATTTTATAATATTCTTTGAATAACGTTTTAAAATGCGATTCCGAATTAAAACCGCACTTATACGCAATTTCACCTATTGATATATACGGATCTTCGGTAATTAAAGTTTTTGCATAGTTAAGCCTTATTTCCGTTAAATAATCGTGCGGAGTTTTGTTTAAGTTTTCCTTAAAAAGTCTTAAAACGTGTAGTGAAGAATACCCTGCAACTTCCCCTAAATTTTCAAGCGTTATCTTATTTTGAAAATTTTCTTCTAAATATTTCATACATTTTAAAACGCTTTCGGGAATATTGTAATTGTTTTGATTTGTTTCGTAAAGTTTTGCAAGTATTTGCAATACTAAACCGCTTTGGCTTATTATTGAACTTTCTTTTCCCGATAAAAACCCGTTTATAACTTCGTTATACAAACTTAAAACGTTGCCTTCCGCTTTAAAATACGGCTTAATTCCACTTAAAATTTTATCAAAAACAGTCTCGCTTTGATTACTTAAATTAAAAGTGAAAGTAAAGCACGAATAATCGCAACTACTGTAAACAACGTCACCCGGTTTGTTAAAACGCACGTAGTTAGGCTCAATTTTACGGTTTTCGCCATTTATAAACAATTCGCCACCGCCCGAAACGTAATAACTCGTTTCAAAGCAAGTAACCGTTCTCGGTTTAGTAGTTTTTCTAACTCTTTCTTTATCTGTTTTCGTATCGTATTTTCTCGCCATCGTTACAAAAGGCAAGGTTTTTTCAAATAATAAAGCGGTTTCTTCCAAAATACTCTTCCCCACGCTAAAAAATGTAAAAATTCCGTACTTTTTTGAAAATAAAAAGTCTTGAATATAATAAAATTATATCATAAAATATAATTAAGTCAATTTTTTATTTATAGGAAATATATGAAAAAGAACTTTTTATTAACAAATTCCTTTGCAAAAAGGCTATATAATAAGTACGCCAAAGATTTACCCGTTATTGATTATCACAATCACTTATCGGTTAGTGATATTTCTTCAAATAAAAGATTTTTGGACGTTTACGAACTTTGGCTTAAACCCGACCCATACAAACACCGCTTAATGCGTATGATGGGAGTTGACGAAAAACTTATTACGGGAAATTCTTCAAACCTTGAAAAATTTAAGGCTTGGTGTAGCATTTTCCCCGAAACAATAGGAACTCCAGTATATTCTTGGGCAAAAATGGAACTTGAAACTGTTTTTAACATTAAGGAAACTCCTAATAAAGACAATTATCTTTACATTTACGAAACGGCTAACGAATTTTTAAAAAATAACGTTATAACCCCTTCTTACTTAATGGAAAAATTTAACGTTACACTCTCTTGCCCCTGCCAAAGCATATTAGACGACCTTTCGTTTTCAAACGTTAAAGAAAAAACCGTTCCGTCGCTACGGGCGGACAACGTTATCAAACCCGATAAAACTATAATTACCGCTTTGAACGTTAAAACTTTGGAAGAATATAAAAATTCAATACGAAATAAACTTTTATATTTTAAAAATGCAAATTGCGTCTTTTCCGATTTGGCTATTGATAACGGTTTCAAATACGTTTCAAACGTTACGAACGCAAACGAACTCTTTTTAGAATTATGTAATAACGGAAAATTGAACGGAAACGATCAAGTTCTTTTAACCTCTCACCTATTATGTTTTTTAATGAGTGAGTTTAGCAAGTTAGGTTTTATTTTACAACTTCACGTAGGGGCTCAAAGATTTACAAGCACAAGATTGAGAACTTTGGCAGGCTCGGCAGGCGGATATGCCGGAATAGGTAATTCCGTTGATATAAACTCTTTAACTACGCTTTTTGACGACGTTGAAAAAACGGAATACGGTTTACCGAAAATTGTACTTTTCACGTTAAATCCGTCGGACAACGAAATGATTTCCGTGCTTTCCGGTTCTTATGCAAAGTACGGAGTAAAAGGCCTTATCACGCAAGGTCCTGCTTGGTGGTGGTGCGACCATAAACTTGGAATAACCGAAGTTTTAAACGAAATTTCCAACTTTAGTGCTATTAAAAATTTTATAGGTATGACAACCGATTCAAGAAGTTTTTTATCTTTCGTTCGCCACGATTATTTTAGAAGAATATTATGTTCGTTTTTAGCCGAAAAAGTTAAAAATAACGAACTTGAAAAAAACGAAAACACACTTAAAGATTTAATTTACGCCGTATGTTACGGCAATGCGTTTGAAGCATTTAAAGGAGTATTATGAATTTAAACAACCGTGAAGAAGTTATCGCTCTTACTTCTAACTGGAAAGGCGAAAGATTTGAAGACGGCAGACCCCGTGTTCCCGATAAATATCTTGAAGGTTTAAAAAATCTTACCTTGGAAGAAGTTTGGAAACCTATATTCGTAAAAGGATACGAAAGTCAATTTGAAGGCAGATTACACATTTTACACGACGACGGAAGAAAACTCGTTGGTCGTGCGGTAACCGCAACCTACTGCCCATACCGCCCCGATTTAGACGAATACACTAAAAAAATCGGCAAAGAGGCAGGAAAAACAGGAACTTACAATCAATGGGTTATTGATAAATTACAAGAAGGCGACGTTTGCGTTATTGATATGTACGATAAAATTTACAAAGGTACTTTCTTGGGCGGAAACTTAACCACTGCTATCCGTTCAAAAACCAAAACCGGTGGTGCGGTTATTTGGGGCGGAATAAGAGACGTTGAACAAATGGTTAAAATTCCCGACGTTCAAGTTTATTACCGTGGTATTGATCCTACACCAATAAGAGATTTTATTATGACGGGTTATAACACTCCCACAAGAATAGGCAACGCAATTTGCTTACCGGGAGATATAGTTTTCGGTGCTGGCGGTGGCGTATTGTTTATTCCTTCTCATTTAGTAGAAGAAGTTGTTGACGGAGCAAGAAAAACCAAAGTAAAAGACCTTTTCGGTTTTGAAATGATTACTTTAAACAAATTTACAACCGCTCAAATAGACAAAAATACTTGGACGGAAGAAATGCTTGACCTTTTGGTTGATTTCATTAAAAATGACGAAAGAGCAAGCGAATACAGAGATATTGATTGGAGCAAAGAGTACGATTTGGCAAGAAACGGCGATCCGAACGATACTCAATCGGCATTATAAGGAGAAAAAATTATGTCAAATTATTTTGAAGGAAAAGTTGCGGTTGTTACGGGTGCAGGCGGAACTTTGTGCTCTACACTTTCGGTTGACCTTGCAAAAAACGGAGTAAAAGTTGCTCTTGTTGGAAGAACGGAAGAAAAACTTTTAAAAGTTTTAGAAGAAATTAAAAAAATAGGCGGAACGGCAATAGTAAAAATTTGCGACGTAACCGACGAACAAGCCGTTGAAAAAATCGGCGAAGAAATAGAAAAAGAATTAGGTCCTGTAAACTTTTTAATTAACGGAGCAGGCGGAAACAACGCCAAGGCGGTAACTAAAAAGGAAACAGTTAGCAAGGACGAATTAGATATAAATCACGAATTAGACGGCTTTTTTGACCTTGACCTTGCGGAAATGAAAAGAGTTTTGGAAGTAAACACTTTCGGAACGCTTATTCCTTGTAGAGTTTTCGCAAAGCAAATGTTAAAAATCGGTGGTGGCTCAATAGTTAATTTTGCATCAATGAACAGTTATCACCCACTCACTAAAAACGTAACTTACGCTATGGCAAAATCGGCAATATACAATTTTACAGAGTGGCTTGCAGGCTATTTTGCCCCCGCAAATATTCGTGTTAACGGAATAGCCCCGGGATTTTTCGTAAACGAACGTAGCGTTAAAATTTTAAAAACACCCGACGGAAATCTTTCTCCACGTGGCGAAAAAGTATTCGCTCACACTCCAATGAAACGCTTTGGCGTTGCAGAAGACTTATGGGGTTGTTTAGAGTGGCTTTTGAACGAAGAAAAATCTTCGTTCGTTACGGGAATTACCGTTCCCATAGACGGCGGTTTCGTTTCGTGTTCGGGAGTGTAAAATGATTATAACCGACTATTTGCTTTCCAAAAAAAATATAAGTTGGGACTACGCCAAACAACTCGGTATAGATACCGGTGTTATCCGTTTACCCGAAGATAAAGATTTTGATATAACTAACAAATCTCATTTTAAAAGCGTGGTTGACGGGTTTAATTCAAACGGAATAAAGCCGATAATCATAGAGCCTATGCCTAACGCCCTACACGACCATATAAAAGCAGGCGACGAAAAGCGTGACGAGTGCATAGAAAAAGTAATTAAAATGATGGAATATATGAACGAATTTGATATTCGTACAATATGTTTCAACTGGATGGCACACGTTGGTTGGTACCGTTCTTCACACACGGTTTTAGAACGTGGCGGAGCGTTGGTTACGGGATTTAATCTTAAAGACTACAAACCCACCACTAACGCAAAAATCACCGAAGAAGAACTTTGGAACAACTACGAATATTTTATAAAAGCAGTTATTCCTTACGCCGAAAAATACAACGTTAATTTAGCACTTCACCCCGATGATCCACCGCTTAAAAAACTCGGTGACGTTTCAAGAATAATGATTTCGTTTGAAAATATTCACAAAGCGGTAAATCTTGTTAAAAGTGACAAATTAGGCGTAACAATGTGTCAAGCATGTTATAGAGCGATGGGCGAAAACGTTGAAGAAGTTATAAAAACTTTCGCCAAAGAAAACAAAATTTTCTTTATTCATTTTAGAGATATTAAAGGCGATAAAACGAACTTTCACGAAACGTTCCACGACAACGGCGATACCGATATGGTAAAAATTATGAAGTTATACGTTGATTTAGGCTTGAATGTTCCTATTCGTGTTGACCACGTTCCGACTATGGCAGGAGAAACAACCGACACCCCCGGCTACGCCAACGTAGGAAGACTTTTTGCAATAGGCTATTTAAAAGGAATACTTGAAACCATAGAAAAAAACAAATAAAATTTATATAAAAAGGGAAAAAGGGTTTAACGGTTTTATGCCGTTAACCCTTTTCCTTTGAAAAAAA
>JAZRVG010000058.1:0-10854 GCA_045599025.1 Christensenellaceae bacterium | reverse complement strand
AATTTTACTTTGCAATCCATTTTTTAAGACCTCCAATAATGAAAATCTTCATCCGTCGATCCATAGATTGCAAGCTTATTATATCATAGTAAAAAACAAAAATCAAGAAGATTTATTTTTCTATTACCACACTTTTCCTTTCTTATATAACTTCAAAATGCCTTAATGCCTGTTTGATTGCTCCGACCATTTCGGCGGTTGGATGTTGTTTAGGACGTTTGAGTTCTTCCACGGCGTTCGGAGCGTCGTACATAGGCAAGCCTAAATCTCTTTTAACTTCGGCGATGTATGCCGTATGCACTTTGAAACCGAAATTATCTTCCACGTAAGATTGTATCTTCTTGTAAGTTACCTTTTCTTTGGGTTGATACTCCTTCGCTTTTTCCTTTAATTCTTGACTTTCTTTTTTGTCTTCAAAATCCACTTTTACGGTGATATGTTCGTCCGCAGTTTTGTGGGATAAAACGACCAGCGTTTCAACGTGTTTGGTTTGTGGGAACATGTCGTAAGGAGTTATTTTTTCAATTTCATATATTCCGTTTGAATTTAATTGTCTTTTAAGTTCCCCGTTTTCGTATTTTAATGTTCCAAGCAAAATTCCTAAATCTCTTGATAAAGTTTGCGGTGAACACGAAACGTAAACTATTTTTTCGGGTTTTGAAATTATAAGAGATTCTAACACCTTTATATCACAACCTTTTCTCGGTGGGTCAACTACAACTTTTACTTTATTGCCACTTTCCGTTTCTTTTTTAATTATGTCGGGTAATAATTCTTCGCATTTTCCTACGTAGTTTATCATTTTATCCGATAAACCGTTATTTTTCTTTAAAATATCGGCGGACTCAACCGCTTCTTTAATAATTTCTATACCTATTGCTTTTTTAGCGTTGTTAGCAAGCATCGCTGTCATTACTCCCGCTCCGCTATATGCGTCTATAACAACGGTACTATCGTCTAATTCAATACTTTTAACAACGTCGGCATATAATTTTTGTCTTACCCCGTCGTTTATTTGCATAAACGATTGTGCCATAACGGGATACCTTATTCCAAATTCTTCTTGATAGTAAACTCCTCTTCCGTATAAAAGCCTAAAATCGTTTGACAAAACAACGTTGTTATTTAATTCGTTTATATTCAAATATAAAGAAAAATCTTCAAATTCGTTTTGTAATAATTTAATAAGTTCGTTCACGAAAGGAAGTTCTTTTCCGTTTATTACAATAACGAATATTGTGGAGTATTCAAGCGTTCTTACAACTATGTGTTTAAGTAGTCCGCTTTCAGTTTTTTCGTTATAACAATTTATTTTATATTTTGCGATAAAATCTTTAAAAATATTAATTATTCTATTTACGGGTGCTTGTTGAATTAAGCAATTTTCTATCGCAACTATATCGTGTGAATTTTCTCTAAAAAAGCCGATTTCAACACTGTTTTCGGTTTCTCTTACGGGAAGTTGAAGTTTGTTTCTGTAATTAAAAATACAAGGACTTTCAACTACTTTATTAACTTCAAAATCAATATTTGCAATTTTCTTTAATAATTCTTTAACGGTGTTTCGTTTAATTTTAATTTGATTAGAATATTTCGTATGTAAAAGTTGACAACCACCGCATTTATTGTAAACGGGACATGATACCCTTACCCTTTCTTCCGCTGGTGTTAAAACTTCTATAAGTTTACAGTAAGCAACGTTGCCTTTAACTTTTAAAACTTTATATTTAACTTTTTCTTTAAGTAAAGCAAAAGGAATAAAACAAACGATATTTTCCCTTTTGACTATACCCTCGCAATTTGAGCCTATTGAAGTTATAACGTCCGTGAAAATATCGTTCTTTTGCATAATAGTATTTCCTTTACACTTTTAATCTTTTAATTACTAAATTAGTTAGCGTTTGAAAACGCTTCATAATATAATCGTATATAAAAAATAATAACGTACCGCCGAATAAAATTATAAACGGCATATATTTTAATAAAAATTCAATTTCTACAACGAAAACAGATAAAATATAATACATTAAAAACAAAGTTGTTAAAAATAGCACTAATTTTATCAATAAAAATAATATTTTAAACTTTTTATAAACGTTTTCGTAATAATTTATTATAGGATGAAAACCGAAAAACAGTAAAAAACTTACCGAAACGGCAAAATACCCCGTAACAAAACTCAATATTAAAGATAATATAAACGTTGCACCAACAGTTAAAAAAGCACCTTTTATTTGATTTTTTGAAAGCGGTAGCATAACGCATAAACTTGACATAAACAGAGCCGACAAGTCAAAAATTCTTATATACGTTCCTACTATTATAAAAATAATTGACAGAGCCGTAGATAGCCCCGAAAGGGCGATAGTTTTTGCCGATTTCATTATCTACAACTACAACAACAGTTAAGAATAGCGTTACAAATAAGCATATCGCAACACCATTGTAAACAACTGTTTCCGCCAAGTTGTGGCGTTTCTTCCCCGTAGCCGTTGTTAACGTTACCGTACGCACCCGTATTTGAACCGCTTTTGAAAGTGTTTCCGTTATTATTTGCGTTTTGATTGCCGTTTGATACTTTTTGCTCTAATTTTTCAAGAGAATTTTTGTATTTTTGATTATTCGGGTCTATTTGAAGTGCTATTTCAAGTTGTTTTTTACTTTCGTTAATCCAGTTTTTCTTATAAAAAACTACCGATTGATAATAATGCCACTCTCCGTTTCTTTCGTCAAACAAATCTAATTTCTCTTGTGCTAAACGCAAATCGTTATTTTTTAAAGCATTATCAACTTCGGTAAATAATCCGTTTTGAGTTTCTTTGCTTTGATTTCTTACTGACATTATTTCGTTGTAAGCGGTTTCAATATCCGTCAACTTTTGAGCGGCTTTATTTCCCTTATCTCCGTCGCAAAATCTTTCTTCTAAATATTTTGCACGCAAAGACTGGTATTTTTGGCGTAATTCTTCATCGGTATCGCTTGGATTTGCACCTAAAATTTTGTAAAAATTGTCGTTCATTGTTTTTTGTTTCCTTTATTTATAATTTCGGCTGTTTTTTTAGGAATTCCCCTAAAAAGAACGTTTTTAACCAAATCTGTATTAAATTCGGTTTTTATATTTGGGTAATTTTCGTTTATTAACATAAAAACCGTTTGAAAAACGAAACCTATTTCGTTTGCATGGTCTTTAATTAAACTTTCGTAATTTTTACTACCGTAAGCGTTTCTAAAAACGTTGAAATTGCCCGACTTTGAATCTTTATCGTAATCGTCAAGAGCATCAATTAAATATATCCATTTACCTAAACCGTAAAACAGATTTTGAGTACTTTCGGTAGATTTATTTTCTAAAATTTGTATTGATACGTTTTTCAACATTTCTGCAAAGCAATCGGAAACGAAATCAATACTGTTTGAATTTTCTTTTTCAAGTTTATAAAGGTTTTGACAACCTTCTTTTACCGTTTTATCAAAATTAGGATATTGTTTTTTTGCTTTTTTATAACCTTTTTTGAATAAAAATGATTTAAAATTACCTTTTTTTTCATCAATTTTATCGTCTAAAAGTTTGTAATACGCTAAAATTACGTTTAAAGCACCTAATTTTAATGAAATTTCGTCGGGTTTTTGTATGGGACGTTTTTTAAACCAATGGGCAATACAATGCTTTCTTTCAATTTTAACGTCTTCGCCTAAAATATTATGCATTAATGCGGATGCAAAAGTCAAATCGTAATTTAATGCAAATCTACAAAATTGACCGCAACCTTTTCCTATGCTTTTACATAATCCGCAATATAAAGAATTGTACAGAGTATCGTCTTTTAAATATAAATACGGCTTATCGGGCGTTACGTAACCAAACATAAAATTAAATCCTTTTTATTATTTTTCCGGTCTATACAAACCTACTTTTCTATAAACTTTTCTTAAAGTGCGTTCGGCAATTCTGTTTGCGTTTTCCGCACCTTTAATGATAATCCCGTCCAAATAGTCCTTATTATTCATAAGGTCTAAACGTTTTTTGGTTATCGGTTCTAAACCTTCGGCAACTGCCTCGCCTACTTTTACTTTAAAATCGCCGTAACCTTTTCCTTCAAAATATTTGCAAGCGTCTTCTATGCTCGTTCCCGTAAAAGTTGAATAAATTGTAAGTAAATTGCTAATTCCCGCTTTATTTTCGGGGTCAAAGGCTATTTTATTATCGCTATCGGTTACCGCTTTTTTAAATTTACGAATAACTGTATCGGTATCGTCGTACATAGAGATAAAACCGTTAATATTTTCGTCACTCTTGCTCATTTTTTTAGTAGGGTCGGCAAGAGACATTATTTTTGCACCGAATTTGGGGAAAATTCCTTCGGGAACAACGAAAGTATCACTGTATCTTCCGTTAAAACGAATTGCAATATCTCTTGCAATTTCTATATGTTGTTTTTGGTCTGCACCAACAGGAACAACCGCCGTATTGTAAAGCAATATATCCGAAGCCATTAAAACGGGATAATCCATTAATCCCATATTTATATTATCGGCGTGAGAACGTGATTTATCTTTAAATTGCGTCATACGGTTTAATTCGCCAACGTAAGTTATAGTGTTTAAAATCCAAGTGAGTTCTGCGTGTGCAGGAACGTGCGATTGAATAAACATTATACATTTTTCGGGGTCAACGCCACAAGCAATATATAAAGCAAGGAGTTCAAGCGTTGCTTTTCTTAATTTGCTCGGTTCTTGACGAACAGTTAAGGTATGAAGGTCGGCAATAGAATATATACAATTATATTCGTCTTGCAACTTTACGAAATTATTGATTGCTCCAACGTAATTACCGATAGTAGGTATTCCGCTCGGTTGTACTGCGCTAAAAAGTGTTTGTTTTTGAATTTGAGTTTCTTCCATATTATAGTCCATTTTTTGCATTTATATAATTTAATTATATAATTATATCACTTATTTTAAAAAAAATCAATCTTTATTTATATCTTTTATTATTTCAAACGCTTCGTGTATATCAAACGTAAAACCGTTTTTCAAATAATATTTTCCGTTTTGTATTACGCTTGGTATTTCTTCCGCCGTTTCTAAAAAAAGTTCGTTAATTGCTTTTTTATTATCTAATACCGCTTTACCCGTTATCGTTTTTAAAATTTTTCTTGCATTATAATAGGGACTGTTCTCTTTTAAAATTAAAGTAAAATTCACTTCGTCGTAAGCGTTGTAAAACTCGTTTAACGCAATATAACTTACCGCCTCATTTTCGTCAAGAGCATAGCCGTACTCATCGTAAAAATCATAGATACAATCCTCTATTTCATTTTTTATAAAATTTTGTAAAAAAAGGCTTTTTATCGTAAAATCTACCGATTTTTCTATTCCGCAAATAATAACGTTTAAAGGTAAACCTATGCGTTTTGCAATATAACTTGCAAGCACGAAAAATCCGTTAATTCCCGAAATAGCAAGGTTAATTTCTTCCCCTAAAACAATAATTTCACATGCTAAAAGTTCCACGTAAGTTGCCGTTAAAACGGAAATGAAAGAACAAATTCTACCGAATAAATCTTGCTTATCAAAAATAAAATCGTTAAATTCGGCGTTTTCTAAAACGGATAAATCCATAAAACCTAAAACGTCGTCAATAACCGAAACCACGTCAAACTCACCTTCAAAAATTTCTTCAAATTCTTTTAAAAATTTTCTATTTGTTAAGTATTCGTAAGTGATTTTTATTCTTAATTTAAAATCTTTATCTATTAAATTTTCCAAAAACGAATCGTCTATACTAACAAAATCGGTAGGTAAATTATACCTACCGACTAAACGTTCGTTAAATAAATTAACTGTTTTCATATTTTATTTTGCGTATTTTCTAATATACGACGGTAAACTTTGCTTATCATCTGCAGTAACCGTTACTATAATTTTAAGATCCGGATAATCTTTTTGAAGTTTGGCAAACGCTTTGAAAAGTTTGTTGCCTGCTCTTAAATCTTCACCTATAATTCTTTTTAATCCGTCAATATAAATAAATTCAATATCACTATTACCTGCAAGTAAGCCGTTTACAAAACCCGTAAGCATTTGAGAACCTGCAATTTCGTATTCTTCGGTATAGACGCATCTTACGTTAAAGTTGATTGATGCCGATGCAACACGTTTGTCGGTAATAAATACAACGTTACCTTTTGCATTTTCACCTGCATTGTTAAGTTCGTCAAGCAAAATTTTAGTTTTGCCGTAGCCTTTTGGTCCGTAAATAATTTTAATCATATATTTAGCCCCTCCATTTGATTTGTAATTATATTATATATCATTATTTACCTTTTTTCAAGACCTATTTTAAATTTTCTTACAAATTTTGTAAAATTATTTTATTAAACCGACAAATTTTTCAATTCTGTTAAAGCCTTCGTCAATGTCTTTCATAGAAACTGCGTAAGATAATCTTACGTAATTGTCTTCGTGGAAAGGAAGTCCCGGAATAAGAGCAACGCCGTATTCGGTTAATGCGTTTGCAAAACTCATACTTCCCGTAATTTTTTGTCCGTCAATTTCTTTTCCTATAAATTTAGAAATATCTACGAATAAATAGAACGCTCCGTTCGGTTTAATATAATTTAAGCCGATTTTATCAAGCCTACTCATCATATATTTTCTTCTTTCGTCAAAACTTTGACGCATATTCTCTACGATTTGGCTATCGCCCTTTAAAGCGCTTACCGTTGCGTATTGTGCAAACGAACATGCGTTACTCGTAGTATGACCTTGAACTCTTGAAATTACTTTTGCAAGTTCTACGGGAGCGGCTAAATAACCTATTCTCCAACCTGTCATAGCATAAGTTTTACTTACACCGTTAATTACTACGGTATTTTCCTTCATATAGTCGTTAATAGACGCTATTGAATAATGTTTTAAACCGTCGTAAATCAATTTTTCGTAAATTTCGTCCGAAATAACCGTTAAATTATGTTTTTCAATAACTTTTGCAAGTGCTTTTAATTCTTCTAAACTGTAAACTGCACCCGACGGATTGCAAGGAGAATTGAGCATAACCGTTACCGTTTTATCGGTAATAGCGTTTTCAAGTTCTTCTGCTGTAAGTTTATAGCCGTTTTCCTTTTTGGTTTTTACAACGACGGGCTTGCCACCGCAAATTTTAACTTGTTCTTCATAAGTAAACCAAAACGGAGAAGGAATTATAACTTCGTCGCCTTCTTCAACAAGAGCGTAAACTGCATGGAATAAAGACGCTTTTGCACCGTCGCTTACGATAATTTGGCTCGGTTCGTATTTTAAACCGTTATCTACTAAAAACTTTTCACAAATTGCTTTGCGAAGTTCTTCCATACCTGCAACCGGAGTATATTTGGTAATTCCTTTATCAAGAGCCTCTTTACAACTGTTAATTATGTAATCGGGAGTGTTAAAATCGGGTTCGCCTGCGGTAAAACCGATAATTGATTTCCCTTCACTTTTGAGTTTTTTAACTTTTGCGGTTATTTCCAAAGTCATTGATGCCGGAATATTTTGTGCCTTTTGTGAAATTTTCATATATATTCTTCCTTATAAAAATTATTCTTCGTTATTTTCACTTGCAAGTTTTGCCTCTCTATCGGCTATTGCAAGTGCTTCTATCATTTCGTCTATATCGCCCGATAAAAAGTTTTCAAGAGAATAAAGCGTAAAACCTATTCTATGGTCGGTAATTCTTCCTTGCGGGAAGTTATAAGTTCTTATTCTTTCACTTCTATCGCCCGTTCCTATTTGACTTTTACGGTTTTCGTCGTATTCTTTACGGTATTCGGAATTGTAATAATCGTATAAACGGGTTTTTAATACTTTTAAAGCCTTTTCTCTGTTTTTTATTTGTGAACGCTCGTCTTGACAAGTTACCACTATTCCCGTTGGCAAGTGAGTCATACGAATACAACTTTCCGTTTTATTTACGTGTTGACCACCCGCACCACTTGAACGGTAAGTATCAATTTTAAGGTCTTTTTCGTCAATTTTAACGTCAATATCTTCAACTTCGGGTAAAACTGCAACTGTTGCCGTTGAAGTTTGAATTCTACCTTGTGATTCCGTTTCGGGAACACGTTGAACCCTATGAACTCCGCTTTCGTATTTAAGTTTTGAATAAGCACCTTTGCCGACTACCGAAAAAGTTACTTCTTTTATTCCGCCGAGTTCCGTTGGATTACTGTCAATCTCTTCCGTTTTATAGCGGTGTTTATCGGCGTAACAAACGTACATTCTGTATAATTCGTAAGCAAATAAAGCGGCTTCTTCTCCGCCTGCACCTGCACGGATTTCAATAATAACGTTTTTATCGTCATTTTCGTCTTTAGGTAAAAGTAAAATTTTAAGTTCGTCTTTTATAACTGCAAGTTTATCTTTTAAATCTAAAATTTCTTCGTTGAAAAATTCTTTCATTTCTTGGTCGGTTTCCGTTGAATAAGAATTTTCCGCATCCGCTTTTTCCGTTTCTAATTTTTTATATTCTTTATATTTTTCAACTACTTCTTGCATATCGGCAAGTTCTTTGGTGTATTTACGCCACTCGTCAATATTCTTTATTACTTCCGGGTCTCCGACAAGTTCGTTAAGTTTTTCGTAGCGTTTGTATATGTTTTCAAGTTTTGATATCATTGCTTTTCAACCTTAATAAATCTATCTATTCCGTTTATGTCTTTTATAATTTCAATATTTATATATTTTTCGGTATTATCAAAGATTTTGAAGATTTTTTCACTTTCGTCAATACCGAATTCAAGTATCATTATTCCACCTTTTTTCAAGTGAGAATAACTTTCGTTTTCTATTCTAAAATAATAATCTAAACCTTCAATTCCACCGTCTAATGCCAAAGTCGGCTCATACTTTACTTCACTTTGAAGTGTTTCTAAATCGGAAGTTTTAATATATGGTGGGTTTGATAAAATTATATCAAATTCTCCGTCAATATTCGTAAACAAATCGGAATTTACAACTAAAACGTTAGCGTTTAATTCTTTTGCGTTTTTACTTGCCACTTCCAAAACTTTTTCGGAAATATCCGCAAGAGTTACGTTTGCTCCTGTTTTTAAATTAACGGTAATTCCTATTGCACCGCTTCCGGTACACATATCTAAAACTTTACTATCTTCTTTTATATATTTTAAAGCGTGCATACAAAGTTCTTCCGTTTCGGGGCGTGGAATTAAAACGTTTTCGTCAACATAAAAATCATATCCGTAAAAATTAGATGATTTTAAAACGTATTGTAACGGTTTACCCGTTAAACGCTCGTTTAAAAGATTTATTGCTAAATCGTATTGTTTTTTAGTTACCGTTATATTATTTTCGTAAAGTTTACTCCTTTGAATTTTTGTTGCAAAATTAACAATCCACTCGCCGTCAACTTTATCTATATTTTTACTTTCAAGTTCTTTGGTTACTTTTTCGGTTAAATTTTTAACTGTGCCGAATATTTCAAACGTGCTTTCGGGAATAGTTTGGTCGTTATCCATTTCCAAAACTTTATTGAAAGCCGTTATTGCAACTTCTATCATATCGTCCGTAGGTTCGCTAGTTGTAATTTTTTGAAGAAGTAGTCCTGGTGCTTTAAATATTATTACCCATTTACTTTGAGTTTTTGCAAGTAGTTTTAATATTTCGTAAGAAACTCCTGCAACAAGTGGCAAACATATAAGTTTTACTAAAAATTTAAGTAATTTTCCCGTAAATCCGCTAAAATCTATACCTAATAAGTTTAAAAAGTAATTAACTATGGCAAAAATCAAAATACTAATTGCCATTACTAAAAAGGTAAAGGTCGTTCCGCACCTATCGTGTAATCTCGTGCATTTTCTAACGTTTTCAACGTTAAGTTCTAAACCTTTCTCAAAGCAAGAAATAGTTTTGTGTTCCGCACCATGATACATATAGGTTCTTTTTATATCTTTCAGTAAAGAAGTAAGTAATATATAGCCTAAAAATATTGCAATTCTTATTAAGCCTTCAAATAAACTTTCTAAAAACGGAGTCTCTTCTAAAAAAGGCATAAAACCGACGATAAATTGCGGTAAAAAGAAAAATAGAAAGATTGAAAGCACCAAACCTAACACAACGCCTATAAATACCGCTATATCGGTTGAACTTATCCCCGTTTTTTTAGATAACCAGTCGTCAAATTTAGAAGTTTCATCTTCTCCAAAAACCGATGCCGAACGTGTTAACGCTTTCGTGCCCGTAACGAGTGAATTTACAAACGCAACTGCTCCACGAACTAACGGCCAAGATAAAAAACCGTGTTTTTTTGGTGGTTTTACCCTTTTAGTTTCTAAAATAATTTGACCGCTTTCGTCCCTTACTGCCGTAGCCATTGAAGACGCTCCACGCATCATTACACCTTCTATTACCGCTTGACCGCCTATAGAAGTCTTTTTTATTTTTTCTTTATTTTTCATATTCATTAAAAAAAACAGCACCAAGATAAAACTTGGTGCGTTTCAATTTTATTTTACTATATAGCGTGCAAATTAAAACTGTAAACGCTAATATAAAATACTTTTTGACGTCATTAGATACCGTATCTTTTCTTAAATTTATCTACACGACCGCCTGCATCAACAAGTTTTTGCTTACCTGTGAAGAAAGGATGGCATTTAGAACAAATATCAACCTTGATAACATCAGTATTTTTAGTAGAGCCTGTGCGGAAAGATGCACCACAAGCACATTGAACAGTTACTATTTTGTATGCTGGATGAATATTTTCTTGCATATTATCACCTCAATTTATGATTTATTACTTGAATATTATATATTATATTAAATTATAAGTCAACAATTTTAAGTTGATTTTTA
>JAZRVG010000057.1:0-3297 GCA_045599025.1 Christensenellaceae bacterium | reverse complement strand
TCCGTTTTCTCTATATGCACCGTTTACCTTTTGATTTTTTGAAAAATAAATTGTTTTTGCTTTTGAAAGTTCACTAAAACTTCTAACTACGCTATCTTCGTAATTTAAAACTTGAAATTCACTTTCTTTTAAATTTCTAACGATTTTTGACTTTAAAAATTCGTAGTTTGCCATATTATAGTGTCTTTCCATATGGTCGGGACTAATATTTAAAACGCATGCAATATGCGGAGCAAATCTACTTACCGTTTCAAGTTGGAAACTTGAAACTTCTAAAACTACCGTAGTATCTTCGTTTAATTCGTTTACTACGCAAGATAGTGGCGTTCCCGAATTGCCTGCCATAATTGAACTAACGTTTGAGTTGTTTAAAATATGATTTATAAGCGAACAAGTGGTAGTTTTACCGTTCGTACCCGTAACAGCAACAGAAACGGACTTTAAAAAATAAGACGCAAGTTCAAGTTCACCTATTATTCTTATTCCTAACTCTCTTGCTTTAACGGGAATAGCGTGGTCAATAGGTACGCCGGGTGATAAAACCAAAACGTCCGTTTTAAGCAAAGTTTCTTCGTAATTTTCGGTATGTATTGCTCCTAAAAGTTTAAGTTCTTGTATGTTTTTTTTAACGCTTTCCGATTTGCCGTCGTCATAAATAAAAACTTCTGCATTTTTTGAAAGTAGTAATTTAGAAATACTTAAACCGCTCTTTTGTAAACCCACAACTAAAAACGTTGACATTTTAACGTACATTTTTAACTCCTATATGATAAAAATAACCGATAAAACGGCTAAAAATAACGTGATAAACGAATAAATATAAACGATTTTACTCTCACTTAAACCTTTCTTTTGTAAATTATGGTGATACGGTGCTATTAAAAAAACTCTCTTTTTTGTTCTTTTATAATGAAGTACTTGTATGATTACCGTTAAAGAAGAGATGATAAAACATACTCCTAAAACTGCAACGTAAAGTGAATTTCCGCTAAAAACGGAAACTGCGGAAATTGCCCCGCCAAGAGAAAGCGAACCCGTATCTCCCATAAAAATTTTGGCTTTATTAGTATTAAAAAGCAAATAAGAAAATAATGCCCCCATTATTGAAACGGAAAACTTTATCAAATTATCGTATTCGTTTAAGTTTAAATATATGTTTGAATTATTTTTATTTTCAAGTAAAATTATAACGCTTATTCCTAAAAAATAGATTAAGGAAACAGAACCGCAAAGCCCGTCTAACCCGTCGGTCAAATTGACGCTATTTACTGTTGCTATAAATAGAAAAATTATTAAAAACACCGATAAAATGCGTAAATTTACAATTTTTAACGAAAACGGAAGATAGATAAAATCTATTCCGCTACGATAAGCGTATATTCCTGCTAATAGCGAAATTGCCGTTTGGAATAATATTTTTTGTTTAGCGGTTAAACCTAAATTTCTATTTAATTTTATTTTTAAACCGTCGTCAATAACTCCTACTATTAAATAAGCAAGCGTTATTGCAACCGACATAATTAAAAGCCTGTTACTCCCCCTTGAAAATATTAGTGCCGTTATTATTGCCGAAGGAATAAATATAAGACCTGCCATTGTTGGCGTTCCGTTTTTTTCTTTATGCTCTTCAACGTACGATAAAACAGTTTGTTTGAATTTTAATTTTTTTAGTAGCGGAATAAAAAAGAAAGACGCCACTAAATTTATTACGCTTGCCGTTAAAAACGCTATTAAATAAGTTTTCAATAAAGTTCACCACCGAAATCTATTTTTGCAATTATATCTTTAACGGTTTGTTCGTCGCTATAATTTAATTTAACGCCCATTACTTCTTGATAATTTTCCGCTCCTTTACCGCAAAGCACCAAAACGTCGCCTTCTTTAAGCATATCAATAGCGTAACCCGTTGCAATATATCTGTTTTGAATAGTTATGTAATTTAAAGTAACGTTTCGTATTCCCTTTTCTATTTGCGATATTATTTTATAAGGTTCTTCAAATCGTGGATTATCTGTTGTAATGATTGAAAAATCGGAGTTTTCCCCTGCAATTTTACCCATAATTGAGCGTTTTAGCGTATCTCTGTTACCACCGCAACCGAATAAAACGATTAACTTATTTTTTGTTATATTTCTTAACGATTTTAAAGTATTTTCAAGCCCGTCGGGCGTATGAGCGTAATCAACGAATATTTTAGCACCGTTATAATTTTCTATAAATTGTAATCTTCCTTCTACTCCTTTAAAATCGTTTACACTGTTTATTATTTCTTCCCCGTCAAGCCCTAAAATCTTTGAAACGGTTATCGCACACATTGTATTGTAAACGTTAAAAGTGCCGAAAGTTTTTAAATTTACTTTATATATTTCGTCAAAAAGGTTTAATACGTAAGATATTCCGTTTTGATTATTTTTTATATTTATTGCAAAAACGTCGCTTGGATTATCTATTCCGTAAGATAAAACGTTTTTTAAATTTGAATTTAATATTTTAATTCCGCTTTCACTATCACTGTTCACTACGAAAAATTCGGCGTTGCCGTTTTCAAAAACGGAAAGTTTCGTTTTTTCGTATTCTTCAAAAGTTTCAAAATAATCTAAATGGTCTTGCGTGCAATTTGTAAACGCTAACGCCTTAAATTTTAAACTGCTTGCCCTAAACTGTGCTATTGCGTGGGCGGAAAGTTCCATTACTGCATACTTAACCTTTTCTTTTTCCATTTCTTTTATATGCTTGGTTAAAGTTATTGCGTCGGGAGTGGTTAATTCGGGTGCAATTTTATGATTATTATATAAAATACCCGTAGTTCCTATAAAACCTGCTTTTATTCCGTTATCGTTTAAAATTTTACATATTAATCTTGCCGTTGTTGTTTTCCCGTTTGTTCCGACTATTCCTATAATTTTCGTTTTATTTTCTATTTCGTAAAAATTGTAAGATATTTGACTAATTGCTTTATAAACGTTTTTTACAACGACTTGAACACCGTTTATTTCTAATCTTTTATCGGTAACAATTACGCTTGCTCCACGCTCTAATGCTGTTTTTACAAAGTCTTTTCCGTCTTGATTTTTCCCCTTATAAGCAAAAAATAAACTGTTTTTAGTAACTTCTATTGATTTTGAAGTTATATCTAAAACTTCTTCGTCAAAAAAATTGTAACTGCTTTCAATTTCAACGTTTTTTAACAGTTTTGATAATTTCATACCGCACCACCTTTAACATTATATTTTACATATAAATTCTCTTATTTATGAGAGTTTATTTAACGTTTTTTTATTATAAGGCTTTTTAATA
>JAZRVG010000056.1:0-18263 GCA_045599025.1 Christensenellaceae bacterium | reverse complement strand
ACCGAAAGGGAACTTGATTTAAGAATTTTAAGAGATTTCCAAATCAATATAAATAAAGAGTTTAAAAATTCACTTGACGGTTTGCTTCCAAAAGCCCTAATACCGCTAATTATCAAGCGTTCGGGCATAAAAGCGGACAAGAAAAACAATATAATAACTCAACAAGAGCGAGCAAAACTCGTTGACGTTTTAAAAAATTTAGAATTTACGCTTGAAAGTTTGCGTTCGTTTGACGAGGCGGTTATAACGAGCGGTGGAGTATCCGTAAAGGAAGTAAATCCAAAAACTTTTGAAAGTAAAATAATTAAAGGCTTGTATTTTATAGGCGAAGTGTTAGACGTTGATGCGCTTACGGGCGGTTTCAACCTTCAAATAGCATTTTCAACGGCATATTCTTCGGCTGTAAACTAAAAAAAAGGAATAATTTATATGATAAACATAGCGTTAGACGGACCTTCGGGTAGTGGAAAATCAACGGTAGCAAAGGCACTTTCCAAAAAACTTGATATTTTGTATCTTGATACGGGTGCAATGTATAGAGCGTGTGCGTTAAAAGCACATAGGCTTAACGTTGATTGTAAAAATAGAGAGCAAGTTGATAAATTTATTGATAGCGTTAACGTAAAAGTTGATTATTTTAACGGTAGCCAAAGAACGTTTTTAGATAACGAAGACGTGTCAAAAGAAATTCGTGAAAACGTAATATCAATGAAAGCGTCGGACATTTCCGCTCATCCTTCCGTAAGAAAAAAATTAGTTGACCTTCAAAGGCAAATTGCAAGTTCTACTAATTGCGTATTAGACGGTAGAGATATAGGAACTAACGTTTTGCCTAACGCAAAATATAAATTTTTCGTAACCGCATCAATAGATACGAGAACGGAGCGTAGATACAAAGAACTTTTAGAGCGTGGTCAAAAGGTAGATATTGCGGAACTTAAAAAAGAAATGGAGCAAAGAGATTATAACGATTCTCACAGAGAATTTGCTCCCTTAAAACAAGCAAGTGACGCAATTTTAGTTGATACGTCAAATATGACCATAGAAGAAGTTTTAAATACCATTTTATCTTATATAAAGTAAGGAGAAAATTATGTTATACTGGCTTATAAGACCGCTTGGAGTATTATTTTATAAAATCTTTTATCCCGTTAAAATTTTCGGTAAAGAAAACAGAATAAAGAAAGGAAAGAGCATTGTAACTTGTAACCATTTAGGCAAAGCGGACGTTTTAGTCGTTGGGGCGTTATTTCCAAATAAAACCGCATTTTTAGCAAAAAAAGAGTGGTGGGACAAAAAATTATTCGGTAAATTGATATCTTCGTTAGGAGCAATTCCGCTTGATAGAGATAAGCCGTCTTTATCTACGATAAAAAGTGCGTTAGGAGTGTTAAAAGCAAATAAGCGTTTAGCAATTTTCCCCGAAGGAAGAAGAAATTTTGAAACTAACGACTTGCAACAAATAAAGCAAGGTGCAACATTTTTTGCAATAAAAGGTCAAGCAACAATAACGCCTATAATTATTTACGATAGACTTAAATTCTTCAAGAAAAACTACGCAATCGTAGGAAAACCGCTTGATTTTTCAAAATATTACGGAGTAAAATACGACGAAATATCAAGTGAATGTGCCGAAATTTTAGCAAACGAAATGAAAAGATTGCAACAAGAACTTTTTGAAAAGGTTGACGAAATAAAATCAAAAAAAGGTAAAAAATGAGAGTTATAATCTCAAAGCACGCAGGTTTTTGCGTAGGTGTAAAACGGGCGGTTGACGCCGTTATGAACAGCAACGGAAAAACCACTTGCGTTTTAGGTGAAGTTATACACAACGAAAGTGTTTTAGTTGAAATAGAGAAAAAGGGCGTAAAAACGGTTAATTCGGTTGAAGAAATTGATACCGAAAGCGTTATAATCCGTTCTCACGGCGTAGGCAAAAACACTTTAAAAGAAATAGAAAATAAAGGAATTAAAGTATTAAATTATACTTGTCCTTTCGTGTGTAAAACTCAAAAAATCGTAGAAGAGTATTATGGTAAAGGTTATCAAATAGTAATAGTAGGAAAAGCCAATCATCCGGAAGTAATCGGGTTAAACGGTTGGTGTGAGAATTCCGCTATAATTTTAGAAGACGAAAATTTCAATTTTGATTTGACAAAATACGAAAAATTATGCGTAGTTGCTCAAACAACGGCTTCAAACGATAAATTTGATAAAATTTTAAAAATAATCGCAAATTATGGCTTAAAAACAGTTGAAGTTTTTAAAACAATTTGTTATACTACATTAGAGCGTAGAGTTGAAGCGGAAACACTTTCAAAAAAGTGTGAAGCGATAATAGTAATAGGTGGAACTAACAGTTCAAACACCAAAGAACTTTACGAAGTTTGCAAAAAAAATTGCAAAAACGTTTATTTAGTTTCAACGCCCAAAGGGCTTGATTATAAAATTTTAAATCGCTATAAAAGCGTAGGTATTGTCTGTGGTGCTTCCACACCGCAAGAACAAGCAATGGAGGTTTTCTTAACTATGGAAGAAAAAGAAGTAAATTCAATGGAACAAGCTGTTGCTTTGCTTGATGAAAAGCAAAATCTTAAAAAAGGACAGAAGATTGCAGTAATCATTTCGCAAGTTGGTGACGACGGCTTAAAAGTTTACTTTGACGGCAAAACGGACGTAACTCTTCCAAAAGAAGAACTTTCAACTGAAGAATACGATAAAAACGCATACAATATCGGTGATGAAATTGAAGTTATCGTAATGGCAACCAAACCGCATCTCGTACTTTCTCAAAAACAAATCGCACGTTTAAAGAAAGAAGAAGAATTCGCTCAAAAACTTAACGACGGCGAAATATTTAACTTTACCGTAACCGCATCTAACAAGGGTGGTTTAGTTGGTAAATTTGAAGGATTTGATATCTTCGTTCCTGCAAGAGAAATCAAAATCGGTTTCGTTTCCGACCTTACTAAATACGTTGGCAAAACTTTAAGATGCAAAGCATTAAAAGTTGAATGCACACCGAGAAAGAAAGAAGTAGTTGCTTCTCAAAAAGTTATTTTGGAAGCAGAAAAAGCAGCAAGAGACGCTGAAAAACAAGCAAAAGAAGACGCTTTCTTCGCATCTATCGCCGAAAACGACGTTGTTACTGGAACAGTTGCCAGATTTGCACAATTCGGTGCTTTCGTAGTTGTTAACGGATTTGACTGTTTAGCACATATTAGCGACCTTTCTTGGACTAACGTTAAAAATCCTAACGAAGTTCTTGAAATCGGTAAAGAATACGATTTCGTTGTATTAAAAGTTGATAAAGAAAACAAAAAAGTTTCTATCGGCTACAAACAATTACAACCGAAACCGTGGGATTTAGTTGCTACTAAATACGCAGTAAACGACGTTATTACCGGTAAGGTAGTAAGAATCGTTCCTTTCGGTGCTTTCGTTGAAGTTGAAAAAGGTATTGACGGTCTCGTTCACGTATCTCAAATCTCTCACGAATTCCTTGAAAATCCTGCAACGGCTTTAAAGGTTGGCGACGAAGTTACTGCTAAAATCTTATCTATCGCTCCTGAAAAGGAAAAAATGAATCTTTCTATCAAGGCTTTAATTGAAGCACCTAAAAAGGAAGAAAAAGAAGAAGATAAGAAAGAAAAGAAAGCTAAAAAGGATGATGCCGATGAAGAACTTCACGGCTGGACAGAAGATACTACTTCGGGCGTATCTATCGCAGACCTTTTAAATAAATAATAAAAACACGTTAAAAACCGCCTTTTTAGGCGGTTTTTTTTAGTTAATGTATTGATTTATTTAATATATTTTGGTAAAATATAAAGGTGTAAAATAATTTTTTAATATTTTATATAATATTACTATGTATCTTGAAAAAATAAACGACGGTTTAAGTATTAAACAACTTAATATTAAAGAATTAAATTTACTATGTAAAGAAATAAGGGAAAGAATCGTAAGCGTAGTTGAAAGTAACGGTGGGCATTTGTCTTCCAATTTAGGTTCGGTAGAATTAACCGTAGCCCTTCATTACGTATTTGATTTTAAGAAAGATAAAATTATTTTTGACGTAGGTCATCAGTCTTACGCTCATAAACTTTTAACTGGTAGGTTAGACAGGTTTTCAACTATCCGTAAAGAAAACGGTTTAAGCGGTTTTCCCGATCCGAGTGAAAGCGAATATGACTTTTTCACGGCAGGGCATTCGGGTAATTCAATTTCCGCAGGGTTAGGTTACGCCTACGCACGTGATAGGGTTAAGGACGATTATTTCGTTATAAATTTAGTAGGCGACGCATCGCTTTTTAACGGCGAAAATTTAGAAGCTATAACTTCAAGCGAGGTAAAACCAGAAAAGTTTATCGTTATTTTAAACGATAACGGAATGTCCATAAATAAAAACAATAACGGACTATATAAAGTAATATCAAAAGTAACGGTAAAAAAGCGTTATAAAAAATTTAATGCGTTTTTATCAAAAACCATAGGAAAATGCTTTATCGGAAAAATTTTAAAAAGGTTTAAAAGATTTTTAAAGCGTGCTTTTTCCGCTAACACTATTGCCGATAGCGTAGGTTTAAAATACGCAGGCGTGTTTAACGGGCACGACCTTAAAACTTTAATAAGAGTTTTAACCGACTTAAAAGAAAGCCAAATTCCCTCACTTTTGCACGTTAAAACGATTAAGGGTAAAGGAAACGCCAACGCCGAAAACGATTCAACAAAATATCACGGCGTATCAAAAGATATGAAAGTATCTTTTAACAGTTTTTCTAATGCTGTTAGTCCTATTTTAGAAGAAATATATAAAGAAAACGATAAAATTTTTGCAATAACCGCAGGAATGACCGACGGGGTAGGTTTAACCGATTTTGCAAAAAACCATAAAGAAAATTTTGCCGATTTAGGCATTTGCGAAGAACACGCCGTAACGTTTGCCGGCGGACTGTCAAAGGGCGGTTTAAAACCGATTGTGTTTATATATTCAACCTTTTTGCAACGCTCCTACGACCAAATAGTAAACGATATTTGTATAGAAAATTTGCCCGTCGTATTTTGTATTGATAGAGCAGGCGTTGTCGGTAGCGACGGAAAAACACATCAAGGTGCATTTGATTTATCGTATTTAAGCCATATTCCCAATTTAACGGTTTTATCCCCGAAAGACGTAAACGAGTTTAATAAAATGTTAAAAGTTGCTTTAAAACTAAATAAACCCGTTGCGATAAGGTATCCAAACGGAATTGTAAACGTAATAAACGAAAGTAATTTTGATAACTCGTTATCGTGGGAAGTTTTGGAAAAAGGTACTAAAAATTTTGCAATTTTAGCAGTTGGACCAAGAATGGTAAATCTTGCAATAGAAGTAAATAAAAACTTTAATAATTCACTTAAAATAATCAATGCAAGAACGGTAAAACCGCTTGATAAAGATATTTTGAACGGGTTGTCGGGTTATAATGTTATCACTTTGGAAGAAAACGTATCTCGTGGCGGTTTCGGCGAAAGTGTAAGCAGTTATTTTATGAATAACGGCATAAATGCAAAAATAAAAAATTTAGCGTTAAATAATGAATTTATTCCGCACGCAACCGTAGAAGGTCAACTAAATAAAAACGGTTTAAGTAAAGAAAACGTTATTAGCGTTATAAATATTTTTTAACACAAAGGAGAAACAATAATGGAATTTAATGCAAACAGTCCGATTTTGTATATAATCGTAGGCATTATAATTTTAGTTGTCGTTGCTCAATCGGTATTTTTCCTTATAAAAGCACTTAAACGTGCAAAACAAATAAATATGCCGAAAGAAACGATAAAAAAGACGATTATTTCGTCGGCTATTTTCACAATAGCACCGGCAGTGTCCATTTTAGCGGGCGTAATCGTTCTTTCAAGAAGTTTAGGAACACCGCTTCCGTGGTTGCGTTTATCAATTATCGGTTCGCTTTCGTATGAAACGATAGCCGCAGCAAACGCACAAGGACCACTCGGTTTGTCTTCCGACGTTTTGGTTTCCGATGCTTCCGATTTCGTAACTATTTTATGGGTAATGACGATAGGTATAATCGTTGGCTTAATATTAGTTCCGCTTCTCACGAAGAAAATACAAGGCGGTCTTATCAAACTTGAAAACAAAGATAAAAAGTGGAGTTCTATTTTAAACGACGCAATGTTTTTAGGTATGATTTCCGCATTTTTAGGTTACGTATTCTGCGACGTTACCAATTTATTTGCAAGTTCCGAAAAACTTGCCGAATTAGGCGTTTCAAGAACGAGCGGATTAATTCCCGTATGCGTAATGATTGTATCTGCAATTATTATGGCAGGACTTGGAATTTTATCAAAGAAAACTCACAAAAGATGGATAACCGACTATGCTTTACCTATAAGTTTAATCGTAGGTATGGCGACCGCAATTCCGTTTACGGCGTGGTTAGGTTAAGGGGGTAGAAGTTATGAAAGAACCAAAGAATTTAACTTATCTTGACGAAGTTCACCGTAACGGTAGAATTTGGGGTTTAATCTTATTATTCGTAATCGTACTTTTTCCCGTTGTAATAATGGCAATATACGGAGTTATGCCAAAGTGGGGACCGCTTTTAAAAGGTTTAATAGCAACTGCACCAATGTACTGGGCAGTAGGCGTAATTGAAGTATTTACCTATATTCCAATGCTTGGAGCAGGCGGTTCGTACTTATCGTTCGTAACGGGTAACATTTCAAACTTAAAACTTCCTTGCGCTCTTGACGCACTTGAAAAATCGGGTTATAAAGCGTCAAGCGAAGAAGGCGAAATTGTTTCAACAATATCTATCGCAGTTTCAAGTATCGTAACGACAGTAATTATCATTATCGGCGTTATTTTAATAACTCCGCTTACGCCAATTTTACAAAATCCCGCATTAGACAGTGCGTTTAAACAAATGTTACCGGCATTATTCGGCGGTTTAGCAGTAGTATTCATTTCCAAAAACGTAAAACTTGCAATTCCACCGGTAATTTTAATGCTTATATTGTTTATTGCAGTTCCGGCACTCAATTCTTCAACGGTAGGAATTATGGTTCCCGTAGGCGTTGTATTTACCATTGCCGTAGCAAGAATAATGTATAAAAAAGGTTTAATTTAAGGGGAAAATATGGGATTAGTAGGAATAATTTTTTCCGTATTAGGCGGAATAATTTTATTGTTTTTAGCAATTATTTTAATTAGGACTTTGGCTTTTAAACCAAAGGACAATATTAAAGTTCAAAATGAAGAAGTTGTTTTTGATAAAGAAAAAGCAGTTTCCAATTTGCAACAACTCGTAAGGTGTAAAACGGTTTCAAACCGAGACGAATCGCTTGAAGACGAAAAAGAATTTCAAAAACTTATTGATTTACTTCCAAATCTTTTTCCGAACGTATATAAAACTTGCGAATTAAAAACCTTTGAAGGTAGAGCGTTGCTTTTTAGGTGGAAAGGAAAAACCGTTGGCAAACCGTCTGTTTTAATGGCTCACTACGACGTTGTTCCCGTGAACGAAGAAGGTTGGAGCGTTGATCCTTTCGGTGCGGAAATTAAAGACGGCTCCGTATGGGGACGTGGAACTCTTGATACAAAAGTAACCTTTAACGGAGTATTAACTTCGGCGGAAACTTTAATTGAACAAGGTTTCGTACCAGAAAACGATATTTATTTTGCTTTTTCGGGCGGAGAAGAAATTAACGGTATAGGTGCGGTAAAAATCGTTGAATATTTTAAAGAGCAGGGTTTAGAACTTTCCATGGTAATTGACGAAGGCGGAGCAGTCGTTAAAGATATATTCCCCGGAGTTAGCGAGCAATGCGGACTTATCGGTATAGCCGAAAAAGGCATGATGGATATTGAATATAAGTGCAAATCAAACGGTGGTCACGCATCTGCACCAAAACCGCATACACCGGTTGGAATACTTTCTAACGCTTGTACTAATATTGAAAATAATCCGTTTAAAATGCATATAACCAAACCCGTTGCCGAAATGTTTGATACACTTGGAAGGCGTTCAAGTTTCGTATATAAAATGATATTTGCAAACCTTTGGTGTTTTAAAGGCGTACTCAATATGCTTGCCAAAAAGAGTGGTGGCGAAATGAACGCACTTTTAAGAACGACGGTTGCCTTTACGCAAATGAACGGAAGTTCTGCGTCAAACGTAATACCGCCCGAGGCTACAATGGTATCAAATATACGTTTAAATCCGCTTGATAATATGGACGGAGCGTTAAAATACCTTAAAGATACCGTAAAGGACGAAAACGTTCAAATAACGTGTTTAAGGGGTATGGAACCGAGTAGAATTTCAAGAACGGACGTAGAAGGCTGGGAAAGAGTTGCAAACGCCGTTGCATCAACTTGGAAAGGTTGTTTGGTTTCTCCGTATTTAATGGTACAATGTAGTGACAGTCGTCATTATAGCCCGATAAGCGATAGAGTTTACCGTTTTTCGGCTATGGACTTAACGAGTGAAGAAAGAGCAACTATTCACGGAAATAACGAACATATAAGATTAGAAACTTTATACAGTTCGGTTGAGTTTTATATAAGACTTATTAAACAATGTTAAAATAAAAAAGTAAGCACCGCTTAAAACGGGCGGTGCTTACAAATTATTGACATTTAATATACAATTTGGTAATATAATAATATGCGGATGTAGTTTAGTGGTAAAATAGATGCTTCCCAAGCCTCGGTTGCGGGTCCGATTCCCGTCGTCCGCTCCAAAAACCCCGATATGGATTTTTCCATATCGGGGTTTTTAAGTAATGTTTCGGGTAAGGACCGTTTTGTTAAAGTAAGTTAAACTATAATTAAACTTAAAAACAAAACGGTTCGCAATAAGCGATAGCGTTATTCTTGGCGAAAGCCAAATTCCCGTCGTCCAAAAAATTTCAAATTTTTTATTGCGTGAAGTTTCGTAAAAATTAAGATTTATACAAAGTTTATTTATTGTGCATGTGTAAATTTAAATATTAAAAAGTAAAATTGCTTAATATATCGTTAATTTTGGGATAAAATAATTATTATAGGAGTAAAAGATATGTTAAGAAATTTTGAAATTTTAACTGATTCGGCAACAGACTTACCAAAGGAATATTTTATTCAAAACAACGTTACGTGCGTTCAACTCGGTTGTGTATTGAACGGAGAAACTTACGGTGGTGAACACGGAAAAGAAATGGATATCAATTTTTTCTATAACGAATTGCGAGAAGGTGCTATTCCAACCACTTTTCAAATAACTCCCGAAATAGCAAAATTTCATTTAGAAGAGATTTTAAAAAAGGGTAAAGACGTTCTTGCAATAATATTTTCTTCGGGTTTATCGGGAACGGCAGGCAGTTTTATGCTTGCATGTAAAGAGTTAAAACTTCAATATACGGATAGAAAAATTTACGTAATAGATTCTCTTTGTGCGTCTATGGGTGAAGGTTTGCTTGTAGATTACGCCGTAAATATGGCTAATAGCGGTGCAAGTATAGAAGAAACTTATAAGTATATAAACGATTTAAAATTAAAAATTTGCCACGAATTTACCGTAGATAATTTGTTTCATTTGCGTAGGGGCGGTAGAATTTCCACTTCTACGGCAGTTATAGGAACTATGCTCCAAATAAAGCCAGTACTTCACGTTGATAACGAAGGATATTTAACGGTTGTTGGAAAATGTTTAGGTCGTAAAAAGGCAATTAGAGCATTATTTGATAAATTTTTAAAAAATAACGCTTTAAAGGGAAAAGATCCCGTTTTTATAAGTCACGGAGATTGTATTGAAGACGTAAAATATTTAATATCTTTAATCAAATCTTCTTTTGAAAATATTAAAATAGTAGTAAATTATATAGGTAGCGTTATAGGAACGCACTCCGGAGTTGGAACTTTGGCACTTTTTTACAAAGGGGTAAAAAGGTAGTAGGCGTATATACGTTTGACTAATTTTTTATATTATGTTAAAATCGTACGAAAGGGGTAAACGATGGAAAAGCAAACTTTACAGCAAAAACTTTCAAAACGTAAATATAAGATAACGAATAAATTCTTTTATTTTATATATAAAACCGTAATGATTAACTTTGTATCTAAAAAATACAACGTTGAATACAACATTATTGACGATATAAACGATTGTGACGGACCTTGTATTGTAATCTTTAACCACTTGTCAAGAATAGACCACTCTTATATTTTAGGGGCAACTTATCCAAGAAGGTTTAATATGCTTGCAGCGTATAACGAATTTTTTAGGTCGCACTTGCATTTTGCTTTCAAAATGAATAACGTTATTCCAAAAAAACAGTATATAAGCGAAGTTCAATCTATAAAAGGAATGTCAACCATACTTAAAAAAGGCGGTTGCGTAGCGTTTGCACCCGAAGGTTTATGTTCAAATTACGGCAATAATAAACCTATTGTCGTAGGCACGGGCAAAATGCTTAAACATTTTGCAGTACCCGTATATTTTTGTAAACTTGAAGGCGAATATCTTCAAAACACAAAGGTTTGTTTAGACGAAAGGTACGGAAAAACTTATTGTACAATGACTAAACTTTTTTCCGTGGAAGATTTAAAAGAAAAAACGGCAAACGAAATTGAAGATATAATAAACGAAAAGTTTAAACACGACGATTACGCTTGGCAAAAAGAAAAACGAATTAAGTGGGAAACTCACGGAAGAATTTGTGAAAGACTTGAAGATTTTTGCTATAAATGTCCAAGATGCGGTGAAGAGTTTTCTATGGAAGGCGTAGGCGATACAATCAAATGTAAAAAATGTGGAAACGGTGCAACTATGGACGATTATTACGATTTTCATAAATTTGACGACAGTTGCGTTATACCCGAAAGCCCGTCTGTATGGGTAGAAAACGAAAGATTACATATTATAGACGAAATTCGTAAAAATCCCGAATATAAATACGAGGAAAAGGTTAAAATAGGTAATTTACCTAAATACGAATATCTTAAAGATTATAAAACTTCCGAAATAACGGGCGAAGGCACGCTTACTGTTGACCATAAAGGAATGCATTACGTCGGCACTCGTTACGGTGAAGAGTATAAATTTGATTTAGATTATAAATATTTATACACTTTAATTACCGAACTTGACGCATCGTATTTTAACTTGTATGTAAACGGAGAATATTTTGATATTTTCCCGCAAGAAAGGCGTTCGGTAGGTTATATTTATCTTTTGGTTGAAGAAATGCACAGACTTCACGTAAACACTTATAAAAACTTTAAATGGTTTGATTATATGTACGAAGGTAAAGAACTCGGTATAGATAATAAATAAATATAAAAAGCGTTTATAATTAAACGCTTTTTTTGTGCTAAAAATCGGTGCTTGAATATAGATTAGGTTGTTTATTTTTTAATAATTTAGAAATTTTCAATGCGCCTTCCGCAAATATTTTTTTTGAATTTGCAGTATGTTTAATCTCTAAAATTTCGTCTTTGCCGTAAAAAATTATATCGTGAATTCCAAAAACGTTACTTGCTCGAATTGAATAAATTTCGGCGTTAGAGTCTAATTTTTCGTTTAAAGATATACTTGTTCCAGAAGGTATATCTTTTTTATTTTCGTGGTGTGTTTCAATTATTACCGACTTTTCGGGGGAGCAATCATTGTATATTTTAGTTAAATTTTTAAGTAAAGAATTTATAAAAATAGAGTAGTTGGTTGATAAACAAACGGGTATTTTTTCGCTTGCTTTTTTTATTAAATCAACTGTATTTTTTGATAAATTCGTTGTCCCTATTATTATAGGAGTGCTACTTTTTATAGCATAATTAACTGCTAATTCCGTTCCTTCGTTTGAAGAAAAATCTATAATGCAATCGGCTTTGATATTTGTTTTTTCTAAAATAGAAAAACTTTCAAATTCTTTGAATTTATCGCAAAATATACAATATTTTATATCGTTTGAACAATTAGTGTTTATATAAAATTCGTCAACTTTTAAAACGTTGTCGTAACCGTAAAAACTTGATAAATTTACAATTTCTTTTCCCATTTTTCCGTTAGCACCGGAAACTATTAAAGTTGGCATAAAATCTCCTTTTCGTAATTTTTTAATACGCTTTTTAAATACTCTTGATTTGTATTTTCAAGCCTTGTTAAAGGTAGTCTGATTTCTCCCGAAATAAGTTTAAGTTCTTCCAAAGCAAATTTTATAGGAACGGGGTTTACTTCTAAAAATAACGCTTTATTTATTTCTTTTAAACTGTTTTGCAATTTCGTGGCACTTTTGTATTTTTTAGTAGAATAAAATTTATAAACTTCCGAAACGGTTTTTGGCAAAAGATTTGACGTAACCGAAATAGCACCGATTCCTCCGAGCGAGTAAATTTTCAAATTTAAATAGTCGTCACCGCTATAAAGTGCTATTTTATCTTTAATAAGATTAGCAACTTCTTTTATTTGTTTAATATCTCCCGACGCTTCTTTAATTCCAACTATTAAGTCGTTGTTTAAAAGTTTTTCTAAAATATTAGGAGTAAGATTAAATCCCGTTCTTTTCGGCACGTTGTATAAAATTGTTTTTAAACAACTCTTTTCGGTAATTTCACTATAATGTTTTATTATTCCCGTTTTTGTGCATTTGCTATAATAGGGCGTAACTGCAAGTAATCCGTCCGCACAAGCCTTTTTTGCTATTAAAGATTTTTTAACTGCTATTTCCGTTGAGTTTGAACCTACGCCTATTATTACCGGAACTCTTTTGTTAACCGTTTCAACGCAAAAATTACATATTTTTTCATATTCGTAATAAGTGAGTAAACTCGGCTCTCCCGTTGTTCCAAGAATTATTAAAGAAGAAATGCCGTTTATAATTTGTCGTTCTATTAAATTTTTAAATGCAACGTAATCAACTTTTCCGTTTTTGAAAGGAGTTATTAGTGCCGTTCCAACACCTTCAAATAAACAATTTTTCATAAAAACCTAACGGCAAATGCCAAAAATTCGTTTAAAAAGCGTAATAAATTAAAATTATAATTTTAAAAACGCTAAAACGATTGAAAAAATTTGATAAATAGTATATTATATTTATATTCGTATGACTACGCCGAATTTACGGATATTAAGTAATTTTTAAAATTCGGCTAAAATTTTTTAAAAAGGTGAAATTATGGCAAAACAAAAAAAAGGAATTTTTAAAAGATTAGTTGAAGGACCGGAAAGAAGTGAAGACTATGCAAGAAGTACTTTACCTACAAACCGTTGGAGTTTAGGTTGGGATTTAATTAAAACTAATCTCGGTAAAATAATAAAAGTCAATCTTTTAATGCTTTTATTCTTGTTTCCGATATTTTTAGTATTTATTTTAAGGTCGTTTGCAATAGAATTTATGGCAACCGATTCACCGTTTTCTCAAAATTTAGGAATAGGTTATCCCGTTTATCCTTTCATATCGGGAATAAGTGAAAATATTGAACTTACGGCAGATTTAATTATTTTCGTATTATTGATAATTTTATCTTTCTATTATTCCATTGGTTTGGCAGGCGGATTTTACGTTATGCGTAATATGGTTTGGACGGAAGGCGTTTTCGTTGTTTCGGACTTTTGGACGGGCGTTAAAAAGAACTACAAAACCGTACTTTCTTCAACGTTGGTATTTTTATTCTTTTTAGGAATAAGTTATCTTTCCGTTGACGTAACAAATTACAGAATAGCCGTGGACCCGAATCATACTACTTTATTAACGATATTTAAAGTGGTAACTTACGTGTTTATTGCTTTATTTATTATGATGTACGTATTCCAATTAACAATGGGCGTTACTTACGAATTAAACTTAATAAAACGCATAAGAAACAGTTTAATATTGACGATAGGTTTACTTCCTATAAACGCTTTCTTCGTTTTATTCAGTTTCCTTCCAATGTATTTGCTTTTGATTAGAATGACGAATTTCTTATTCTCAATCGGTGTAATTTTAATAATATTCTTCTCTCTTTCATTTGCAACGCTTGTTTTAACCAACTATTCTCAATGGGTATTTGACGAATTTATTAACGATAAAGTAGCAGGTGCTAAAAAATACCGTGGTATTTATAAGAAAAACACCGTATCTAACGAAACCGAAAACTTTGACTATAAAAAACCGTCCTTTACTACCAAACCCGTTAAGCCGGTTACGGATTACGACGTAGAAATAGCAATTTTGCCCGAATCTTATTCAAGAGCCGACCTTATCAAACTTGAAGAGAGCAAAAAGCGTATGATTGAAGACAGTGACAGATACGCCGAAGAACATAAAGACGATTATAAATCTCGTGAAGAAACCATAAAAACCTTTATGGATTTAGATAGCGAAGAAGATAATAGTACAAGCGATAAAAAATAATGAATAAAAATTACGAAGTCTTATCAAAATTTTACGATAAAATCATATACGACAGTAATTACGATAACTGGACAAGTTATATAGTTTCTCTACTTAAAAAATATACAAGCGGAAAAACGGGCTTTGATTGTTGTTCGGGGAGCGGAATAGTAACCGAAAAAATAAAAAAAGAAGGTTATAACGTTACTGGCATTGATATAAGTGAAGAAATGCTTGCCGTTGCAGAGCAAAACGCAATAAAAATGCATTTGAATATACCTTATATGAAACAAGACGTCGTAACGCTCAAATCTTTTGAAAAATTGTCATTTATAACTTGTATAAACGACGGTATAAACTACGTTACGAAAGAAAATTTAAAAAAATGTTTTACGTCCTTTAAAAAATGTTTAAAAAAGGGCGGAATACTTATTTTTGATTATTCAAGCGAGTATAAACTTAAAAACGTGTTGGCAAATAATGTATTTTGCGATAATTCGGAAGACGTATCGTATATTTGGTTTAACACATTAAACGAAAATTCGGTTGATTTTACTTTAACCTTTTTTGAAAAGCAAGAAAACGGCTATAAAAGATACGATGAAACTCAAACGGAGTATATTCATACCGAAAGTGAAATTGACGGCATTTTAAAAGAATTAAATTTTACAGTTTTAGAAAAAACTAACGCAAACGGCGGAAAAATTGAGGAAAATACCGATAGAATTTTATACGTTTGCAAATTAAACTAACCATGTCAAAAGTATATAAAACCTTAATTTTTGACGATAAAGTATCGTTAACGCTCATTGACAGTACCGATATCGTTAATCAAGCAATAAAATATCATAATTTAACACCTTTAACTTCCGCAGCACTCGGAAGGACTTTAACTGCAACGCTTTTTATGGCTTCAAACCTTAAAAACGAAGGCGATAGACTGTCGGTTACCGTTTCGGGAAACGGAGCAGGCGGACATATTATCGCAAGTGCGGATAGTGATTTAAACGTTCGTGGCTACATTGATAATCCAAGCGTAGAATTTCCCTTGAATGAAAAAGGTAAACTTGACGTAAGAAAATGCGTAGGAACGGAAGGTAAAATTACGGTTGTTAGAACAGGCATTAAAGAGCCGTACGTTGGAACTTCAAAAATAGTAAGCGGAGAACTTGCCGAAGATTTTTCCTATTATTATGCAGTTTCGGAGCAAGAGCCTACGGCAATGGCGTTAGGCGTACTAACGAGTACGAAAGGCGTTTGTTTATGTGCGGGCGGTTTAATAATGCAAACCTTGCCGTTTTGCGATGAGGAAACTGTTAAAAAAGCAGAAGAACTTATAATGAATTTCGGTGATATAAGTAAAAAAATGAGTGAACTTACCGCCGAAGGAATTATTAAAGAATATTTTAGCGAATACAAATTTTACGAAAGAAATGCACAATATAAGTGTATATGCAGTAAAGACTATATAGACGGCGTTTTGATAACGCTTGGCAAAACCGAACTTGAAAATATAATAAAAGAGCAAGGGGAAGTAAAAGTAGAGTGTCATTATTGCGATAAAAAATATACTTATTCGGAAAAAGATATAGAAGAACTTTTTAAATAATAAAGAAAAATGCAAGAAGTAAAAAAATTAGAGTATAACGAAAAAAATCTTAATATTTTGCTTGAAAGAAGGCTCGCTAAAAACGATTTGGAAGGTGCTTTGTCGGTTGCGTACAGAATGCAAGAAAACGGAGTAAAAAAACAAAAAGTTTTTAAAATAATTGCGGACCTTTATTTTGATATGAAGTTATACGAAAAATCAATAGAATTTTGGTTTAAATACCTAAACGAAGAAGGCACGCAAAAAGCGGTTGGTTATAACGGTTTAGGGGCTTCTTACTATAAACTCGGCGATAACGATTTAGCAGGTTATTATTTTCACTTACAATTAAAAATAAGTAAAACTACAATACTTAAATATAACGAAATAGGTGCGGAGTTTTTTAACGAAATTACCGATAAATCAAAAGATTTTTATTTGGCTTATCCTTACGAAAAAGCCGACTTTACGAAACTACTTAACGAAGTAACCGAAGATATAAAAGACGGAAATTCCGATTTAGCAATTCAAAAGTTGGAAATAATTCCTAAAAATTCAAAGTATTATCAAGACGGTTTAATTCAAAAAGCGATAGCGTATTTTTTTAATGAAGATAAAGAAAACAGTTTAAAAACTATATCTCTTGCAGTAGAAAACAATCCTAACGATTTAGTAACTTTATGCAACGCAATAAGTATGTATAATCATGCGGAAAATAAGGAAAAAGTAAACGAACTTTTATCTCAACTTTTAAAGATTGATTTTTATAGTGAAAGCGAAGATTTAAGCAAGGCATTTATGATATTTTGCGAAACCGATTGTTATATTCAAGCGGAAGAATACGGCTATAAGTATTTAAAAAATAACCCTTACGACTTGTCGGTAATTCAACTACTTGCAATAACGGAATTTAACCTTAAAAAATATGATAATGCGGAAAAACTTTTTTTAAAATATTTTAGGTTAACAAAATCTAAAATTCCGCTTTTTTACTTAAATTTTATAGAAAATTCTAAAAATAAAAAACGTGTTCAAAAGTTAAATTATACATTTTCTATTCCGTATAATTATATAAGCGGAATAACAACGGAATTAAAGGAATATATTAGTAAAGAGTTTTTAACCGAAGAAGAATTTTTAACGCTTATTGAACTGTCTGAAACGATGTTTGAAACCCGTTCTTACTCAAATCAAGAACTTGCCTTTAACGCAATTAAAAAATTACCTTTTAACGTTAAATTAGAATATTATAAAGAATATTTTTTAAGTGCGAATTTATTTCATACTATTAAAAATTTAATGATATACGATATTGTTTTAAACGGTTATTCGGGAAAGTTAAATATAGTTTTTGACGGAATTTTCAAACAAGTTGATATATTAAAAGTTCAATTAAAAGGTAAAACTGCAAGCGTATTTTTAAAAGCGTATGCAAATCTATATTCAAGGCTTGTTTCGGTTGAAAGCGAACTTACAGTTATTAGAGATACTTGCGAAGAACTAAACGGTTTGTTTTTCTTTAACGAAGATATTTTAGTAATAGAAAATTACGAACTTTTAGAAGATATAAATTCTCTTTCCGCAGTTATTTTTGAATATTCCAAAGTAAAAGAAATAAGAAGTAGGCGAGATTTTGCAAAATTCTTTAACGCAAAACTTAAAAATATTAAGCAAATTAAAGAAATAATTGAAGATTTAAAAAATACAAACACTAAAATTCAAAGCGAAATCGCCACAACGGAATAAATTTTAAAGGCTTACCAAAGGTAAGCCTTTATTTTATACTTTTTTTACGAATATTTTTTCAATTAAAACAACCAAGCCGTACATTAGCCCTGCTAAAACGCAAAGAATAACGGTTGACGCCATAACTAAATCTAATTTAAACACTTGCCCACCGTAAACTATAAGGTAACCGATACCTTGTTTAGAAACGAGATATTCTCCCATAATTGAGCCTATCCACGCCATACCTACGTTAATTTTTAAACAGGAAATAAACGTTGGTAGTGAAAAGGGTAGAACAAGTTTAGTTAGAATTTGGAACTTATTAGCACCGAGCGTTTTTAAAAGTTTAATCTTGTTTTTGTCGGTTGCCAAAAATCCGTTTTCCATAGTAATTACGGTTACTATAACTGTAATAATTATAGCCATAAAAACTATTGATTTCGTGTCCGCTCCAAACCAAACTATAATAATAGGGCCGAGTGCAATTTTAGGTAAACTGTTAAGTACAACAATATACGGTTCTAATACCTTTCTTATAAAGTCGCTCCACCAAAGAATTAAGGCGATAACGCACCCTAAAAAA
>JAZRVG010000055.1:0-11649 GCA_045599025.1 Christensenellaceae bacterium | reverse complement strand
ATGCAAGAAACGGTAGATCCGTTCAGTAAAAAGAAAAAATGATTTGCAATTTGCGTGTGGACTACGCATTTTATGCGTTGCTAGAACAAAGGGTTTTACCCTAAATTGAAAAACCACGGGTTCACCCGTGGATTTTTATTTTTAAGTTTTATTTTTTAATCCAAACGGACGGAGAAAGTGCAAATAATATCGGGTAAATTTCAAGTCTTCCAAGTAACATTAAAAGTGATAAAAAGTACTTGAAGAAAGGTGCGTAATCGTAATAAGTGCAAGTAGGACCTACCTTTGAGAACGCAGGACCTATGTTGTTAAAACAAGATACCACTGCCGATATATTCGTTTCAAAGTCAAAACCGCTAAACGATAAAATTACGATACTTATTCCTAAAATAATCATATACAAAGAGAAATAAGAAGTAACGCCGTTTAAGATTTTATTATCAATAGGTTTTCCTTCAAAAGTTGCCGTTTCAATGATTTTCGGGTTAAGCATACGCTTGATTTCCAAACGGCTTTTCTTGAATAAAATCATAACCCTTGCAACTTTAAATCCGCCCGCAGTAGAACCTGCCGAACCACCTATGAACATAAGTATAAAAAGTACGCTTTTTGCGGTAGTATTCCAAGTGTCAAAGTCGGCGGTTGAGAAACCGGTAGTTGACATTATTGAAGTTACTTGGAAGAAGGAAACTCTTAATACTTCCGCAAAGTTTTGATAGATTGAATAAATGTTTAACGCTATAATTACAACCGAACAAACGGTAAGCAAAAGATATGTTAAAAGTTCTTTACTTTTGAAAGCAGATTTGAATTTGCCTACTAAAATTAAGTAATAAATGTTGAAGTTTACGCCGTAAAGCATCATGAATACGGCTATAACCCATTGAGAGTAAGCACTGTAACTCGTAACGCTGTCCGGTTTAATACCGAAACCACCCGTACCGGCGGTTGCGAGTGCGTGAATAATACTTTCAAAAATATTCATATCGCCAAAGGTAAGAAGTATTGCCATTAAAGCGGTAAGACCGATATAAATTGAGTAAAGTATGGTTGCGGAAGTTTTTGAACGGGGAACTAACTTATCTACGATAGGTCCTGTTGATTCGGCACGCATAATGTGTAAAGCGTTGTCGTTTTTCTTCGTAGTTAAGGCAAGAACGAGCATTAAAACACCCATACCGCCTATAAAGTGAGTCATGGAACGCCAAAATTGAATTCCGTGAGAAAGTTTTGAAGGGTCTGCAATAATACTTGCACCGGTAGTTGTAAAACCGCTTACCGTTTCAAAGAAAGCGTCTTCAAATCTCGGGATTTCTCTCGTAATAAAGAAAGGCAAAGCACCGACGAGTGAAAGGGCAATCCATGCAAGAGCAACTGCAATGAAACCTTCTCTTGAATAATAAGTATCGTCTTTTTGTTTAATCGTAACCGTTAAAAGCCCGCCTATAATAAAAGCGATAAGTGCGGAAAGAACGAATACGAGTGCGACGTTAAATTCACCGTAGATAAGGGAAACGACAGAAGATAAAACTAACAGTACCGATTCCAAAGCAACCACTTTACCAACGGTGTTGAAAATCATTTTATAGTTCATAGTATATCTATTTTTCCTTTATAACTTCGTTTAAGTCAATTAAGTTTTGTTGTGCCGTTACGATAATAATTTTATCGCCGACGTTGATAACGTCGTTACCACCGGGGATAATTGCGTTTTTGCCACGCAATATGCCGACGATTAACGTATTGTCTTCAAAACTCAAATCTTTTATAGGAATATTTACCAAATTGAAAGAAGGTAAAATTTCAAATTCAACCGCTTGAACCGCACCGCCGAACAAACTGTAAACGCTTTCAATTTTGTTTTCGGTAGAACTTTTAAGAGCACGGGCGTATCTAACCAAAATGTCCGCAACCAACTTTTTAGGGGAAACGGGGCATTCAACTTCAAGCGAATCGGCAACTTCCAAAAGTCCTTGACGGCTAATTTTCGTAATAACTTTTTTAACTCCGTAATTTTTGGCGATGGCCGAAAGAATTACGTTTTGTTCGTCTTGTCCCGTCAAAGTAACTACTGCGTCGGTGTTTTTGATGCCCGATTCCAAAAGATTGTCTTTTGAAAGAGCGTCGCCTAAAATAACGGGAACTTCGCCGTTAAGTAAAGCACTTATTTCCATTGCACGATTTTTGTCTTTTTCTATAATTTTAACGGGCGTTTTAGACGCAAGAAGAAGTTTAGATAAGTAGTAAGCAATCTTGCTTGCACCTATAAGTGTAACGCTCTTTAACGCTTTTTCGGCAAGACCGAGCGATTTTAACAATTTGTGCGTGGTGGCGTTTTGTGAAAGAATTCCTATTTTATCGCCCGCATTGATAACGAAATTACCGTTTGGAATAATAGTCGTTCCGTCACGCAAAACGGAGCAAATTAAGAATTCGTAAGAAACTTTTTTTCTTGCTTCAATAAGCGAAATTCCGTTTAAAAGGGAAGTTTCTGGAACGGTAAGTTCGGCAATTTCAAACGCACGTGTCGTAAAAGTTTCAACCATTGACGCCGAAGGAAGTTTAATAATGTTAAACAGCGTTTGAGCTGTTAAAAGTTCGGGGTTTATGGTGTAAGTCAAGCGTAATTGCTCCTTAATATAATCAAAGTTTTCACTGTTATATTCGGAATCTCTAACTCTTGCAACCGTATGTTTAGCACCCAAAGTTTTTGCTATAAAAGCGGAAAGAAGGTTGACTTCGTCCGAACCCGTAACCGAAATGAAAAGGTCGCAAGAACTAATGCCTGCGTCTTGTAAACTTTCGTACGAAGTTCCGTTTCCCGCAACGCTCATAGCGTCAAATTGCGTTTTTATTTGATTGGCAACGTCAACGTTTTCTTCAATAACGGTAACGTCGTGTTTTTCTTTAATAAGGCTTTCAACAATTTGTTTGCCTATTTTCCCAAAACCAACTACAATAACTTTCATAAAATCCTTTAAAAGTCGTAACTACGACTATCTTGACATTGTAGCACATTTGAAAAAATTTATCAACTTTTATTTTAAAAAGATAGAAAAAATGTAAAATTTACGGTATAATACTGTTATACAGTAAGCAAAACGGAGAAAAATTACAGAAAGTTTATCTTTTTTTCAAAAAAAGAGCAAAAAACCGTTGACATATAAATAAAATTTATGTAAAATAGTATAGCACTCCAAAAAGGGGTGTTAATTTTTTAGGATGGATTACAAAAATGGCAAAAGGAAACGCAGTTAGAATCACTCTTGCTTGTAGCGAGTGCAAACAAAGAAATTACGACGTTTATAAGAACAAGAAGAACACCCCGGACAGAATTGAATTAAGCAAATATTGTCCTTTCTGCAAAAAGCACACCGTTCACAAAGAAACCAAATAATTTCTTTTGCGGTTTAACCGCTTTATAGCGGTAGAATTTTAGAGGTGTAAAATGAAAGATAACAAACAAAAAGTTGAAACTAAAAAAGTTTCGGCAAAAAACAAGAAACCGAATATATTCGTTAGAATCGGAAAGAAGTTTAAAGAAGTTTTTTCCGAAATAAAGAAGGTATCGTGGCCGACTTTTTCTAAAGTCGTTAAGCAAACGGGTATCGTATTAGGCGTAGTTGCGTGTTTCGTTGTTGTAATAACCTTATTTGATTTAGGGCTTGAAGCGTTACTTAAACTTCTTACCCAAATAAGCGGTTAAGAGGTGCAGTATGGCTGAAAATGCTAAATGGTACGTAATTCACACTTATTCGGGTTACGAGGCAATGGTTAAGGATACACTTGAAAAAATGGTTGAAAACAGCAATTTGCAAGACCAAATTTTAGAAGTTAAAATCCCTATGGAACAAACCATTGAAGAAAAGAACGGTAAAAAGAAAATCGTTTTGAGAAAAGTTTTACCTTGTTACGTTTTCATAAAACTCGTTTATTCAAATAACTTATGGTTTTTAATTACCAACACACGTGGCGTAACGGGTTTCGTAGGTCCGCAAGGAAAGGCTTTACCTTTGAGTCAAGACGAAGTTCAACGTATGCGTCTTGAATCTACGGTTGACGAAAGCGTTACCTTTAATATCGGTGATAAGGTTACAATCGTTTCCGGTCCGCTTGACGGATTTGAAGGCGAGATATTAGACGTTAACGTTGCCGGTCAAAAAGCGAAAGTTAGGGTTGCTATGTTCAATACCGAAACGGAAGTTGAAGTTGATTTCGTTCAACTTAAATCGTTATCAATATAATAATATAATATAAATTTATATTCAGTAACTTAAAGGGCGTTTGCTCTTTTTAGTAGTGGGAGAGGTGCAAATTTTTTTTGAGGCATCTTGTAAATACCACATATAGGAGGAATTTTTTATGGCAAAGAAAGTTACGGCTGTCGTTAAATTACAATTACAAGCCGGCAAGGCAACTCCGGGACCACCGGTAGGCTCAACTTTGGGACCTTACGGTATTAACTTACCGGGTTTCACTAAAGAGTTCAATGCAAAAACTCAAGACAAATTAGGATACGTAATTCCAGTAGTAATCACGATTTATCAGGATCGTTCGTTTACGTTTATTCTTAAAACTCCGCCAGCACCGGAACTTATTAAGAAAGCATGCGGAATTGAAACCGCAAGTGCAGCACCTAATAAGAACAAGGTTGCAAAACTTACGAAAGCGCAAGTTGAAGAAATTGCGAAGATTAAGATGGTTGATACTAACGCCGCATCTTTAGAAGCATGCATGAGCATGATTAAAGGTACTGCACGCAGTATGGGTGTAACCGTAGAAGAATAAAAGTAAAGTGGGAGAGATAATCTCGCAAATACCACAAGGAGGATTCTATTATAATGAAAATGGGAAAGAAATATGCTGAAAGTATAAAAACTTTTGACAAAGCAAAACAATACGAAATCGGAGACGCTCTTGATATCGTTTTATCTACCGCAAAGGCAAAATTTGACGAAACTATTGAATTTCACACCAAACTCGGTGTTGACCCGAAACAAGCAGACCAACAAGTTCGTGGCGTAATCGTGCTTCCTCACGGAACCGGTAAAACTGCAAAAGTTTTGGTTATCGCAAAAGGTGAAAAGGCCGATATCGCTCAACAAGCAGGTGCCGATTACGTTGGTGCCGAAGATATGGTAGCAAAAATTCAAAAAGAAAACTGGTTTGATTTTGACGTAGTTATTACTACTCCCGATATGATGGGCGTAGTTGGTAGAATCGGTAAAGTTTTAGGTCCTAAGGGCTTAATGCCGAACCCGAAATCCGGTACTGTAACAATGGACGTTGCTAAGGCTATTAAAGACGTTAAAGCAGGTAAAGTTGAATACAGACTTGACAAAACCGCAGTTATTCACTGCTCAATCGGAAAGAAGAGTTTCGGTAAAGAAAAACTTCTTGACAACTACAATGCGTTATTAGATGCAATCGTTAAGGCTAAACCGGCTGCTGCAAAAGGTCAATACATTAAGAGTATTGCCGTAGCAAGCACTATGGGCCCGGGCGTTAAAGTTTCTGCTAAAAACGTATAAAATCATTTGACAAAAAAATCGTGATATGTTAAACTTATCACGTAAATATGAGCCGAAGACAGCAGGTTTTAAGTGATATTTATGTCACACCAGCCGAGGTTTGTGTAATAAACGCAATTTTTTCCGTTTTTTACCGCCTTGGTAGAAAACGGTTTTTTTTCGGCAAAAATAAAATGGAGGATACAACATTGTCAGCAAATATTGAGGCTAAAAAGCAAGTTGTTGAGGACATTAAGGCTAAAATTCAAGAAAGCAAATCGGTAGTATTAGTAGACTATAAAGGTCTTACCGTTGCAGAAGATACCGAATTCAGAAACGAATTCAGAAAAGCCGGTGTTCAATACAAAGTGCTTAAAAACACACTTGTTAGACGTGCGTTCAACGAATTAGGCGTTACCGCTTTTGATAACGACCTTAACGGAACTACCGCAGTTGCTTTCGGTAAAGACGAAACCGCTGCTTCAAAAGTAGTTGTTGATAACGCTAAAAAGTTTGAAGATAAACTTTTTGCAAAGAGTGCATACGTTAACGGTGAATACGTAGACAAAAAAGGCGTAGAAGCCCTTGCTTCTATTCCGTCAAGAGAAGTTCTTTACGGTACTATCGCAGGAACACTCAACAACATTATTCGTGGTTTGGCAGTTGCTCTTAACAGAGTCGCTGAAAAAATGGGCGAATAATTAAAAAATTCTAATTAAAAAAATAAAGAGAGGAAAAATTATTATGGCAGATATCGCTAAAATTATTGAAGAAATTAAAGGTATGACTGTTTTAGAACTTAACAGTCTTGTAAAAGCAATTGAAGAAGAATTCGGTGTTAGTGCTGCTGCTCCTGTTGCAGTTGCCGGTGCAGTTGCTGCTGAAGCCGCTCCTGCAGAAGAAAAAACTGAATTCAACGTTGTACTTAAAGAAGTTGGTGCAAACAAAATCGCAGTTATCAAAGCAGTTAGAGAAATCACTGGTCTTGGCCTTGTTGAAGCAAAGAACGCCGTTGAAAAAATGGGCACTTTGAAAGAAGCAGTTGCTAAAGAAGAAGCAGAAAAAATGGTTGCTAAACTTAAAGAAGCAGGCGCAACCGCTGAACTTGCTTAATTTTAGTTAAAACTAAAAATCAAAAACCACGAAAGTTATTTTCGTGGTTTTTTTCTTGCTTAAAAACAGGTTTACTATAATATTTCGCATAATAGACGTATTTTTATTCGTTTTACTGTGTAAAAACTCTAAAATTACCCTTTAATATGGAAAATTATTGTTGTAAAAGTAAAAAAAGTATGATATAATCTAATAGTATAAAATACTATAAGTATAACTTTTTTAAGGAGATATAAATAAAAATGGCATTATTTCGTTTAAACGTTGAATGGACTGACGACAGTAGAAATACTCTCGTTTATAAATATCCTTTTAAAAAGGACGGTCGTGAAGTAAATAATAAATCTACTTTAACGGTAAAACCTTCGCAAGTTGCGGTTTTCGTTCATAAGGGCGAAATCGGTGACGTTTTCGGTCCGGGTTTTTATAAACTTGAAACGGAAACTTTCCCGATTTTATCAAAACTTACCGCTTGGAAGTATGCGTTTGAAAACCCTATCACGTTAGAAGTATATTTCATAAATACCACTCAATTTACGGGTGCAAAATGGGGTACTAAAAATCCTATTATTATGCGTGACCCCGAATTCGGTAATATAAGAGTTCGTGGTTTCGGTTCGTTCTCTTATAAAGTTGACGACCCGACCGTATTCTTAAAAGAACTTTTCGGCACGAATTCCACTTTCAAAACGAACGATATTGAAGAATACTTAAAATCACTTATCATTTCTTCAATGAGTGACGCTCTTGGCGAAAGCAAAGTTTCCGTATTAGATTTAGCGGGCAACACCGAAGAATTTAACACTATAATTAAAGCGAAAGTTCAATCTAAATTTAACGATATCGGCTTAAAACTTGCAAATTTAGCAATAGAAAATATGTCCGTTCCCGAAGAAATTGAAAAGGCTTTGGACGAAAGAAGTAAACTCGGTATCTTGGGCGATAAGACGGACGTTTTAATGAAAGTTTCCGCAGCGCAAGCAATGAAGGACGCTGCAAACAATCCTTCCGGCGGTTTAGCAGGTGCAGGCGTTGGAATAGGTGCAGGGGTTGGACTTGGTAAAATTTTTGCCGACGCTTTCCGTCCTACCGAAGCAACAGAGCCCGTAAAACAAGCACCCGTTCAAGCAGGTGAAAAGAAATGTCCCGAATGTGGAGCAACCGTTTCAAAAACGGCTAAATTCTGTCCCGAATGCGGGAAAAAATTAAATACTAAAAGTTTTTGCCCCGAGTGTGGAGCGGAAGTTGACGGAGCAAGTAAATTCTGCCCCGAATGCGGAACTAAATTAAGATAATTATTTTAATCGTTTTGCACAAGATAAAATTAAGGAGAAATAATTATGGAAAATCAAATTAGTAAAGAAATGCTTATCGGCGAATTAGTTGAACAATTTCCCGACAAAGCGGAAATATTGTTAAACTACGGAATGCACTGTTTAGGTTGTGCTATTGCACACGGCGAAACCATTGAAGAGGCAGCCGAAGTTCACGGAATAAATATTGACGATTTAATAGCAGATTTAAATAAATAATAAAAAGGCTAAAAATGAGTGAAATTGAAGAGTTAGAAAATTTAAGCGGAACGCAAACAACTTACGAAAAATGCAGTTCTTGTGGCGGAAACTTAATATTTGACCCGTCAACTCAACAGTTAAAATGTGAAAACTGCGGTACGGTTTTTGATTTTGAAAAGGACGGCAACGTAAAAGAATTAGATATTCTTTCCGCCCTTGAAAAGACGGAAAAATGGGAAGACGCTACGGTATTTAAGTGTGAAAACTGTGGAGCAACGGTAGTTCTTAACGCAAACGAAACGGCAAAAAGATGCCCTTACTGTTTAACGGCTCACGTTCAAAAGGTTGAGCAAGACGCAGGCATAAAACCTAATGCGGTATATCCTTTTACGATAGACAAAGAAACCGCAGTGGAAAATGCAACTAAATGGGCAAAAAAACGTATGCTTGCACCCCGTTCTTTCAAAAAAAGTCTTAAAGTAGATAACGTTAGCGGAGTTTACGAGCCGTCTTTCACTTACGACAGTTCAACTTTTTCAACCTATAACGGAAGAATAGGAACAAGGCATACGAGAACGGTGGGTTCGGGCAAAAACCGTAGAACGGAAACTTATATCGTTTGGAGAAATATTTCCGGCACTCACTCGGAATTTTTTGACGACGTAACCGTAAACGCAGGAAGTTCAATGGACCAAAAAATGCTTGATAAAATTCTTCCTTATAACGTTCAATCAATAAAGAATTACGAATCAAAATTCTTAACGGGTTTTTTAGCAAAGCGTAACGAAAAGAACGTTAAAGAAGGGTGGGACGACGCTAAAAAGGCTATTGACAGTAGAATAAAATCTCATATACTTTCAAAATACCATTACGACGTAGTTGATTATCTTAATGTTAGAACTAATCACTCAAACGTAACTTATAAATACGTATTATTGCCGATATACCATTTAAGTTTCTTGTTTAAGAAAAAGAAATACGGCGTACATATTAACGGCGAAACGGGAAAAGTTGCGGGCAAAACACCGAAATCACCTGTAAGAATAGGTTTAATTGTTCTTATAGTTTTAGCAATAGCCGTACTTATCGGTTATCTTGTTTATAAAAATCAAATAGCATAGGCTACTTGGAGGAAATATGTTAAAAAAATTATTAAAAACCATAAGTTTAGTAGTAATAACCGTAATGGCAAGTTCAATAATTGCTTGTACTTATACCGCCGACGGTTGTAAAAGAATACAAGACGTTACCTTTACAATTACTTGTGACGGAGAAAATATTGACGGAACTTTAAAACTTTACGAAACTTTTGCACCCGAAACTAATAAAAGAGTATTAAATTTAATAGAAAAAGGCTTTTATAACGATACCGCTTGCGTATTTGACAGAGAATCAAATATGCTCATATTAGGTGCATACACCGAAGATAACGGAGCATACGCAGTAAAGAATTACGACGGTGACGCTATTAGAGGCGAATTTACGTCAAACGGTTTTCAATCAAGATTAAAAGCAACCGCAGGAACGCTCGTAATGATTCGTGAATTTGATTCGGGTAAGGGAGAATCAAAATACAATACCGCAAAAGCAACTTTTGCAATTTTGCTTGGCAGTTCTTCGGTAATAGACAACAGTAAATACGCAGTATTCGGCAAAATTGACGATGAAATGCTTAATAAACTCGTTGAATTAAAGGACGAAGTTCTTAAAGATACCGACGGCGACAAAAAAGTATATTACGTTGGCGACAGAAACGAAAACGGCGTTCAAACTTACGAAAACGCAAAAACTTTCTATATAACTTCAACTTCTACTTTTGCAGTTTTAGAAGGCGACGTTAAAGTTCCTTTTGAAGACGAAGAATTTATCAAACGTTTAGATGAAGAAGTAACTAACAACTATTATTTTGATGCAATTATTCTTCCTACCAAAGCAATAAAAGTAGGCAACTTCAAAAAGAAATAAGAATAAATAAATTATAAACCATAAAAGCACGCTACCAAAGTAGCGTGCTTTTCGTGTATATGGTAATTTAATCAATAGGGTATTTATCTTCAATATTAGTTAAACCTAACAAATAATCTACCGAAACGTTGTAAAACGTACTAATTTCGCAAAGTAGAGCAAGGGGCGGTTCCCGTTGCCCTTTTTCGTAATGAAGATAAGTAACGCTGTTTATATTTAAATGTTTAGCAAGTTCATTTTGAGTAAGTTTTCTTTCTGTTCTTAATTCTTTTAATCTTTCCGCTAAACGAACAACCATTTTTATAACTCCCTTATTGACATATTACCATTTTGGTAGTATAATATGTGTAAAACTACCATTTTGGTAGTTTTGTAAGGAGGTTATAATATGAAAAGAAACTTTTTGCTAACTTTTTTATCAATAATAATGATAGTAAGCAGTGCGTTATTTCTAACCGCTTGCGAATCAAATGGAAATAATGGGGGAAAAACTACGGAAGGGTTAGAGTACGTTTTATCAAAAGACGAAACGTATTATATTTGCATAGGTGTTGGAATGGCTACTGATAAAGATATAATAATTCCGACAACGTATAATAATAAACCCGTAAAACAAATAGGTGCGTGGGAAACGGCGGAAGATATGATGGCTTATTTTGCAAATAAAGGAATTACAAGCGAAGAAGAAATGATTACAAATATGCCTTTTGCTAACGCCAAAAGCGTTGTAGTGCCGGACGGAGTAACACGTATAAGCACTGGTGCGTTTTATAATTGCAGTTCGTTAACAAGCGTAACAATACCCGATAGCGTAACGTCAATAGGTGATGGCGCGTTCGAAGATTGCAGTTCACTTACAAGTATAATAATACCAAATAGTGTAACAAGTATAGGAGGTTCTGCGTTTAGTGGTTGTAGTTCACTTACAAGTATAACTATACCAAACAGCGTAACAAGTATAGGAGATGTTGCGTTTGATGGTTGCAGTTCACTTACAAGCGTAACAATAGGAAATAGCGTAACGTCAATAGGTATTGGTGCGTTCTATAATTGCAGTTCACTTACAAGTATAACAATTGGAGATAGCGTAACAAGTATAGGAAATCGGGCGTTCTCTGATTGCAGTTCACTTACAAGTATAACAATTGGAGATAGCGTAACAAGTATAGGAAATTGGGCGTTCTCTGATTGCAGTTCACTTACAAAAGTAAATTATACAGGAAGTATAGACGATTGGGTGCAAATAAGTTTTGGTAGTTATGATGCAAATCCGTTATATTATGCTAAAAAATTATATATAAATAATGAATTAATAACAAATGTTGTAATAGAAAACGCAACAAAAATAAATTCTTATGCGTTCGAAGATTGCAGTTCACTTACAAGTATAACTATACCAAACAGTGTAACGAGTTGTTGGGGAATAAATGAAAAGAAATTAAATCAAATAAAATTAAATAGCAAGTTCGTATAAAACAGTTGTAAGAGTAATAATCTACAACTGTTTTTCGTATTGGAAATCTTTAAGCAGTTGATGGTTAAACATT
>JAZRVG010000054.1:0-12792 GCA_045599025.1 Christensenellaceae bacterium | reverse complement strand
AGACAAAAAGAAAATTTGCCGTTTATAAAATCTTACTTTGATTTTGCCGTTCAATGTGGTTATAATTCAATTTTATTATACCTTGAAAATGCCGTTAGGACAAAAAGTTTTGACTTTTTTGACGAAGGCGAATCTTATTCCGAAAACGAAATTAAAGAAATAGTTGCATATGCCGAAAGTTTGGGTTTGGACGTTATTCCTGCGTTAGAAAATCTCGGGCACTTGGAAAAATTTTTTAATTATCCGCAATTTTCTTCTTTTTCGGAAATAAACGACAGTAGAATAGAAGGTAGAGGATTTGAAAGTTATTTAAAAGGCTCGGTTGCGTGTACGAGCAACGAAGAATTTTACGCCGTATTTGACGAATATATTAAACAAGTTGTGACGCTGTTTAACAGTAGATATATTCATATAGGTTTAGACGAACCTTTTGATTTTGCATTGTGTAAAAAGTGTAAATTACGAATAAAAAACGGGGAAAGTAAAGTTGAAATTTTCAAAAAACACGTTATACACTCCTATAATTTAATAAAATCGTTAGGAAAGCAAATGATGATGTGGGACGATTTTTTTGAATATGCCAACATAGTTGAAGATTTGCCGAGAGATATTATTTTTTGCAATTGGAATTACGGGTATGTTGAAGACGAACCTAACGGACATTGGGTAGATAAAATTCAAAACGATTGGTTTGGTTTATACGATAAGTTGGGTTTTAAATATTTATTTTGCGTGTATGCACACAGAACTTCTTCAACTTACAATGTTGATTCTTTTACGGAATATGCAAATAAATATCATCCGATAGGTGCTGTTACTACTGCATGGTGTAGAGCGGACAGTTTTTATTTTTGTTCGTACCCCTTCATAAAATATTGCGGTTATTTGTGGAATAATAAAATTGACGGTTTGGAAAGTAAAATAAATATTTTTAAAACGACGGCAAATTGTTCAAAAGAAACGGCAAGGCGTTTAGCACTACAAAATACAATTTCTTACGGTGGAAATCCGAGAAAAATCGGTTATTCGGAAAACGATACTTTATTAAAGAAAATATCAAGAGAAAATTTATTAGATACCGTTTTAGTGATAGAAAAAGAACTGGGAAATCTTGAAGAAAACGGCAACGAAGTTTTAAAAGATATTTATTTTAATCTTTTGGAAACGTATAACGATTATTATCTTTCAAAGCAAGTTGATACGTATTTGGAAGATAAATTAAGAAACCGAAACATTGAAAAATATATTGAAGAAATAAACAAAGTTAAAAAAGATTATCAAAATGCATATAAGTTCTATTCAAATTTGTGGTTAAAATACAGAAAAGGAATAAAAAGCACAAATTGCAATTTTGAAAATAAATACAAAAACAGAATTGACGAATTGAATAATATGATAAACGGAATAAACGAAAAAAAAGAATTCGGTTTATTGTATTTTCAATTTATGATGCACGAGTTGTATAACACTTCAAAGGTTGAAATTTCCGTAAAATACGTTGACCGTATGGATGAAGAGACCGTTTATACGGGTAGTGTTAAACCGAGCGTTGCCGATTATAACGTAGCGGGAATATTTACTTGTAAGTTTACCGTGAGAAACGAAAAGATAGAATACGTAATTTTATCGTCGTTTGGAGAAGGTGTAATTTTCCCGATAAACGTAAGATACGTAGAAAACGGAAATAAACGGTTACCTTTAAACGCCGTTAAGATATACGGAAACGTTGAAAACGTAGAAAATATTTTAAAGCAAAATTGTCAATTTGCAACCCTTGGAATAGGGGACGGAATAAAACATTTTAACGATATAGAATTATCAAAACAAAAGCATACAATCAAAATTTTTTTTAATAATAAGGGAGTTAAATTATGAAAAAAAGAATTACTAAAATTATAGCGTTGATTTTATCTACGACTATACTTTCCGTATTTACGGCTTGCGGTGGAACGAAAATAAGTTTTAACGACAATAAAGTAAATATTTACGTTCAAGGTTTTGACGGTGGTTACGGTCAGGATTGGCTTGACGAATTGGAAACCCGTTTTGAAGAAAAATTTAAAGATTATTCAATAAACGGTAAAACGGGCGTTGATATTCACGTAACTTTGAACCGTGATACGGGTGTATCGTTACTTGATAAAATGTCTGCAACAACGGGAGAAATTTTCTTTACCGAACAAGTGCCTTATTACAGTTTTGTAAATAAAAATTTAGCACTTGATATAACGGATATAGTTACGGATAAACTTACCGAGTATGGAGAAAACGAAAGCATTGAGGATAAAATGAATGACGAATTGAAAAATTCCTACGCAATAGTGAAAAACGGTCAAAAAAAATATTACGGTTTGCAGTTTTCGTTAGGATATTCGGGACTCGTTTATGATGAAGAAATGTTTTATAACTACGGGTTATATCTTTCTAAAAATTATGACGAAGGCGAAAATTTAATTGATTCTCTTATTCAACGAGTAAATAAAGAAGAAAAAGTTGACGGAGCATATTCAAAATTAGTAAGCGAAGGTGGAGTTAATTACTATAAAACGGTAAAGAACGATTATCTTTCGGCAGGTCCGGACGGAAAATACGGCACGATGGACGACGGTCAACCGGACACTTACGACGCATTTTTTACGTTATGTGCTTACATGAAAGGTGAGTTTGATATTAACCCTATAATTTGTTCGGGTAGAGATATGAACGACTATTTACGTTATTTGTATGCTCAATTAGTTGCAGATTATAACGGCAAAGAACAAACGTTATTAAATTACACTTTTAACGGAGTTGCTAAAAATTTAATATCAATTAACGGAGATAACGAAATTATTTCTTTGGGCGACGTTCAAATTACCGAAAACAACGCTTCCGATGTTTATAAATCGGCAGGACATTATTATGCAATAAAATTTATTTCCAAATTGTTTGAAAACAGAGACGAATATTTATCTTCTAAATGTTTTACAGGTTCAAATTCGCATATAATGGCTCAAGAAGATTTTTATTATTCAACAAAAGACAGTACTAAAAACTGTTTCCTTATAGACGGCGTTTGGTGGCAAAGAGAAGCGTCGCTTGGTATAAAAGATATGGCGGAATCTTTCGGTTCTCAATACAGTATGGAAAACAGAACCTTCAAGTTTTTATCTTTACCGAAAGCAACCAAAGATAAAGTTGGAGAAAATACTACTTACGTTGACGTTCACAGAGGCGTTGCATTTATAAGAAGTGATATTTCAAGCGAAAAAGAATATTTGGCAAAACAATTCGTGCGTATGGCGTTTACTGACGAAAGTAATAAAAAGTTTACTACGATTACGGGAACGACTCGTCCGTATAATTACGAACTTTCAACCGTAGAATATAATTCTTTATCGTATTTCTCTAAAAATTTATATAATCATTTAAGAGAAAATACGATTGATTTCGTTCTTCCTTATTCACAAAACGAAACGTTTGTAAAAAACTCCGAATTCTTATTACCGGTATCGTTTGGTACCGTTATCAATAAAACCGACTACGTATCGTTTAAGAATCTTTTTGATACGAACAATTTCTCGGCAGAACAAGTATTTAAAGGTGTATTTGATTATGCAAACAAAACAATTCAATAAAAAGAGAAAAATGAATGCGAAAGAATGGATATTCTTTCTCATTTTAGTCACTATACCTATTATACAATGGTGCGTATTTTATCTTGGCGGTAGAATTACTTCTATACTTTTAGCATTTAAAAAATATAATGTTGACGGAACTTATTCTTTCGTTTGGTTTGAAAATTTTAAAACGGTTTTTAAAAATTTCGTAGAATTAAGAAACTGGAAAATCGGGCTTACAAATCAACTTAAAATTTTCTTGCTTAACAGTGTATTTCTTACTCCGTTTTCTTTGATAATATGTTTCTTTATATATAAAATGGCAAAGTTGGGAAAAGTAATAAAAATTATATTATTTGCTCCTACTATTGCTTGTTTAATGGTTAAAGTAACTTTATATCAATTTTTTACGGAAGAAGCAATTCCAACGTTTTTTCAATCTGTATTTCATAAAGAAATTCCCGGATTACTAACGAGCGTACAAACACGCTTTTGGACGATTTACGTTTTTGACTTATGGTGCGGATTAGGCTCGGGAATGTTGATTTATATAAATGCAATGAACGATATTCCGTTAGAAGTCGTAGAAGCAAGCAAACTTGACGGAGTTTCTTTTTTGCAAGAGTTTGTACATATAACTTTTCCTATGATATTTTCAACTTTTGCAACGTTTTACGTCGTTGGATTAACGGGATTTTTTGCAGGACAATTTAATCTTTACGAATTTTACGGATTATATGCCGACGTTGAAATACAAACCTTTGGTTATATGACTTTCGCCGAAGTATTTTTAGGCGGAGAAAAGTCCTATCCTATGCTTTCTGCATTAGGTTTGATTATAAGTGTTTTGGTAATACCCGTAACGTTCGGTGTAAAAAAACTGTTTGCAAAACTTGACCCTATGGGAGATTATTAAAATGGAAAAAGGTATTAAAAAAACGGACGTTGTTGGTATCGTTATTAAAACCGTAACGATTTTATACGTTTTATTATATACGGTAATGCTTTTAACTCCCGTAATTTGGGGTGTGCTAACTTCGTTTAAAACACGTATAGATTACAGATACAATAAATTCGGTTTGCCGAAAGTTTGGCAATTTAAAAACTATATTACCGTTATGAAGAATTTTGAATACGAATATAAAAACGTTGAAGCGGGATATATGCAAATTTTCACGTTCGGCAACATGATGGTAAATTCTTTTTCGTATTCACTCGTTGGAGCGTTTGTAACTACCGTTACTACCTTTTGTATGGCTTACGCTTCGGCTAAATACGATAATTTTATTTCAAAAATAATATACGGAATAGTAATGTTAACGTTGATATTGCCTATTTACGGTGGTTTGGCGGCGGATATTCAACTTTCTCAAAGGTTAGGAACTTACAATAACTTTTTCGGCGTTGTCGTAATAATGAAAATTAACTTTACGGGGCTACATTTCCTAATTATGTACGGCGGTATAAAATCTTTGCCGAAAACGTTTAGCGAATCTGCTAAAATTGACGGAGCGGGAGAGTTTGAAGTATTTTTAAAAATATATTTACCTTTACTTTCCGGTTTGTTTTTTACTATTTATATTTTGAAATTTATTGACCTTTGGAACGACTATCAAACGCCGTATATTTTCTTACAAAGTATGCCTACGGCGGCTTACGGATTATGGTTGTTTAAGGACGATACTTCCGGAGAAGTTGCACACGTCGTATATAAACTCGGCGGTTGTATGCTTGTTTTAATTCCGGCGTTATTATTGTTTATTCTATTTGCAAACAGATTGATGAATTCGGTTAGTTTAAGTGGCGGAATAAAAGAGTAATTTTTAATAAAAGGGGGTTTTATAATGAAAAAGAAAAATAAAATATTCGTATTATTTATTACTTTTCTTTTTAGTTTAATATCAAGTGTAATTATTATTTTTTCCTACGCACAAAGCGAAGTCGTTTTTGAACTTTCTACGGAAATTGAAGACTTGCTTGTGGGAGATACTTTTAACGTGCCTTCCGGTTCGTTTAACCGTGGGACTACAAAAAAACAAGTTTTATTACCGAACGGTACATTAACGAATTTAACTTCTTTCAAGACGGACAGTGCCGGAATTTATACCGTTATCTATTCAACCGACGTCGGTGGAGAAACTTATACACACGAAGAAAAAGTAAACGTTTATAATAAATTGTATTCGGTAGATTCAACGTATTCAACCGTTTCTTTTACCGATAATATGATTTTGGAAACGGTAAACGACGGTGTTAAATCTACCGTTACGAAAACGGGTTTAGATTTAGTTTTAACGGAAGGTGCCGTATTTACTTATAACAAAATTCATAACATATCTAACAACACTCAATTTGATTCACTTTTCAAAATAAACGTATTGCCAAAGTATAAAGGTCAAGTTGATTGTGAGAATATTTACGTGAGATTCGTTGACGTTTACGACGATAAAAACTATTTTGACTTCGTTGCAAATCAACATATGGACGGAGCAAGCGAAGATATCGTCGGTGCGGTATATACACGTTGCGGTGCAAGTAATCAAGACGTAAACGGTGTTAATTATATCAATAAAGAAAACGTGGACGTTTACGGAACGTGGACTCCGTTATTTTCATTTTCAAACGGCATTGAAGACCAAGTTAACGACTATATAGAAGCGTCAATAGATTACGCTACGAAAAAAGTGTATAATTCCGTAAAAGCAGAATCTATAAACTTGACTATGGATATGCAAAGCACGAAATTAAACACGTATGCTTGGGACGGTTTTACTACCGGCGAGTGTTACGTTCAAATATTCGCTAAAAATTTGCGTGGTGCGGAAGTTCACTTATTTATTCAAAGTCTTTTTGACGACGATATGAGTTCTTTGAACAATGTAAATGCCTACGATACCGAAATTCCAAACTTAACCGTAGATACGCAAGGTTACGGAGATAATTTACCTAATGCGGTAGTCGGTTACGGTTACAATTTATTTAACGCCACCGCACGGGATTTGTTAAGTGGAGTTAAACAGGTAAAAACGAACGTTTATTTTAACTATAATTCAAGTTCTTGTGTAAACGTAAGCGTTGAAAACGGCAAATTCGTCCCGCAAAAAGAAGGGGTTTATACTATCGTTTATTCCGTTGAAGATTACTTCGGTAATACTTCCGAAGTTTCGTACGACGTATTTTGTAGGGAAGAACGACAAATAGAATTATCGTTTGTCGGAGAGTATGAAACGGAAATACCGATAGGATCGGAATTAAAAGTGGCGGATATTGCCTATGAAAATACAAGCGGAAAAGTAAACGTTGAAATAAAAGCGGTAAACGGAAACGAAACTTATACGGTTGATAGAGATACATTAAGTTTTATTCCGTTATCAAAAGGCAATTTTATTATAGAATACGAAATATCCGACGGTGTCGGTCAAACGGCAAGTATTTTTTATAACGTTAGCGTCGTTGATAACGAACTCCCCGTATTCTTATCTAAACCCGTAATTCCTAAATATTTAATTTGCGGTTACGAAAATAAACTTGAAGATTTGGAAGTTTACGATTTTAATAATGAAAAAGTAATAAACAATTCCAAAATTTTCGTTGAATATAACGGTAACGAAAGGGTAGAGGCAGTTAACGGAATTATAATTCCAAGAGAAGAAAGTACCGATTACAGTGCAAAAATTATATATTCTTATACGTCTTCTATCAACGGTAAAACCAGTGAACTTGCTTACCCCGTAATATGTAAAAGAGTTAAGGACGGCTCAAATAAAGTAAAGAGATATCTTGCCTTTTACGGTGACGGGGCAGATTGTTCTTATCTTGAAAATTCGGAGCAAATGTTTTATTATGCTTTATTTACGGCAACGGAAGGCGACAAACATACGGTTGATTTTGTAAATAAATTGAGCATATATAATTTTTCCGTTAAATTTAATATAAATCAAGGCGGATTTAAAGTTTTAAACTTAAAATTGACCGACAGTTTGAATTCCGAACAATCAATAACTTTTTCTTTCGTTAAAGAGCAAGACGAAATTGTTGTAAAAATTAACGGAACGGGTAGTTATTCGTTGACGGGTTATTCTTTTGAAAACTCCTTAAAAAGCATACTTTTAAATATAGATTACAGTAGAAAAAATCTACTTTTAGATAACGGTAATATAAAAATCAATATTGCCGATATTCTTAAAGAAGATTATTTTTCAAACGGTTTATGTTATTTGACTTTTGAAATGGAAGACGTAAGCGACGAGTCGTCAATATTATTAAAAGAATTGTGTTCAACTTCTATTACGACTTCTTCAAATATTCCAAATTCCGTTATAGCACAAGAAAAAGAGTATAAGTATTCGTACGAAAAAGGCGAAGTTGTAAAAATTTCAAAAATGAACTTTGCAAATGAAATTATACCTTACTACGAAACCAGTTTAACGGTGTACGGAACGAAAGGGGAAATATTAAAAGATATTAACGGCTTAACTTTGCAAAACGTTAAAATAGACGAAGGTTACGAAATAGTTTTAGCAGAGTACGGAAGTTATAAGTTCTCTTATAAATACGGCAACAATGAATATTCGGTAATGATTTTCGTAAGAGATATCGTTCCGCCTACGTTTACTTTTATAAACGATATAAAAGATAATTATAAAATAAACGATAGCGTTACGGTAAATGCAAACGGTGTGGACGCAATAGACGGTAACGTTAGCGTTTACGTTTCGGTTATGAACCCGAACGGAACGATTGAACTTATTCAAAACGGAACTACTTACAAGTTCACTCAAAAAGGTAAATATTATATAACCGCTTTCGGATACGATTCGGCAAACAATTACGGTTTTGTAAGAAAAACCGTTTCGGTAAATTAGGAGAGAAAGTATGAAGAAATTAGTAAAATACGTTGTTTCAATAATGCTTATTTTTGCTATGATTTTCTCCGTGGTTGGTTGTGGCAAAAATAAAAAAACCGATAACAATACAACTAAATTGCTATTAAACACCATTCATGGTGGAAAAGCGGAAAAACTTGATAAATATATTGTAAAAGACGGTGTTAATCAAGGTTATACTATCGTTTTACCGTCAAACGCTACTGTAAACGAAATAAAATCAGCAACTTCCGTTTTCAGTTATTTCTTTAACGAAGCAACCGATTTGAATATAACGGTAAAATACGATAACGAAGTCTCTTTTGACGGCAATTCAAAATACTTTGTTTTCGGAAACGTATCGTTTTTGCCAAGCGAAGTCGTTTTTGACGAAAAAACTCAAACGACTTACGGGTTCGTTATAAAAACCGTTGGAAACAGTATTTTTGTTAACGGCGGAGATACGGGAATTAAATATGCGTCTTACGAACTTTTAAAATATCTTTTCAATTTTGAATATTATGCAAGTTATTGTTACGAAATAGATAAGAACGTAAGGAATTTAAGTTTGTACGATTTTGATATAAAAGAAGCCCCCGATATTGAAATAAGACAAATCGGAATGGGCGACCCGAGATACAGTGACGATACGTTTTATCTTGACGGTATAAGGTTAAATAACGGTTACGAATACGATATAGTCGGTTGGACTTTGGACTATCCCGAAACGGGAAGAGTTTCCAGTTCTCACACTTCAATGGAATACGTATCATACGAAGAATACGGTAAAGAACACCGTGATTGGTTCTCAAATACTACTATAAACGGAATACCTACTCAACTTTGCTATTCAAGGCATTTTGAAGAATACGTAGATATAATAGTTGAAAAAATGGGAATTTTAGTAACGGATTTTCCGTTGGCTCGTACAGTTGATTTTAGTATTTCCGACTTGCTCGTTTGGTGTGACTGTGACAGTTGTAAAGAGGTGAAAAACCAATACGGAACGGACGCTGCCGTTTATATGATGGCATTAAACGAAATAGGAAGAAGATTTGAAGTTTGGTGTAACGAACACCAAGATATTGTGAACGGAAGAAAAATTTACGTTAGGGGTATGATGTACTTGCCAACGGAAGACGCTCCCGTTAAATACAACGAATCAAAACAATGCTACGAACCTATTGACGATAAAGTAAAAGCTCACAACAACGTTTCGCTTGTTTACGCAATACACTCAACCTGTAACTATTACGTTCCGTTTTCCGCAAAGGAAAATGAAAGAGAAAATAAAAATACTTTGGGTTGGGCGGCAATATTAGACGGCAATCCTATGGCGTACTGGGTTTACAATCAATTTGAATTTGCAAACTATATGATGTTTTACGATAACTATTCTTCTATGCAAGAAAACTATACGAGAATGGTTGAAACTAATGCTTATTGGGTGTTAGACCAAGGTCAACACGATAACCATTGTACTTCGGCATTTAATATTTTAAGACAATATTTGTCTTCAAAACTTGCATGGAATTGTCAAGTTGATTACGGTACGTGTTTGAATAACTTTTTCAGAGCGTATTTCGGTGAAGCGGAAGAAGATATGCGAAATCTTTTTGAAGCAATGCGTAACCATTGGGCAAAACTTTTTGCTCAAGGAAAAATTACCGGAAGTACCTTCGTGTTTACCGATGAAATTATGATGCCGTACGGCATGTTAAAAACTCTTGAAAACTGTATAAACAGTGCATATTCGTCAATAGAAAGTTTAAAAACTACGGATATAAAGAAATACGAAATATTAGAAAAAAGAATTTGCTTGGAAAGTATTTGGATAAGATTTAACCTTATACATTATCACTATGATAAATACACTTCCATTGAACTTGAAAAGTTAAGAAAAGATTTCGTTTACGATTGTTATAGAGTTGATTTGAGCAAATACGGAGAAAATAGGCCGTTAACCGATATCACAAAAGAATGGGGGATTTAAAATGAGAAAGTACTTTTTAATTTCCTTAATATGTTTGTTTGTTTTTTCGCTATGTATGTTAGTAGGTTGTCAAAATACGAATACTAACGAAGGTAATAACGAAAGTCAACCCGAAACTAACGTTGAATATATAGAAGTTAATCAAAATTACGTTAGTTTAGAACAAGGCGACCTTTTTAAAATTGAAGTTAGCGGTAATTATACGGGAACTCCCGAATTTTCAAGTTTGAATAATTCAATAGCAACCGTTGACGGCGTTGGTAACGTTACCGCTAAACAGGGTGGAACTACTACCGTAACCGTTAGCGTTGGCGAGTTGACTAAAAACGTAGAAATTTCGGTAACTAATAATTATATTCCAACGATTGAGTTTTCAAGTGAAAATTTAACTTTATACGTTGGCGACAGTTTTTTATTAGCACCCGAAGTATACAGTAACGGGAAAATACTTAACGTTCAAAAATTCACCTATTTATCAACCGATAGAAATATTTTAGCCGTTGACGGAAAAGGCGAAATTGTGGCAAATTCGGTAGGAACGGCAAAAATAATCGTTGGTTGTTCCGCTAATTTCTACAATATTTCAAAAGAAATTACGGTTAACGTTATAGAAAATTATTATATAAGTTTAAACGCAAGTAACGTAAATTTGTTAACTTATAAATATAGAGAAAACGATAATAACGAATTTCCTATTACCGCTACCGTTATAAAGGACGGACAAATTTTAAGCGTTACCCCTACTTTTGAAATGGAAAATGAAAACGTTGCTAAATATATAGACGGTAAAATAGTTTCGCAAGGCGTAGGTCAAACGTACTTAACCGTAAAATACGAAAATATTGAATCAAAATGTAACGTTATCGTAGAAAAAACGGAAATTAAAACCGATTTGCAAATAGAATACGTTAAATCCGATAATTCTCTTATATTGCCTAATTACGAAGTGGACGATTTTTGTTTGGAAAACGTTGAATCCGTTAAAATTGTTGAAAACTCAAACAACGCAACGGAACTTTTTAAAGAGAAAAACAGCGACGGTTTAGTTTTAGATACCACGAATATAATAGCATATCCAAAATATACAAATTGGATAATTTCAACGAATAAAGTTGATTACGAAGTTGAAGTATTCGTATGGTCGGATATTATCACTACCTTTGAAGAATTAAAGAGTATGTCCAAAAATGCCGATGCCGTTTACTACGGTAGATGGCCGATAGTTTACGGAAACTTTAAACTCGGTTGTGATATAACTTGCAGTGAAAACTGGAATTATCAATGTGACGTAATAAATAACCATTATAATTTTACCGATTATAACAGTACTACGAAAGATACGGGTTTCCAAGGTTTATTTGACGGCTGTAATTACAGTATTAACAATTTAAAATTAGACGGTTACTATTCTTCTTTGTTTGGTGCGATAGGCGAAAATTTCGTCGTTAAAAATTTGAACGTTAACGGAGTTTCGTTCGGCGACGGCGATACGCACGGTGTTATAGCCGCTTATGCGTGGGGCGGAACGGTAGATAATGTTAAAATTACTTTGCAATTAACCGAAGAAGGCGAAACGGGTACAAAATACGAAGGGCCGTTATTTGGTAGATTAAATCCTTATATATATTTAAGTTCTCCAATCGTTTTGAAAAATTCCACGATAATAAACGGAGATTCTTCAAACGGTTATTGCGATAAAATTGCCGTATTCGGCGTTAAAATGGCAAAGGTTAACGAAAGCGATTCTCCGTCGGTATTATGCGAAAACGTTACCGTAGTTGGGTTTAATTATTATTTATACGACGTTTCGTCGGATGATTTAAAACTTGAACCAACCGAAATGCAATCTACGTACCGTAATCCCGAAAAAGAAATTTTAAGATATATTGATAATTACGAAAATATAATTATCTATAATAATTACGAAGATTATATACAAAAAGTTTCCGCATATTTAGGGAAAAAAGATGCGGACACGGTAAAAGGTTTAAATCTTTTAGACTTAATTCCAAATAAAACCGTTAAATCGGTTACCGTTAACGGAGAAAAAAGGAATATAACTTCAAATAAAGTTTATTTCAACAGTAACGAAGCGTCTTTAATGCCTAAAAACGTATTGATAACAACAAACGACGATGAAATTTACAGTTTAACTTTAACTGTATATTCAATGCTTATAAAAACGGCGGAAGACTTATTAGACGCACACAATCACGAATATATAGTAAACACTTACGATTCGCAATCTTACTTCAAACTTGTAAACGATATAGATATGACGGGAGTTGCGTGGACGCAAGCAAACGCATTAGGAAAAGACAAGTGGGGTAACGGA
>JAZRVG010000053.1:0-3822 GCA_045599025.1 Christensenellaceae bacterium | reverse complement strand
AACTGGTATAGAAAAACTTACTATTGAAAACGTTACGGTAGTTGGAACTACTTGCGTATTATGTGAAGGAAACGTAATGAAACGTCCTACCGATTTTACAGAAAGCGAAATCAAATATTTTGCGACTATAGAAGAATATAATGTATAATAATAAAATTGAAATTTTATTAAATATATAATAAAAGGAGGGAAAAAAATGTTCAAAAAAAGAACGTTAATGACAGTTCTATCGCTTGTTTTTCTTTTTGCTATAATTCCTTTAAATGCTTGCCAAGATAATAAAGATGATAGTACGGGCAAGTTGGAAAAAACCGAATACACGGTTATTTTTGATTCTAACGGTGGTTCAAGCGTTGAGAACGCAACCGTTAAAGAAGGCGATATCGTAACGAAACCGGTTAATCCAACAAAAACTACTTCTGCTATAACTTATGAATTTGAAGGATGGTATGACGGGGAAACTTTATGGAATTTTGAGTTAAATACCGTTACTTCAAATATCACGCTAAAAGCAAAGTGGAAAGTGGGGGATATATATTCGGAAGAATTTCTTCCGTCTAAATAAAAGGAGAAATGTATGGAAAATAAGGCTTATCAAATTCCGCAAATAAAATTTGTGAAGTTTGAAAACGGGGGGGGGGACGTTATTTGTTCTTCGGGAAACTCGTTGGAAAATTATGACTTCACGGTTGTAGATAAGAACTTAATTTGGTAGTTAATGGGGGAAAAATGATAAAATTATTAAATAAAAACAAATTTGTTATTTTGTTATCGTTTATTTTTGCAATTTGCTTGTCGTTTACGGCTTTAATAGACGTAAATAAGGCACAAGCGGAAACGGGCGTTAAAACCGACGGCTATTTTGAAATGGTTGACGGTGCGTCGTTAAAACTCAATAACGACGGCGGTTTGCGTTTTAGAGTAAAAATGGATAAAGAAGTTAGAGATTATATTGTAAACGATTCAAACGTTTCAATGTATATTCTCATTACTTCGGTAGATTACTTTGAACAAGCATTAGCAAGTTGTGGACTTGCAGATATGCCGGAAAGTGCAAGAATTTTAGTTGAAATTTCGGATAAAACTAAAATTTACGAAGAACAAGGCTTGTATTATGCAAACGGTGTGGTATCTAACGTTTTATCAAGCCACATTGAAAGCGATTACGTAAGTATTGCTTATTATACCGACGGAGAAAGCGTAAGATACGCAAGTGTTGACGGTAAAACTATTGACGAACAAGATTTTTCTATAATGAACGTTCGTGGTAATATTTACGACGTGGTAAATCAAGCGTTTCTTTCTTCAAAAGGATATAACGATAAAATTTTAAATCAAGATAATAACGCTTATTCTTGGTACGGAACGGAATCGTATCCTATCGTAGTTAACAGTGATAATCAATATAACGCTTTATTAGATATTCTTGAAGAACTCGGTAATGAAAAAGTAGAAATAGGTGAAAACGTTTCAATTTACGATGCGAACGATTTTGCAAACAGCGAAGTTGAACCTGTTTTAAAAACCAAAAAGACGGTATCAATAACCGTAAACGATTTATCTTACGGAACGGTTTCTACTAACGAAGTTACTGAAGTTCCTTACGGTAGCAGTATTTCTGTAAGCGGTAATAAACTTACCGTAAACGGAGTTGAAGTAGTTGCAACTGCAAGTGATAATACTAAACAATATACTTATTCTTTTGAAAGTTGGTCTAACGCTAACGGTAAGGTTCAAGACGACATCACTATCGTTGCAAACTTTACAAGAACTATAAACAAATATACCGTTACTTTTGAAAACGAAGACGGAACGGTTATTCAATCTTCCGATTACGATTACGGTCAAATACCTACTTGTGCAACCACTCCTACAAAAAGCGAAACCGCTCAATATTCTTATGCTTTTAACGGTTGGAATAACGAAGTAGTAGCAGTAGAAGACAACGTTACTTATACCGCAACTTTCTTAAACGTATTAAGAAAATATATCGTTATTTTCAACGATTATAACGGTAATCAAATGTCTTCAACCGAAGTAGAATACGGTACTCTTCCTACCGCTCCTAACCATAGTAGCGTAGACGGTTATACTTTTGCTTGGGATAGTGAAATAGTTACGGTAAACGGTGCTAAAACTTATAACGAAACTAAAACCGCAATAGAATATAACGTTACTTTCAAAGCAGATAACGTTCAAGTTGGCGAAGTTTTAACTTATACCGTTGATAATAAAAATATAAACGAACCTACCGTTCCCGAAAAAGACGGATATATCGGTTCTTGGGAATCTTATACTTTAACTACCGGCGATATAGTAGTAAACGCTATTTATAAACAAATTATATCGGTAGTTGCAGACGTAATGCACGGTATTAACGATTCTTATTATACTTCGTTTGTAAACGAATTGACTAATGCAGGTGAAACCGAAGCAAACCAAATAGTTTCAATCGCTTATGCGGATAGCAGTAAAACAACGCAAGCAACCGTATCTAACGGAAAAGTAATCTTTACTCCGAAGGAACAATACGATAATCAACTTGAAGATACGTTATACGTTTTAACTTATAACGATAATTCTACGCTTACCGTTAAAATTAAATTGTACAGTGGTTTAATAGCGACGGAAGACGATTTACGTGCAGTTAACGACTTAACCGAAGACGGAACCTCAATGAAATATATGTATGCTTTCGTTGTAGATTATTTAGGCAATCCTACCGAAACTTTTACAGGTGTTTGGAACGATTACGCATATTTCGGTGACTTTAAGTTGGTTAACGATATCACTATGACTCAAATGTGGAAGTCAACCGATTCTTTCGTTCAACATATTGAAGGAATAGGTGGTAGCGGTAGTCAAGACGATATATTTGCAGGTCACGGTTTCCGTGGAACGCTTGACGGAAATAATCATAAGATAAAAAATATAAGGTTTGATTATAACGGTTACAACTCAATTTGCGGTAACGTCGGCAAAGGAGCGGTTATTAAAAACATTATATTTGAAAATGCTAACATGACCGATCATCCGATGGCTTGTGCGGTTTTAGCGTCTTATACTCACGGCGGAACTTTTGAAAATATACAAATAAATATAACTAACGAAGTAAAAGTTGCTGCAAACTGGTCATACGTTAACGGTATATTATTTGCATATAACGCTAAATTATCGGTTGATTACAGTGATACGGTTACCATTAAAGATTGCGTAATTATCATAAATAATTTAGGCGACACGAAAGGTGATTTAGGCGTAATAGGCGGTGCAAGATTAAGCACTTCTAAAATTACTTGTGAAAACGTTTCCGTTATAGGACCGTTAAATTCTGTCTTTGTAGTGCTTAACTCTGATAATACAATGAGTTCTATTACCGAGTTTGAAGGCGTAACTTACTATGCGTCAGTTGAAGAATATTTACTTAAAGACGCCGTTTCACTCGGTTCGCTTGATGCAGACGTTGTTAACGGTTTAGATTTAACTAACCTTGTTGAAGGAAAAGAATTCTCTAAAATATTAGTTAACGGCGTAGAAAAAAATATCGTTGACGGAAAGGTTTCGTTTACAAGCGGAGAAGAATCTTTAACTGCAAAAAATATAGTGTTATACGATAACGACGATGTTGTTTACACTGCAAAATTAACGGTATATTCAATGCTTATAAAAACGTCGGATGATTTATTAGACGCACACAATCACGAATATATAGTAAACACTTACGATTCGCAATCTTACTTCAAACTTGTAAACGATATAGATATGACGGGAGTTGCGTGGACGCAAGCAAACGCATTAGGAAAAGACAAGTGGGGTAACGGA
>JAZRVG010000052.1:0-16726 GCA_045599025.1 Christensenellaceae bacterium | reverse complement strand
AGTCTCTCCGTATTTAACCGTTTGAGTATTTGAAGAAATAGTTGCTTTATCTTTTCCTAAAATATAAGTTATAGTATATTCATTAGCGGTTTCAACTGCGGTTACGGTTATATTTTCTCTAATATCTGAAAAATCGGTTTTATCCCATACAACTGTATAGCCTGTTTTTGTAGCAGGGGTAGGTATATCGGTTAAAGTTTCACCTTCGTTTACGGTTTTTATAACGTTTTCCTGTCCTTCTTGAATAAATGTGATAGTACAAGTGTTTACCGGTGGTGGTGCAACTTGCCATTTTGCAACAACTTCAAGATTATTTGCATAATTCCAAGTTCCGTTATTAACTTTTGTATTTGTATCTTTTATATACCAGCCTAAAAACGTATCTACTTGGTTAGTCGGTTCAAGCAATTCAAAATTTGAATCAAAAGTTACGGTTTGAGTTGTTGAAGATATACTTGCATGTTCATTATCTAAAATGTAGGTTATAGTATAATCGTTTGGTGTACTGGTTACGCTTACCGTTATATTTTCCGTAATGTTTGTAAAATCAGTTCTATTCCAAACAACAGTATAACCTTGTTTCGCCATTGGATTCGGGACGTCAGTTAAAGTTCCCCCGATTTCAACAACTTTGACAATATCTTCTTGACCTTGTTGAACAAAAGTAACATAGCAAGTAACGTTATTATCTACATTACCGCCTTTTTCTTCTTCGTTATTGGTTGGAGTTTGTCCACAAGCACAAAGAGTTAACGACAACAATAAAATTAAAGTAATTAGTATTTTTTTCATATATTTCTCCCAAATTATATTTTCAAATGCGTGAAAATAAATATGTTTTTTCACTCATTTATTTTTCATATTAAACGTATGCTCATATCATATAAGTATTTCCTTTTTATAAAATTTAAACGATTGCTTGCAAAAGCATATAAAGTAAAGATATGGTTATTATACAAATAGAAGTTGTTCCCATAGTGTAGGAAACTGCCCCTTCAACGTCGCATTTATAATTGTCTGCATACGTGGTGCAACTGCTTGCCACCGGCATAGCATTGCCTAAAAATACGCCTATTATTACACCGCTTGGAATATCTATAAATAATCTTAACAAAAACATTATTGCAGTTATCAAAACGGGAAAAACCAAAAGTTTATAAAAAGAAACTTTATATGTATTATAGTTTGCAAATATGTATTTGAAATTAACCGTTCCGAGTTTAATGCCTAAAACTATCATAGCAAGCGGAGTTACCAACCCCGACAAATAATCGGCGAATTTTTGAATTTCGGGCACCACTTCGGTCACACTGAAAGCGTTTAACAAAATACCTAAAACAAAGCAAATATTAACGGGATTTAAAAGCAAACCTTTTGCGGAAATATTACGTTTATCTCCCGAAACAACGTATTGACCTAACGTATAGATTACCGCCACCGAAAATACGTTTACAACGACGACGGTATCTAAAACGGTACCCTGACCGAAAGCGGCGGTAGCAATAGGAATTCCTAAAAACCCCGTATTACCCGCAACCGAACAAAGCCTAATCATACGGCGTTTGTTTATATCATCGCCCTTAACGGGAATAAAACGTGAAAGGTAAAAACATAATGCAGTAATAACGGTTGTTACTATTGCGGTTATTATCATATTTTTTACACTTTCTCCGTTAAGTTCCATTTTTAAGGTACTTGCGAAAACCATAAAAGGTATGCCTATTTTTATTAAAATAATTGAAAGCGGTTCGGTACTTTCCGCTTTTAAAATTTTCGTTTTTATTAAAACGAACCCAGGAACTGCAAGAGCAAGGAATATGAGTATTGTTTTAAATAAAGTAAAAGTCGTTTCCATAGTAAATTATAAGTCCTTATTTTCGTCAAAAGTAAATCCTAATTTTTTAAGCGTTTGCGAAAAATAATCGGGAATAGGAGCGGTAAATTCCATTTGTATGTTTGTTCTCGGGTGGGTAAAACGGAGTTTAAATGCGTGCAATAACTGTCCGTTTAATTTTATTTTTTGATTTTTAAACCCGTAAACCGTATCGCCAACTACGGGATGTTTTAAATAACTTGCGTGTACTCTTATTTGATGAGTTCTACCCGTTTGTAAATCAAAACGGCAAAGAGTATAACCGTTTACTCTTTCCAAAACTTTATAGTTGGTTATCGCTCTCTTTCCTTTATTTGATACAGCCATTTTCGTTCTGTCTTTACTTGAACGCTCTATATACGTATCAACCACGCCTTCGTCTTCTTTTAAATTTCCTTCAAGCAAAGCAATATAAGTACGTTTACACTCTTTACTTTCTATTTGCTTTGAAAGATTAACGTGAGCGTCGTCGTTTTTAGCAACTACTAAAAGCCCCGAAGTGTCTTTATCAATTCTATGCACTATTCCCGGGCGAATTACTCCGTTTATTCCGCTTAACTTATCTAAATGAAATAAAAGAGCGTTTACGAGAGTGTTTTCGTCCGTTCCGCTACCTGCGTGAACGGTTAAACCTTGTTGCTTATTTATAACCGCCAAATCGTCGTCTTGATAAATTATATCAAGCGGAATATCAACAGGTTTTACTTCAAGCGGTTGGAGATCGGGTATTGTTAAAGTTACGGTATCGTTTTCTTTTACCGAATACTTCGGCTTGGCAAGTTCTCCGTTTATTAAAACTTTTCCGTCGTCTATTAAGTTTTTGATTTTTGAACGTGTAAAGCCCGTTTCGGTTGCTAAAAACACGTCGCAACGCTCATAATTAGACGTGGCGGTAAAAGTTTTAGTTTCCATTTTTTTCCTTTTTCTTAAAGATAGCGTCCTTATCTAAAAACAAAGTGTAAACGCATACCATAATTACGCCGACAACCAAAGAGATATCGGCAACGTTGAATATTGCGGGGAAAATTTCGGTATTGTAGAAAACGAAAATAAAATCTCTTACTTCCCCTAAAATAATTCTGTCTGTTAAATTTCCGATAGCACCTGCAAAAATAAGTGACATTGCAACCATAAGCCAAGTGGAAACTTTACGTTTTTTTACGTAAACGTAAACGAAAGCAAGTATAAGCAAAATGCAAATTATACTCGTTAAAATTATAAAAAATACTCTTGCCCAAGATTTGTCCGCCAAAAAACTGAAAGACGCTCCCGGATTGTAGGTAAGTTTAAATTTAAGAAGTTCGGGTATTATTACGGTGTCCGCCTCGTATTTTACTACCAAATACTTTGAAAGCATATCTACGCCGATTACACCGAAAACCTCAAGCAAACAAATTATATAAATCATAGTACTCCTATTAGTCGGTTGCTCCTAATTCTTTGCAAAGTGACATTAAGTCCAAATCACCTTTCGGATTTAAAACGTCGTCTAAATTAAAACCGCTTTCGCTTTCCGTTTCGGTATTTTTTTGAACTGATTTTTGGAGAAGTTCTCGGTTTATAACGTCATAGACTTCTAAAATTTTATCTTTTGAAGTAAAAGTGGGCGTTTCTTCACGGATAAGAATTTCCTTTAAAGCGTCCGCTACGGCAACCGTTCTACGGGTTCTGTCCGAAGGGTAACTTTTAATTATTTCTTGTGCGTATTCCGAAAAACGCTCGGTAAAAGCAAGCAAAGAATTAACTTCCATTTTGTAATTTTCTTGTGCGGCGGAAGTTATTAGTTTTGCACGGGTTCTCGCATCTGCAACGATTTTTTCGCTTGCCGTTTTGGTGTGAGAAATTGTTTCTTCCATTATTTTTTAACCGTTCCTTTTCTGATTTTATCAAGAAGTGAAGTCTTTAATTCGTATAAATTATCACTTAAATCTACTTTGTAGATGTGCGGACTGTCAATTCGTTTATATTCGTCCCAAAAAGTTTCTTTTTCAATTTTTGCGTATGCACAAATTTCTTTTAAAGTGGGCATTTTATAAACAAGTTCGCCGTTTTTAACGATTTGAGTAGTAAGTTCTTTTACTCTATAATTTTCAAAAGTAATTTTCTTCCAACGCTCTATCGGGTGAGTGATAGTTAAAGGCTCTTTTTCGTTTACCGTTTCGTCTTTAAGCATTATCAAATCGGCTTCCGCCTTCATATCCGTATTGCCGTAAATACGGACTATTTTCTTAAATCCCGGGTTGGTTATCTTTGCGGAATTGTCCGAAACTTTTATTTTAGGCGTAACCGTTCCGTCCTTTTCAACTATTCCGGCAAGTTTGTAAACACCGCCGAGAGCAGGCATATCGGCACTTGTTATAAGTTTAGTGCCTACGCCCCAAGAATTGATTTTTGCACCTTGTACTTTTAAAGATTGAATAAGTTTTTCGTCCAAATCTCCGCTTGCACAAATTATCGTATCGGGGTAACCTGCGTCGTCAAGCATTTGGCGTGCCTTTTTAGTAAGATAAGCAAGATCGCCACTGTCTAATCTAATACCAAGCGGGCGTTTACCTTTCTTTTTGAGTTCGTCAAAGCATTTTATAGCGTTAGGAATACCGCTACGCAACGTATCGTAAGTATCAACGAGTAAAAGAGTTGCGTCGGGATAAATTTCGGAATAAGCCATAAAAGCGTCAAATTCCGAAGGGAAATTCATAACCCAACTGTGTGCGTGAGTTCCCGATACGGGAATATCAAACGCTTTACCCGCTAAAACGTTACTGGTTGAATTACAACCGCCTATAACAGCCGCTCTTGAACCGTAAATACCTGCGTCCGGTCCTTGTGCACGACGAAGACCGAATTCCATAACGTTATCGCCTTTTGCCGAATAACATACTTTTGCCGATTTTGACGCAATGAGCGTTTGGTGGTTAATTATATTCAATACTGCCGTTTCAATAAGTTGTGCCTCAATTAGCGGTGCTTTTACGGTGAATATCGGTTCCCCCGGGAAAACCAAAGTTCCTTCGGGTACGGAATAAATATCGCCGGTAAATTTAAGATTTTTAAGATAGTTTAAAAACCCTTCGTCAAAAAGGTTTAAACCCCTTAAATATTCTATATCGCTATCGGTAAATTTTAAGTTTAAAACGTAATCAACCGCTTGTTCAAGTCCTGCAAAAACCGAATAAGTTATGAGTTCGTTTTGACGGAAGAACACGTCAAATATCGCTTGTTCGTCCGCCATACCTTTCTTAAAATAACCGTTCATCATTGTGAGTTCGTAAAGGTCGGTAAGTAGCGTTAAATTTCTTTGTTTCATATTAGTCCTTGAAAGATTTTATTTCGGGAAGTTCTTGTTCTTCCGCTTTTTCTTGTTCTTTTTGTGCTTTTAATTGTTCCATGTAGGGAACGAAATTTTCTTTTTCGTCGGTAGTTTGCATTTGTTTAACCAAATCTTTTGATTTTAAAAGGAATAAACCAAGGAAAAGTACCAACAAAATTCCTATTAAAAGCAATATAGAAACTAAAACTTTTACTTTAAAAAGTATGAAAAGTAAGATAAATCCTATGAATAATAAAATTGAACCTACCGCATATTCGTATCCGTCCTTTCTTATTACCGAAACGACGAAAATTGCCAAGCCCGATAAAAATATCATACTTGTGAACATTACTAAAAATGCGGAAACGTCCTTTTTAATAACGTTGGTTAACACTAATACGCCGAGCGTGGTTGAAATTGCAACGATTAAAATTGCTAAAACAATTATAAGTTTTACGTTAAATACTTTTTTTTCGTTCATAATAATATACTCCTTTTAAATAATACAATTATTTAAGGTATTTTAACACACAAAACGCTAAAAATCAATTATTTTACGCTTTTTATATTCAAAAATAAAAAATATCCCTTTAAACGTGTTTAAAAGGATATTATTTTCAGTTTACTTTCTTTTCAAAACCTAAACTTATAAGCAGAGCGTCGTTTACTTTGTGCATAGTTAACTCGTTAACTTCGCCTATTCTCTCTTTAAGTCTACGTTTATCAATCGTTCTTATTTGTTCTAAAAGTACTACCGAATCTTTTTGCAAGCCGTAGTCTATTGCACAAAGTTCAATATGCGTTGGAAGTTTTGCTTTGTTTATTTTACTCGTTACAGCCGCCGCTATTACCGTTGGACTGTACTTGTTGCCTATATCGTTTTGAACAACTAATACCGGTCTTATTCCACCTTGCTCACTTCCTACGACAGGGCTTAAATCCGCATAGTACAATTCGCCTCGTTTAATCATAAATTACCTCTTAAAGCCCTAATTTATGATATGAAAAAACAGGGCTTTTGGTTATTACCCTGTTATTATTGACTTATTATTTTCTTTTTATACCCAAAGCGTTTTCAAGTTTTAACTTAACTTCTTCTCCGTTTACCGCTTTGCCGTTTTCTCTAATTACCGATACCGTTTCGTAGCCGTCCTTTTTCAAAACTAAAATTTCGTCGGCTATATATAGCGTTTCGTACAAATCGTGCGTTACTTCTATAACCGTTGAATTATTTTCTTTTTGAAGTGAAATCAATTCGTTTATAAGATTATATTTTAACGATACGTCAAGCGATGAAAAAGGCTCGTCAAGAAGAACTGTTTCGCCACCGAATAAAAATGCTCTTACTATTGAAACTCTTTGTTTTTGTCCGCCCGATAGATTTTCGGGAAACTCGTTTATTTTATCTAAAAGCCCAACTTTTTCAAGCAATTTTTCTATTTTTTGCCTATCGTTTTCAATAATAAGCAAATTATCTAAAACGGACAAATTATCAATTAAGCGTGGCTCTTGAAAAACGTAGGAAACTCTACCTTTTTTTTCAACTTTTCCCGAATAATTAAGTAGTGAAGATATAACGTTAAGCAAAGTGGTTTTACCTATTCCGCTCTCACCCATTATAACGGTAATTTTATTCTCTTTAAACTCGTAATTAAAGTTGTTAAAGACTGTGTTTTCGCCGTATTTAACGGTAAGATTTTCAACGACCATATTTTACTCCTTTTAAAACGAGTTTGATTATTATTTCAAAAAGTACGGTAATTAAAATTGCTATTAAAGTGTAAGCGAACAATCTTCCCGTATTAAAATATGCTTTTTGAGTGTAAAGCAAAAGCCCTAAACTGTTTGAAGATTGTGCTATTGCTTCACCGGAAACGGTAAGTTTAACCGAATAAGAAAGATAACCGAGCGTTGCTCCTATATTTGAATTGAAAATTTTAGGTAAAATATATTTTTTTACCACCGTTTTTTTAGGTACTTCATACACTTTAAGCATATCTAAAATTTTACCGTTCAATGAGTTAAAACTTTCAAGCGTAGAAGAGTAAATAAGGGGGTATAGAGCGATAAATGACACAAAAACGGGTACGAAACCGCTTCTAAACCATATTAAAAGAAGTAGTAAAACGCTCATTGTAGGAAGTGCCCTTAAAACTACTATTAACGGGTAAACAAGCCTTTCAAAAATTTTACTTTTATAAGACAAAAATGCCGTTAAAGTAGCAAAAAAGTAAGCAAGTAAAAAGCCTAAAACCGCTCTTAAAACAGTACATAATACAGAAATATAAAGTTGTTCTTCTTTTAAAGATAAGATAAGTTCGTTAAAAGTTTGCACGGGCGACGGTAAAATTATTTCCGCCCCTACGATTAACGATACTATAAACCAAATTATTACGGCTAAAATCACCGAAATAATTACGGTTAACGCACTTACCTTTTTTGTTAAAACTTTCATAAATTATATTCTCGCAAAAAATTCTTCGTTTGGAATTTTTCCACCTACTAAATTAGAGTTAAAACCGTAAATTAAATTCAAATAACCTAAAACGTCCGTTTTTATTTTGTAAGCAAGTTCGTTTTTTAAATTGAGTTTTTCAATAAGTTCCAAATTGAAATCAACGTTTAAAGTACTACCCTTACTTTGCAATTTTTCTTTTAATGATTGATAGTTATTTTCCAAATACCCGTCGTTATTATTCAAATCGTTATAGAATCTTTGAACTTTTTTCTTATTTTCCTTTAAAAATTCACCGCTAACTACAATTCCCGCTTGCGTGTACTTGCACTCGCTAACTTTATCAAATTCAACCGTTAAATCAAATAGAGAAGTAAGGCTAGATACCATTTTTACCGCATTAGTAACAGCCGGTTCGCCTAAAACCCCGAAATCTGCAATTCCTTGTTTTAAAAGGGGTATAAGTTCGGTTGCCGATTGCACGTATTTAAGTAAAACTTTTCCGCTTTTATCATTTTCGTTTTCCGTAAACTCAACGCCGTTTTCTCTTAAAACGTATTGTAAAGTTATATCGGGAGTTGCACCCTTTCCTATATTATATACGGTTTTATTTTTTAAATCTTCAAAGTTTTTAACGGTATCGTCCTTTCCAACCAAATGAAGAACGCCGAAAACGTTAACCGACAAAAGTTTTATATCTAAACCACGATTGTATAAAGTTGCCGAAGAATTAAGGGGTAAAACGGCAAAATCACACTCTTTGTTAGTAACGTCGGCCAAAACTTTATCCGCACCGCTTACGATTTTAACTTCGTAATTTTCGTTATCTAACAGGGTTGCAACCGCTAATGCAGGTGCTCCGTCAACAACGGTTACTTTGATTTTTCCGTCCGTTTTACCGCAAGCAACAGCAAAAAACAACGTTACTAAACACGTTGTAAACGCAATTATTTTTTTCATATTTTGTTTTTCTCCAAATGCTTAAATTAAATATATTATACTATTATTCCATTTTTATTGCAAATCTATAATTAAATTATTTGCACTTTATTTTATTTTGTTGTATAATTATTTTAAATTTTTAATTTAATTCCTACGGAGGATTTTTTTATGGCACTTGTAACAAGTAAAAAAATGTTTGAAATGGCTTATAAAAACGGTTATGCCGTTGGTGCGTTTAACGTAAACAACATGGAAATCGTTCAAGGTATTACCGAAGCCTGTCAAGAAGAAAAAGCACCTGTTATTTTACAAGTTTCTAAAGGCGCTCGTGCATACGCAAACCACACCTATTTAGTTAAACTCGTTGAAGCAGCAGTTAAGGAATGCCCTGATATTCCTATAGTTTTACACTTGGATCACGGTCCGGACTTTGAAACTTGCAAGTCTTGTATTGACGGCGGTTTCACTTCTGTTATGATTGACGGTTCTTCTCACTCTTTTAAAGACAATATTGAACTTACTAAAAAAGTAGTTGAATACGCACACGACCACGGCGTTGTAGTTGAAGGCGAACTCGGAACTCTTGCCGGTATTGAAGACGAAGTTAGCCACGCAGAAGGTTCTTACACAAGACCGGAAGAAGTTGAAGAATTCGTTCAAAAAACCGGTGTTGATTCTCTTGCTATCGCTATCGGTACTTCTCACGGTGCTTATAAATTTAAACCCGAACAATGCACGGTAAACGAAAAAGGTATTTTAGTTCCCCCTGCACTCCGTTTTGATATTTTAAAGGAAGTTTCTAAACGTCTTCCCGGTTTCCCGATAGTTTTACACGGTTCTTCTTCCGTTCCGCAAGATTACGTTAAAATGGTTAACGAATTCGGCGGTAAAATGCCTAACGCTATCGGCGTTCCCGAAGAACAACTTTTTGAAGCCGCTAAACTTGCAGTTTGCAAAATCAACATTGATAGCGACCTTCGTTTAGCAATGACCGGTTCTATTAGAAAATTCTTTATGGAACACCCTGATAAGTTTGACCCGAGAGAATATCTTAAACCTGCAAGAGCAAACATTAAAGAACTCGTTAAACATAAACTCGTTAACGTTCTCGGTTGTGCAGGAAAAGCCGAAGAATGCTTATAATTTTTTAAATTGATATAAAATTTAATTGCCCGTCACGTTTAGTGGCGGGTTAACTTATGGTTTAAATATGTTTTCAAAATCTCGTGAGATTGATATGACGAGCGGACCGCTCGTTAAAAAAATATTTATTTTTGCCGTTCCGCTTGCTTTGATTATTTTACTGCAAATGCTTTACAACTCTTGCGACCTTGCGGTCGTTGGAAAATTTTCAAGTAAAGCACTCGTATCACAAGCGTCCATAGGCTCGGTAGCACCTATAAATACTCTTATCGTTAATTTTTTCGTAGGGTTTTCAACGGGAACAAATATTGCACTTGCTCATAAAATAGGTGCAAAAGATAAAGACGCAACTTCTAAAATTCTTCATACTTCAATACTCTTTGCCGTATTTTTAGGTTTGACGGGTTCAATAGTAGGTATCGTTTTTTCTAAAAAAATACTTATTTTAATGAATTGCAAAGACGAACTACTTTACTATGCGTCCTTATATTTGAGAATTACTTTTATAGGTTTACCTTTTAACGTTTTATACAATTTCGGAACTGCCGTTTTGCGTTCAATAGGCGACACCAAACGACCGCTTATATTTCTTGCTTTTTCGGGTGGACTTAACGTAATTTTGAACTTGTTTTTCGTTTTGGTTTTTAAAATGAACGTTGAAGGCGTGGCTATTGCAACCGTCGTTTCGCAATTCGTTTCAATGGTACTTGTTTTTTTAACTTTAACGAATAAAAATTCAACGGTAAAACTTGAATTTAAAAAACTCAAAATTGATAAAGAAAGCCTATACGAAGTGGTTACGCTCGGTTTTACCACCGCCGTTTGCTCGTCTATTTACGGAATTGCAAACATTATAACGAATTCTTGCATTATAGAACTTGGCGACGCTTACGTTGCAGGCAATTCAATAAAAACTTCTATTGCAGACTACATAACTATCGCACCTTCTTCTATGGGTCAAACGATAGTTGCGTTTACCGCACAAAACTACGGTGCTAAAAACTTTAAATTCATTAAAAAGGTTATAGCAACCGCTCTTATTATAGGGCTAATTCTTACGCTTATTATTACCGCATTTATTTTAATTTTCAAAATGCCTTTAATAAGAATTTTTACCGACGAAAGCGAAGTTACCGCACACGCAAAAGAGGCAATTACTATTTTAGTTCCTTACTACTTTATTTGGACTTTAAGTGAAGCGTTTATAAATTCTTCAAGGGGTATGGGCGATAAAATCGTTCCAACCGTTTTATCTATCGTGAATATTTGCGTTTTACGGTTACTTTACATTTATTTAGTATTTCCTACTAATAAATCGTTTACTCTACTACTCTACGTTTACCCTATTTCGTGGCTTATTTCCGCCGTGTCGCAATATATTTGGTTTGCCTTTTCGTACAAACGCACGCTAAAAAGAAATTCGTTTTTATAAAAAGAAAAAGTCCTTTTGAAAAGGACTTTTATTTTACAAAAATTTAACCGTTTCGGTTAAAGGAAAACGGTCAAAATGCCTTGGATTAGGCTTTACGCTTTCCGACAAATAGCCTATCGGCATCAAGTTTAAAATTTCGTAATTTTCGGGAATATTAAATATTTCCCTTACTTCTTCGGGGTAAAAATTGCATACCCAACAACCGCCTAAACCTTGATTAACCGTTTCAAGCATCATATAAGTGTTTATAATGGCAACATCCGTTTCCATTAAACTTCTACCCGTTTTTAAAATACACTCCGTTTCTTTATTTCCGCAAGTGATAATAACTACGGGTGCGTTAAATACGTTTGGAACGGCTTTGCGAAGTTTTTCTAAATTTTCTTCACTCTTAACAACGTATATTTTTTGACATTGAGTATTTTTACCCGTAGGTGCTTTGCTACTTGCGTTTAAAATTGCGTTTATCTTTTCGTCTTCAACCTTTTTATCGGAAAAGTCACGAACGGAATATCTGTTATCTAAAACTTTTTCAAAATCCATAATTTTTCTCCTTAAAAATATTATAACTTTATTTTTATATTTTTTCAAGAATTATTTTACAATTTTAAAAGATTTTATATCGCTTGCAAAGCATACGACGTTTATTTTATACGAATTTTTGTCCGCTAAAACGCTCAAATGCACTTTCCCTTCTACGTTAAAATAATTATTTAAAAGAGTTTTTAAATCGTAAGATATTAAAGAAGAAGTTTCTTCACTTATTAAAAGTCTATCGTTTTCTATAACTTTATAAAGCCTTTGATTTTCTTTTTTCATAATCTCTTTTTAAGTTCTCTCCTTATACTTCCTAAAAAACCCGTATATTTTTTTAAATAATCGTAAGATTTTGACGTTTCTTCGTTTATATTTTTAGCCAAATAATAAAACGCCTTTTGCGGACTTGAAGAATATTCAACTATTCCGTTTTGAAGTAAATCACTTTCGGGAATAACCCCCGAAACCTTTATGGATAAAGCGTTTTCTATATCTTTATCGGAATAACTTTCTCCGCTTACTACCAAATCTCCCCTAATTCTGTTTATTACTGCCGAAATTTCCGTTAAACCGTAACTTTTCAAAAGCCCTAATACTTTATCTGCGTCCCTTATGCTTGTAATATTAGGAGTAACTACTACTATCGCTTGATTTGAACAATTTACCGCCCTATGAAAGCCTACGTCTATTCCTGCGGGACTGTCTATTAAAACGTAATCAAACGCATTTTCAATTTCTTCTATAACCGCTTTTATTTTTTGCCCAGTTATTTCAACGCTTGACAGTGTGTGATTACAAGGAAAAATATATAAATTTTCCGATACGGGCGATTTAACCAACGCTTGTTTTGCCCTACATTTTCCGTTTAAAACGTCAATTAAATCAAAAGTGATTAGATTTTCAACGTTTAAAAGTAAGTCTAAATTGTTAAGTCCTATATCTCCGTCCACTATCAAAACCCGCATACCTATTTTTGAAAGTTGATAGCCTAAATTTGCGGTAACCGTCGTTTTACCTACCCCGCCTTTTCCCGAAGTTATTACTATTTTTTTTGCCACTTTATTCTCCTTATTTATATTTAGAATAATATATTTTTAAAGTAAAATAATGCAAAAAAAAGTAGTATTTTATCTAATAATAAAAAAATTGCAAACTTCACGCTTGCAATTTTTATTTGTATTTTAATTGTTTTGCCACTCTATTTCTATAATAATAGGCTCGTTTTGAAGGTCGTCAACGGGAATATTTTCTATATGCAAAAATTTCTCAACGCACTTGCCGTTTTCGTTTCTAAATTCGGGTAAAAATTCTATTTTATAATCTAACTCTTGCTTATTGTTCAAAAGCCTTATTTTTTTAGGCAAACTCGGATAATTTTTCATAGCAACGCCCGTACTTCTAATTCCGTTATAAAAATGGAAATAGGTTTTTCCGTTTTTAACGTTTACTATGCAATTATCTCTTTGTATTCCGTAATCAAAAGTATTCGGCTCGGGGTTTTCAAGCACACCCTCGGTACGGTTGTAAAAATCGCCTATTTTTCTTATTCTTTCCGCATACTTTTCGTCAATAGTGCCGTCCCACTTTGGTCCTACGTTCAATAAATAACTTCCGTTCATAGCCATAATTTTATCTATAAACTGCGTTAAATATCTAACTGAAAAGAAGTCTTCGTTACTTCTATAACCCCAACTGTGCTCGCCAACCGAATTACAAGCCTCGGTAGGTTTTGAAAATCTTGCGGAATTTTCAATTTCGTCCATTTCTCTTTCGGGAGTTGAAAAATCTCCACCGTCAAAACCACGGTTATTTATTAAAATATTAGGTTGAAGTTTACGGCACAATTCGTTTATGCTTTTATCTTCTATGCGTGGCGGAATATCCCAAAACATAGTGTAAATTTCGCCGTAATTTGTTAAAAGTTCGGTTACTTGTGCTTTTATATACTCACGTAATTTTTGAGTGTCGGGATTAGCAGTTTTTACCGCTTTGAATTGGTGTGAACTGTTAGGATTATAACCGTATTCGTAATGCCAGTCGGGATTAGAATAATAAAGCGATAATTTCATACCGTATTTTTTGCAAGCGTTAGAAAGCATTTTTAAAATATCTTTTTTATACGGCGTGTTCATAACGTTATAATCGGTAGTTTTAGTGTCCCACATACAAAATCCGTCATGATGTTTCGTAGTAAAACAAATATATTTCATACCTGCGTTTTTAGCAAGCAAAACCCACTCTTCGGGATTATACTTTTCGGGATTAAAAGTAGTTGCCAACTTTTCGTATTCTTCACGCTCCATATCAAGTGCCGAAAAGACTTGTTCGTGAAATTCGGTTTGCGAATATATACCGAAATGAATAAACATTCCAAATTTATTATTAAACATAATCATTTTCCTTTTTAGTAAATTATACATTATTGAATTTTTAATGTCAACATAAAAAGATAAGCCTACTTGAAAGTAGGCTTGTAAAGTTTTAGTCGTTTAATTTTAAATTTAATATTTTTAAAAGTCAATCTAAATTAGAAGTTGCAACTATATTTGCTCCGTTTGATACGTTTTCATATAATATATCGCCTATTCTAACGGGAGTTTGTACTTTTAATGAATTTATTATTTTTAAAACTAAAAAGGTATCGTCCTTTTTTGCAGGTTTATCCGTTTTTACGGAAACTAATCTTCCGTCCGTAGTTCTTGCGGTACTCGTTATAACTCTAACGGGCATAGTTACTTCACTTTCCGCATACGCTTTTCCCCTTGGGCAAGAATTTCCTTCTATTTTTAAAATTTTTCCGTTCTCTACGGTAACGGACACGTTACAACCTATCGGGCATTCAATACAAGTTAATTCTTTTATCATTTTAGTTCTCCTACCAAAGAAACAGTTATTTCCCCACTTGCTTTTTTAAGCATTTCGGGTGTTAAAATTATCGTTTCCATTTCACCCGGGGCGGAAACTTTTTTTACCCGTTTTGCTAAAACTTCTCCGTTTGATTTAGCGTATAACGTTACGTTTTTATAGTTATTGTTCACTCTAAAAAAGAGTTTTACGTTTTTATCTAAATTACTTATTTTTTGCGGTACTACCTGCATTATTTTATCGCCTGCCAAAACGTTGATTTTTGCCGTAAAATCTTTACCGTTTTTAATATATTCGGCAACTGCTTTACCCGTAATTTCCGCCTCTTCGCTAACGAAATCAACAAGGTCGTGAACGTGCAAAACGTTACCGCAAGCAAATATTCCTTTTACCGAAGTTTGACGGTTTTCGTCAACTACCGCTCCTTTCGTTTTGTTTGACAGTTCAACCCCCGCTTTTTTTGAAAGTTCGTTTTCGGGTATCAATCCTACCGAAAACAAAACGGTGTCGCAATCAAAATGCATTTCGGTTTCTAATATAGGATTTTTATTTTCGTCAACTTTACAAACTTTTACGCCCGTTACTCTTTCCGTTCCTTCAATTTCGGTTATCGTGTGATTCAAATAAAGCGGAATATTAAAATCGTTTAAACACTGAACGATATTTCTTTTTAAACCCGAAGAATACGGCATTATCTCGCATACGGCAAGCACTTTTGCTCCTTCAAGAGTAAGTCTTCTTGCCATAATAAGTCCTATATCGCCCGAACCTAAAATAACGACTTTTTTACCTACCGAATACCCTTTTACGTTTACGAATTTTTGTGCCGTTCCTGCGGAATATATTCCCGAAGGTCTTGTTCCTGCAATACTCAACGCACCTTTCGGTCTTTCCCTACAACCCATAGCAAGAACGACCGCTTTGGCTTTTAAAGTAAATACTCCGTTTTTAGAATTTATAGCCGTAACGGTTTTATCTTCCGTTAAGTCTAAAACGGTTGTATCAAGCAAATATTCTATATTCCTTTTGTTTACTTCTTTTATAAATCTGTCGGCATATTCGGGACCTGTTAAACTTTCTTTAAAACGGGTTAAGCCAAATCCGTTATGAATACATTGATTAAGTATTCCGCCAAGCGTTTGTTCCCTTTCTATAATTAAAATATCTTTAACGCCGTTATCGTATGCCGATACCGCTACGGCAAGACCTGCCGGTCCACCGCCTATTATAATTAAGTCGTAAATTTCTTTCATTTGGTTTTACCTACTAATAAATACGAATCGTTTCCTTTTTTGGTAATTTCTTCAACCGAAACACCGAGTTCTCTTGCTAAAATTTCTACTACTCTTACCGTGCAAAATCCGCTTTGACATCTGCCCATGCCCGCTCTCGTTCTTCTTTTTATTCCGTCTATATCTCTTGCGGGCGGATTTGAACGTATTGCGTTTACTATTTCGCCTTCGGTTATTTCTTCGCACCTACAAACTATTTTGCCGTATCTTGCGTCCTTTTTTATAAGTTCGTTCTTTTCTTCAACGCTTAAATTTTTAAAGAAATAATCGGGTTTTCTAATTCCGTTAAATTTTTCGTTTAAAGTAAGTTCGTGGCGTTTGGAAACTAAATCTTCAACCACGTATTTTGCTATTGCCGGCGAAGAAGTAAGCCCCGGCGACTCTATACCGACTACGTTTATAAGTCCGCTTGCCGTTTTACTGTATTCTATTATAAAATCGTGTTTTTTTGAGTAGGCTCTAACACCCGAAAAAGAAGTTATTACCGCACTCATAGGAATATTTTCAACAAGTTCGTTCGCTTTTTGCTTTACGAAAGACAAGCCCAAAGAAGTCGTTTTAGTATCGTTATTTTCAATTTCTTCGGCGGTTGGACCTAAAATTACGTTTTTATCTGCCGTTTGAGTAACCAAAATACCTTTACCCACTTTCGTCGGAGCACGGAAAACCGTAGTTTTTACAAGGTCGCCTACTTCCTTATCTAAAAGCATATACTCCCCACGCCTATAACCTATTTCTACCGAATTATCTCCAAAAAGTTTTGCTACGCTTTCACTTCCGCCACCTGCCGAATTTATAAAAGTTTTAGCAAAAATTTCTTCACCCTTTTCACTTTTTACGATATAACCGCCGTTAAAACTTTTAACGCTTACTATAT
>JAZRVG010000051.1:0-23474 GCA_045599025.1 Christensenellaceae bacterium | reverse complement strand
AAAAAAATTATTTTCCTACGTAAATTTTATAAATTTTTCCGTTAATTTTTTGTTCTTTACTTAAAATACGGAAAATTTTATTTGCAACGTCGCTAACTGACGGTACTTTTTTAAGCCCGTAATTTTTAACGAATTCAAGTTTTTCTTCTTCGGTTAAATGCTTGTTCATATCGGTATCTATAAGACCGAAACAAAGTGTGCAAATTTGAAGATTTGAATTTTCTATTTCAATAGCAACGGATTTGGTTAAACCTATTACCGCCGATTTTGACGCAGAATAGACCGCCTCGCAACTACCGCCGTACAAACCGAAAACCGAAGAAACGTTCATTATTATTCCGCCCGAAAAAAGCATTTTTGAAACTGCGTTTTTAGTGGAAAGAAAAGTTCCTTTTACGTTTACCGAAAAAACTTTTTCGTATTCGCTAACGCTTACGTCGGTTATGAACTTTTGCGGTAAACATATTCCCGCATTATTGATAACCAAATCAATTTTATTGAAAATTTTAATTGCGTATTCGTATAAACTGCTTACTTCGTTTTCGGAAGATATATCGCATTTATAAGGAATTCCGCCTTGACTTTTGATAATTTCTTCTCCGTTTGAGGTAGAATTGTAAGTGCCTATAACCTTATAACCGTTTTTTATTAACTTTGTTAATACGGCAAAGCCTATTCCCCTTGACGCACCGAAAACTATTGCATTTTTCATATTTTAACCTTGAAATCGCTTTATTTTTATACCTTTTTTAATACGCAAAAACCTGACAGCCGTTTTTGACTGCCAGGTAATAAGCAAAAAATTACTTTTTAACTCTTTCCATGTATTCGCCGGTTCTCGTATCAATACGGATAACGTCGCCTTCGTTTACGAACATTGGAACTTGCATACTAATGCCCGTTTCAAGTTTAACGATTTTGGTTGCGTTAGTTGCGGTGTTACCTGCAACACTCGGTTCTGCTTCGGTTACTAAAAGTTCAACGAAGTTTTCGCAATCAACGGAGAAGGCTTTTCCTTTATAGAATTTAACCGTAACCGGATCGTTTTCTTTAATATATTTAAGAGCGTCTTCAACTTGGTCGTAGTTAAGTGGTTCCATATTGTACTCTTCGTCCATGAAGTAGTAAAGTTCACCGTCACTGTATGAATAAGTCATTTTCTTTGTTTCAATAACTGCGTTTTCAAATTTTTCAGTTGGGTTGAAAGTGATTTGTAAAACCTTTCCGTCAACAACGTTCTTTAAAGTCGTTCTAACGAACGCTGCACCCTTACCCGGTTTTACGTGTAAGAAATCAACTACTGTGAAAATTTTACCATCATATTCGATAGTAACGCCTTTTCTTAAATCGCCTGCTAATACCATATAAAAATTTTCTCCTTGAAAATAATTTATTATTTATGCGGTCTTACCGCCATTATCTTTTTTAAATTTGTTAACCTTGTAGGTTTATTATCTATAATCGCAACCGTATCTTCTATTCTTACACCGAATTTACCGTTAAAGTAAACACCCGGCTCGTCCGAAAATACGTTACCGTTTTTAAGTTTATATTCACTTTTTTTGTTTAGGTACGGACTTTCGTGTATCTTTACGCCTATACCGTGACCGAGTGAGTGAGTAAAATACTTATCTAAATTATCTTTTTTTAATTCGTTTCTCGCTATAAGGTCAATTTCTTTTGCCGAAACGCCTACTTTTATACTGTTAAACGCCGTATTGTGTGCGTTAAGTACCGCTTTATAGCATTTTTTATACTCTTTATCGGGTGTTCCGTAAAAAAACGAACGGGTGCAATCACTTGCAAAACCACGGTAATACGCACCGAAATCAATTAAAACGGGCATATTTTCTTGAAGTTTTACGTCCCCCGTTTTATAGTGCGGTATTGCCGAACCCTTACCGAAAGCAACTATCGTTTCAAAAGAAACTCCGTCCGCCCCGTAAAGTTTAAAGTAATATTCAAGTTTTGCCGAAAGTTCACGCTCGGTAATTCCTACGTAAATTTCGCTAACTGCCTTTTTATACGCCTTTTCTATTATCTTACAAGATTTTTTAATAAGTTTTATTTGATTTTCGTTTTTTACCGAAGTTAATTCAAAAACTTCGGTTGAAACGTCACACACTTCAACGCTCTCTTTAAGTAAATTTAAAGTTGAAACCGAAGTGTATTCGTTTATTATTCCTACCTTTTCAATCTTATTATTCAAAATAAAATCTTTTAAGGAATATTCGTTTATCAAATAAACGTTGGCGTTTTTTAATTTATTTTTGGCAAAATAAAAATATCTGTTGTCGGTAAAAAGGTTTAAAATTCCGTTATGAATAATCAAAAACCCGTCGGAAACCGAATAGTTTAAGAAATGATACATAAGGTTTTCGTCGGTTATAAACACCGTACCGTTAAGTTTTACTTTACCGTTAGAAAAATTTTGCATAAGGCTATATGTTATATATTAACATATATTTATATATAAGTCAACGCTAAAAACGAATTTTTTAGCCGTTATTTGAGTTAAAATATATATCTTTCATAATTTTTGCGTCAACGTCTTGCATACCTGCCGACTCGCAAATAATATACGGCTCTATATTTTTTATTTTTAAAGCCTTTGAAAGAGGTTCAAATTCCGGCCCGTAAACGTCGTCTAAAAAGGTCAAATGCTTAACTTCGCCTTTTTGCGTGTACATAATTTTTGAAAAGTGAACGTGTAATTTTTCAAGTTTTTCTCTACCCGATATTTTTTCGGTAATATCTAATACCGATAAAAAGTCTTCGGTAGTTTTGAGTGAACCGTTAGTTCTTGCGTTTAAATGCCCGAAATCTATTGCAGGAACGTAAAACGGGGCTATGGTGCAAAATTCCGCAACTTCTTCCGCCGTTCCTATTTGTGCCGATTTACCCATTGTTTCGGGACAAACAAGCATATCGTTATATCCGTGTTTATCTATTTTTTCGGCTAAAATTTCAAGACGTTTTTTCGTAAGTTCAACCGCCTCTAACCGTGTCAATTTTCCTTGCGTTGCAGGGTGAAAAACAACTCTTTTTGCTTGCATTATTCTCGCAAAATGCAAAGAAGATAAAACGTAATTATAGGAATTTTCTATTTTTTCTTCGTCTAAACATGCAAAATTTATAAAATACGGTGCGTGAACGCTTAATTCTATACCGTTATTTTGAAACGCAACGCCTATTTCTTCTGCTTTTTTTTCGCCGATATTTACACCCCTACCGAAAGAATATTCAAAACAGTCAAGCCCCATTTCTTTAACCCAAACGGGAGAACTCAAACTGTCTTTATAACCTTTTTCGTAAAAAAGTTCCGAATTGCCACTCGGCCCGAATTTTATCATTTTACGTACTCCAAATCTTTTTCTAATTGTGATTTTAATTCGCTTACACTGTTAAATTTAACGATATCACGAATTTTTTCTATGAAATAAACGGTTAAATATTTACCGTACAAGTCTCCGCTGTACCCGTTTATATACGTTTCTATTACCGTATTTTGCCCTTCAAAAGTAGGTTGAGTGCCTACGTTGGTTATACACGATAAGAGTTTTCCGTCTATTATCGTAAAGGTTGCGTAAACGCCCGATTTTATTAGCATTTTTTCGCTTTCCAACATAATATTTGCGGTTGGAAAACCGTAAGTTCTGCCAAGCATTTTACCTTTAACAACCTTTCCGAATATAAAATAATTACCGTTTAAAAGTTTGTTTGCAACTAAAATATTTCCGCTTAAAAGAGCGGTCTTTATTCTTTTTGTGGAATAATCGCCAAATTCGTCCTTAATTTTTTTTACAACGTTTATTTGTGATTTTGTGAAAATTTTGCTTATTCCGTTCGGCGTTCCCTGTGCGTTTTTGCCGTAACGGAAATCTTCCCCTACGAAAATTTTAGAAACGCTAATCGTTTCTTTAAGTTTATTTAGAAACTCTTCTTTGGTGGTGTTTTTAAAATCTTCGGTAAGTTCTGCGTATATAACGACTTCTACACCCAAAGTATTTAACAAAATTAACCTTTCTTTAAACGAAAAAACGTCCTTTTCACAGTTTTTCCCACCCGTGAGCATAAAAACGGCAAGTTTTTCGCTATCGGTTTTTGAGTTTTTAGCCGAATTTATCAAAAAGCGGTGTCCTTTATGAATACTGTCAAAATACCCTAAAACCAAAACGCAATTATTAAGTTTGTAATTTTCACCGAATTTTAATATTTCCATTTTAATCTTTCACGAACGCTTTTATTATAAGTTTTGAATTTTCTACTAACCCTACGCCGATAAATTCATTGTCTCCGTAAACCTTATACAATCCGTTTGCGTTTTGAACGAAACACGGTCTTCCGTTTAACAAATCGGCAAGAGTTTTGCCCGATAAACGAAGTTCTTGATAATTTAACACTTTGTCGGGCTGTATTATAATTTTCTCTAAATTCTCGGTAGAATTTATTTCTTCTAACGTGTAGGAATTTTCAAGAGTGAACGCTCCGCTTTTTTGTCTTTCTAAAAAAGTCATAGTTCCGTAGGCGTTAAGTTTATAAGCAATATCTCTACATATTGAACGGATATACGTTCCGCCTTTACATTCTATTAAAAAAGAATATGCGTTTTCACTAACCTTATCTATTATTTTAATTGAATTTATTACTACTTTTTTAGACTTTAATTCAACGATTACGCCCTTTCTTGCCAAATCGTAACTTCTTTGTCCGTTTACGTTTTTTGCACTGAATACAGGCGGAATTTGGTCAATTTCGCCTATTAAACTAGGAATTACCGATAAAATTTGCTCTTTGGTTGGAACAATATTGCTTTCTTTTATAATATTACCCGTAGCGTCCAAACTGTCCGTTTCGTAACCGAAAGTGAATACCGCTTTGTAAATTTTATCTTTATCTAAAAGATAATCAAAAAGCCTTGTGGACTTTCCTACCGCAACCGGCAAAAGACCGCAAGCCATAGGGTCAAGCGTTCCCGTATGACCTATTTTAACGCCTTTAAAACGTTTTTTTATTTTATTTAAGCAAAGAGCCGAACTTATTCCGCTCGGCTTGTATAAATTTATAAATCCGTTCATTAGAGTCTTTGTTTACAGTTGTAAACTAATTTATCAATTATATCTTCCATATAACCGTTAATCATAGCACCGCTTGCAAGCACGTGACCACCACCGCCGTATAACGACGCTATTTCGTTTACGTTTACTTTTCCTTTACTTCTAAAACTTATTTTATAAGTTTTATCGTTTACTTCAAGAAGTGATATTGCTACTTCTACCGTTCTAACGGTAAGCGGAAAATCAATAAAACCTTCCGTCATAGTATCGTTAGCGTTACACTCTGTCATATCTTTTTTCGTTATGGTTAAAATGCCTACTTGGTCGTCTAAATAATAACGCATTTTAGATAAAACACGGGTGTATAAAGAGGCTCTTTCTTTGCTTTGATCCTTAAACATTTTATACACGATTTCGTGTAAATCGCCACCGATTCCAACCAACTTTGACGCTACTAACATAGTGTTTTCGGTAACGTTGGAGTGAGCAAAATTGCCCGTATCGGTAACTATACCCAAAAGCAAACAATCGGCTATATCTTTATTGATTTTCACGCCTAAATCAACTATAAGTTCATAAACAGATTCCGCACAAGCACCCGTTTCTTTAACGAAATTGTATTTAGCATAATTTGAATTTGATATATGATGGTCAACGTTAAAAGTTTTTTCGTTACTCGTAAACAAAGTGTAAGCACCTGCAAACATAGAAGGAACGGAACAGTCAACCGCTATATGTACTTCGTAATTATCAACTACTTGTTCAGGTTTAAGGTAAGTGTCGGCAAGTTTTACCACTTCAAATTTTTTAGGAACTACACTGTCGCAACAAAGTGCGGTTTTTATTCCTAAACTTTGAAGTGCCAAACAAAGAGCCGTTGCCGAACCGACGGTATCTCCGTCGGGTCTGTTGTGGCTGAAAATCAACGCCGATTTTACCGTTTTTAATTTATCGGCAATTTCTTTAATCGTCATTATTCTCTCCGTAAGTTATTTGTGATAAGATTTTATCAATTTTATTACCGTATTCAAGCGCTCCGTCTTCTCTAAAATCAAGTTCCGGAACGTATTTTATACGCATTTTAGCACCTAAAATTTTTCTTACTTGTTTAGATGCGTTTTTGATAGTTTCAAAAGTTTGTTTTTTCTTTTCTTCGTTGGTAGAATAAACGCTTACGTACACTTTTGCCGTTTTTAAGTCCGGAGCGGTATCAACTTCCGTTATACTGAACATTTCCGTTAATCCGCTCAAAACTAAATCGTATTTTAAAGCATCGTATATGAGTTTTCTAAACTCACTGTTTAATCTTTCAAGCCTTGTTGATTTCATATCAATCCTTCTTTTCTTCTACGATATAACTTTCAATGAAGTCGCCAACTTTAATTCCGTCAAAGTTTTCAATAGAAATACCGCATTCGTAGCCTTGTTGAACTTCTTTAACGTCGTCCTTAAATCTCTTTAATTGTAAAACGTTTCCTTCACAAATCATTACGTCGTCACGGTAAATACGGAGTTTACCGCTTCTAACGATTTTACCGTCGGTTACGTAACAACCTGCTACCATACCTACGCCCGTAATCTTGAAGGTATCACGAACTTCTGCTTTACCCATATATACGTCGGCAAATTTAGGTGCAAGCATACCTTTAAGTGCTTTTTGAACGTCTTCAATAGCCTCGTATATAATTCTGTATAACTTAATATCAACTTTGCTTTGTTCTGCAAGAACTTTCGCCTTACTGTCCGGACGAACGTTGAAACCGATAATAATTGAGTTTGAAGAATCGGCAAGAGATACGTCCGTTTCACTAATTGCACCAACCGCCGAGTGTATTACGTTTACTTTTACTTCGTCGTTGGAAAGTTGAATAAGTGATTGTTTTACCGCTTCAACCGAGCCTTGAACGTCGGCTTTAACGATAATATTAAGATTTTTAAGGTCACCCGAAGATACTTTTGAGAATAAATCGTCAAGAGATACTTTTTGTTGATTTTTAATCATTTCTTCTCTTTCTTTATTCTTTCTTTCGTTAGCAACGAGCGTTGAAAGTTTTGCCTCTTCTACTGCAAAGATAGAGTCGCCTGCGTTAGGTACTGCCTCTAAACCTAAAATAGATACCGGTACGGAAGGTCCTGCCGTCTTAACGTTTCTACCCTTGTCGTCTATCATTGCTCTAACCTTACCCGTAATAGTACCTGCAACCAAATAGTCGCCTACTTTAAGTGTTCCCGTTTGAACGAGTACGGTTGCAACCGGTCCTTTACCTTTATCAAGTTTGGCTTCTACGATTACGCCTTTACTCATTCTGTCCGGATTTGCTTTTAACTCTTTCATCTCTGCGGTTAAAAGTATGGTTTCAAGCAAGTCGTCTAAACCTGCACCCGTTTTGGCAGATACGGGAACGAGAGCAACGTCTCCACCCCATTCTTCTACTAAAACTTCTTGGTCGGCAAGTCCTTTCTTAACTCTTTCTATATCTGCGGTAGGTTTATCAATTTTGTTTGCGGCAACTATAATGGAAACGCCTGCCGCTTTTGCGTGGTGAATTGCCTCAATGGTTTGTGGCATTATACCGTCGTCGGCGGCAACTACTATTACCGCTATATCGGTAAGTTGAGCACCACGTGCACGCATTGCCGTAAATGCGGCGTGACCGGGAGTGTCAAGGAAGGTAATTTGTTGACCTTTTACACTTACAGTGTAAGCACCGATATGTTGAGTTATACCACCCGCCTCGCCTTCGGTTACGTTGGTATTTCTAATCTTATCAAGAAGTGAAGTTTTACCGTGGTCAACGTGACCCATAACGGTAACGACAGGCGGACGTTTTTGAAGTTTGGTTTCGTCTTCTTTATCGTCAACAAAACCTTCGGTTAATACGTCTTCCGCCGTTTTATCAAGTTTAAGTTCAAGTTCTATATCTAAACCTGCGGCAATAAATCCTGCGGTATCGTAGTCAACGGAGTCGTTAATGGTCTTTAAAATTCCTTCTTTGAATAAGCGTTTGGTTATTTCTATTGCTTGTATTCCTAAAAGTTCGGAAAGTTCTTTTATAGGAATAATTTCTTTATTGATAACCGCTTTTTCAATTTTAACCGTTGAAACGCTTTCGTCTTGACGCTTATCTTTGATTTTACGGAGTTTTCTGTAACCCGTCTTATCTTCGTCAAAATCCGAAACGGAAACTTGGCCTTTCATTAAAGACTTCTTGTTTATAGACTTCTTATCGTCGTAATTGTTCTTTTCGTTCTTCTTTTTAGCGGTTTGTTGCTTGCTGTTGTCCTTTGGAACGAAAGTAGGCATTGACGACATAGAAGAATTGAATTTATTTTCTCCGTTTGGACGTGGCTTTCTGTTTTCGCCGTTAGGAGTAAATTCACGCTTTTGTCCGTCAAACGGTTTCTTACCGTCTTGCGGTCTCGGCTTTTTATCGCCGAATTTGTTTTCGCCGTTATTTTTCGGGCGACGTTCCGTTTCTTTGTTTACGTATTCTTTTTTAGGTTGCGGAACGAATACCCTTTTACCGTTGATAATAACGATATTAGGATTATCCGTTTTGATAACCGTCGGTTTTTCGGGAGCAACGGGTTGTTCCTTTTTGGGTTCAACTTGTACTTGCTCTTTTTTAACTTCCGTTTTAGGTTGTTCTTTTTTAGGCTCAACTACGGGCGTTTCTACCTTTTCTTCTTTAACTTCAACCTTTTCTTCCTTTTGAACTTTCTCTTCAACAGGTTTTTGAACCTTTTCTTCTTTAACTTCTACGACAGGTTCTTTTACTTCCGTTACTTGTTCTTTTTCTTGAACGACGGGTTCAACTACCTTTTCAACAACCGGTTCAACCTTAACTTCTTCTTTTTTAAGTTCGTTAAACTTACGTGAAGTTTCGCTTATTTTTTTATTTACGTCCTTAACGAGCGTTTTTAATTCTTTTAAAGATAACGATAATTCGTCACCTTTAAAAAGTACGTTTACCGTTTTTATATTTTGGTTATTTGGGGTATTTTCTTTTTTTGCTTCAATACTCATTTAACTAATCCCTCCGAATATTCTACGAAATGTTCGTCTAAATTCTCTATTATGGCATCACCGAAAACTTGACCTAATACTGCAATAAGTTTACACTCGCTTTTATTTACGATTTCTTCAATTTTATAATCTTTTGAAACTATAAGTTTTGCTCCGAATTTATTTTTTAAACTTACTGCGTTTTTAAACGTGTTTTCCGATGCGGTTGAACATATAATTAAAACTTTTACGTTTCCTTTTAACGTTTCAACTGCGTTTACTCCACACCTTACTTGGCGTGCCTTTATCGCAAAGCCCAAAAGCGACAAGATTTTACTCTTTTTTTCCAAAGTATTCCTCCGCTATGGTTTCATATACGGATTTATCTATCTCCGTTTTGAAAGCATTGTTTAAAAGTCTTTTTTGAGTTAATTTTTTAACGCAATCGGCATTATTACATACGTAAGCACCCCTTCCGGACGCTCTACCCGTAAAGTCAAGTGAATAAATACCTTCTTTCGTGCCGACTATTCTTATTAACTCTTTTTTCGGTTTTTCCGTTCTGCACGCAATACACGTACGCATAGGAATTTTTTTATCTGCCATATTTCCTCCGAATTATTCGGTAACCTCTTCGTTTTCTGCTACTTCTTCAAGGTCTTGCATTGCTAATTCTTCAAGAGCCTTTGATTCACTCTTTACGTCAATCTTCCAACCGGTAAGTCTTGCGGCAAGTCTTGCGTTTTGACCGTCTCTACCGATAGCAAGTGACAACTTATCGTCAGGAACGACAACTCTTGCCGACTTTTCGTCAATAGCGGTTACACGGAGAACTTTAGCAGGAGCAAGTGCTTTTGCAATAAATTCAAGCGGGTCTTCGCTCCACTCTATAATATCAATTTTTTCTCCGCCGAGTTGTTCAATAACGGCGTTAACTCTCATACCCTTGTTACCTACGCATGCACCCAAAGCGTCAACTTGACTGTCCGTTGAATAAATTGCGATTTTACTTCTTTGACCGGGCTCTCTTGCAACGGCTTTAATTAAAACGACACCTTGCTTAATTTCGGGAACTTCGTTTTCAAAGAATCTCGTAACCAAACCGGGAGCGGTACGGGAAACCATAACTTGAGTAGTTCTACCCATAGTTCTAACTCTTTTAACATAAACGGTAATTTTATCGTTGACTTCGTATTTTTCGGTTGGAATTTGGTCTTGCGGAAGTAAAACGCCTTCAAGTCCACCGCCCGAAAGTTCTACGTAAACGTTGCCGTTTTCAACTTTTCTTACGATAGCGGAGTGAATTTCGTTTTCTTTATCTTCAAATTCTTGAATAGAGTTATTTCTTTCCGCTTCTCTAATTTTTTGCATAACTACTTGTTTTGCGGTTTGAGCGGCTATTCTACCGAAATCCTTTGGAACGAATTCCTTTTCAAAGGTTTCGCCGAGTTTATAACTCTTTTTATAAGTTTTTGCCTCTTCAAGAGAAATTTCTTTGTTCGGGTCTTCAACGACTTCAACGATTTGTTTTACGGCAAAAAATCTTATACCGCATTTTTCTTCGTTATATTTTATAAGTACGTCGCACGCATCTTGAGCGTGTTTTTTATACGCAGAAGTAAGTGCGTTTTGTAAAGTATCTAAAAACGCTTGCTTTTCTATGCCTTTGCTTGCACACAATTCTTCAAGTGCTGCGAAAAAATCTTTATTTGTCATAATATCTCCTTATCTCAATCAAAAATGATTGCCTCGTTTATTTTTGCGACGGTTGAAAGTGAAAAATCCAAATCTTCACCGTTTACCGTGACCGTTATCTTATTGCCGTCGTAACTTTTTAAAGTTCCTTCAAACTCTTTTTTACCACGGTATTTCGTGTACAAAGTAAATTCAACTTGCTTACCTATATGCCTTAAAAAATCTTTTTCGGTTTTGAAAGGTCTGTCAACGCCCGGACTTGAAACGTTTAACGTGTATGCTCCGGGGTATGGGTCAAACTCGTCAAGCGGTGCGTCTATCAAATTATGAAAAAGTTCGCACGTGTCAAGATCAACGCCACCGTCTTTATCAATATAAACAGTTAAAACGGGATTTTTAGCGTTTTTGAAAGTTACTTCAATAATCTCAACCCCTGCCTTTTCAGCGTAAGGCGTTAGAAAATTTTGTATTTCTTCTATCGGTTTTGATTTCATAAATCTCCTTATAAAACAAATTTGAGAGTGGATAACCACTCTCAAACTAACAGTAACATCATAAATCATTAGTATTTTATCATACTTTTATACTAAAAGCAAGTATTTTTAATTAAAAATTAAATATCTTTTAAACTTTTCTTATCTTTTAGAAGTTCTAAAAGAAGTTCCGCCGTTGCGTATGCGTCCGAAAGCGCTCTATGATGGCGGAAAGTTATTCCGTAATACTCACATACTTTGTTGAGTTTATGTTGTGATAAAAACGGTAAAATCTTTCGGGAAAGATACAAAGTATCAACCACTTCGTTATTCATAATATAACCGTTATCTTTACCCGCTTTTTTTAAGAATCTAAAATCAAATTCCGCATTATGCCCTACAAAAACCGTATCGCCTATAAATTTGAAAAAGTCGGGATATACGTCTTGCATAATTTTTTCGTTTTTAACAAGTTCGTCGTCTATTCCCGTAAGTTCAACTATTCTTTCGGGTATAGGTATTTGCGGATTTATAAGCGTTTGGAAATGCTCGGTTATTTTGCCGTTTTCTATTCTTACCGCTCCTATTTCGGTAACCTTATCTTCAAGCGGATTTGTACCCGTTGTTTCTACGTCCACCACCGTGAAAGTTTTTTCTAAAAAGTCGCTTGGATAGTTTGCCTCAACGGTAAAAAAGTCGTCTTGTTTAAGAGTTTCCGCCTTTTGCGGAAAAACATACGTATATTTTGACGGGGCTTTTTTGGAAGGCTTTTCTTTGGGAACGTAACCGAGAGGAAATTCACAAAGGTTTATTCCCTTTACAGTTAAACTTATACTTCCGTTATAAACTTCGTTTTCGCCACGGATTATTATTACGCTACCAACATCAATTTTATCAAGTTTTTTAAGTTTGTTTTTATCTCTCGTAAAAAATCTTCCGCTTACTTTTTCCGTCTTATCGTCTATGGTAATTACATAGTAAACGTTGCCGTTTTTAGAAGTTTTTTCTTCCTTTTCAACAACCGTTCCCGCAAAATACACCTGACCTATTTTGTTTATTCCGTCTTCTATGTATATAGCCGTATCGTACTCTTCGTCGTCTATAAATTTAGTGGCGTAATTGACTTTTACGTACCTTTCCGTACTTTCTTCAAGTTCGTTCACGCTAACGCTTTGAATATCGTATTTAGGCGTTTCAACTTGCTTTACGGCAACTTCCCTTAAAGATATACTAAAATCGTTACTGTACTCCCTTTGCAAACGGTTTACCATTTCTTCTACGAAGTTTATTCTGCCGAAAAAATCGTAAACTTCGGTTGGAACGTCAAGTTCCGCAACTACCGTTTTGTTTACGCTTACTATTCTTATATATTCCCCTACCAAAAGGTGAGAAACGGCAAAAGCGTAAGTCGTTACGTAGTTTTTTATTGCGTTTTTCGCTATATCTTTATCGCAAATGGACTTACAAACGTTAAAATCTACGTTTATTTTGTTATCAAGTGCTTTTTCAAGTGATTTTTTTACGAATTGCTTGCTTTCTTCGCTTAAAGCAATATCACTTACCGCATTTACGGTAACGACGTTGGTTTGCTCGTTATATTTGGCGTTATTTAGCCTTAAATCGCCTATTTGAGAATCAACGTTTTGTAAAGTTTTAAAAAGTTTATCGCAAGAGTTATTCAAATTCTTTAAGTTCCTTAATAAATTCTTCTTTAGCGTTTTCCATAGGCACTTTTCTATATATTTCGCCCTTTTTGAAAATTACGCAATAATCTTTTGAGCCTGCTATGCCAAGGTCGCAATCTTTCGCCTCTCCCGGTCCGTTCACAACGCAACCCATAACGGCTATTTTTAATTTTTTATTACTGTTTTCGGTAATTCTTTCTATTTCTTCCGCCAAGCCGATAGAATCGTATTCCGTTCTACCGCAAGTTGGACAAGATATTACTTCGGTATAGTTTTCTTCAAGCCCTACGCTTTGCAAAATTTTACGTGCAACCGTCGGTTCTTTTATAGGATCCGCCGTTAAACTTACACGCACAGTATCGCCTATTCCGTCAAGCAATAACGCTCCTATTCCTATACTGCTTTTTATCACTCCGCTATTGTAAGTTCCCGCCTCCGTAACGCCTATATGTAAAGGATATTCCGTTTTAGATTTTAAATATCTGTACGCTTTTACAGTTAACGGAACGTTACTTGCTTTTGTGGAAATTACTATATTTTCAACCCCGTACTTTTCAAATGCGTGAACGCTCTTTAAAGCACTTTCAACAAGTGATATTTCGTTTTTACCGTATTTTGCCAAAAACTCTTTTTCTATACTGCCAGTATTTGAGCCTACTCTTACGGGTATTTTGTATTCTTTTAAACAATCGGCAACCTTTTTTATATTCTCTTCCAAACCGATATTACCGGGATTTATACGGACTTTATCTATTCCGTTTTCAATAGATTTTATCGCTAAACGGTAGTCAAAATGTATATCGGCAACCAAAGGAACGGAAACTTCTTTCTTTATAATTTTTATTGCGTTTGCGTCTTCTTCGTCCTTTACGGCAATTCTAACTATATCGCAACCGTTTTTTTGTAATGCGTTGATTTGGTTTACAACTTTTTCAATGTTTGAAGTTTTTACGTTGCACATTGATTGTACGGCTATTTTTTCTCCACCACCTATGTACAAACCGCCTATTTTAACCCTTTTAGACATTATTTGTTTCCTTTATTCAAATCGTATAAAATTCTTAAACCTTCAAGAGTGAGTTTTCTGTCTATTCTCGTTATGCAAGAAACTTCTTTTGAGATAATTTCTCCCATACCGCCCGTTGCCGTAACTTGTATTTCGTTAACTTTTAGTTCTTTTTTAATTTTGTTTACTATGTTTTCAACAAGCCCTGCAAAACCGAAAATCAAGCCTGCTTGCATACACTCTTTGGTATTCTTGCTTATTACCGATTTAGGTGCTTCCAACTCAATGTTGTAAAGTTGTGCCGTATTCTTAACCAAACTTTCAAGAGAAGTTTTTATTCCCGGTGCAATTACTACGCCTATGAGTTCTCCTTTCCCCGACAAAATATCAAAAGTGGTCGCCGTGCCGAAATCTACTATTATCATAGGATTTCCGTTACCGTAACGGCGGTATGCCGAAACGCAATTAGTTATAATATCCGCACCGACTTCCCTTGGATTATCAACTTTTATATTAAGCCCCGTTTTTATTCCCGCACCGACTACCATAGGCGTTATTTTGAAGAAATATTCGCACATATGTGATAAAGTATAGTTCAAAGAAGGAACTACGGACGACATAATTATTCCGTCTATATCTTCAACTTCTATATTTGAACTTTTGAGCAAATTGATAAGCGTTGCACCGTATTCGTCAGCCGTTCTCGTTTGGCGTGAAGATACCCTATAAGAAGATAATAATTCTTCGTTTCTAAATACTGCGTATTTAATATTTGTATTACCTACATCTATACAAAGTAACATTTTAGTTAATTCCTTTTCATTATTTTTTGAGCGGTTAACGTAAAAACAGGCGCTAAAATTGCCGAAGATACTATTTCAATTAAAGCATTGAAAGAAAGTATCAATTTTAATGCGTCCGCCAAGCCTTGAAATTTAAAGATAAATAATGCAAACACTACCAAAACGGTATTTGTGAACGCTCCGAAAATACCACCGATAGCATAAGACAAACTTGCTTTTTTTGTTAAACTTAAAAACAATTCACTTACAAAGTAAGCAACTATTCCAAAAAGAACTCTCGGTAAAATTGATATTAACGGATTTAAAAATATAACGAATTTCGGGAAAATCAACGCTAATATAAAACTTGAAACTCCGAATATAAGTCCGCCGACAAACATTTGTTTTTTACCTTTACCGAGTGATAAAGAAATTGCCAAGGGCAAAGACAAATAACACGGCGATATCGGTAACAACGAACCTAAAACCGAAGTTTCTATTGCTAAAAACACAAATACGAGAGCAGACATTACACCGTAGTAAGCCACTCTACTTCCACTACTTTTTTCCATAAAGCCTCCTATCAAATTCTAAAAGATATCTGTAAGATACGTAGAAAATTGAAAAATTTTTAAAGTCGGATTGATTTAATCATATCCGCTAACGAATATTTTAATACATTTTTACAAAAAAAACAAGGTTTGTAACAAATTTATATTTATTTTAATAAAATATAGTGTAGATAGCGAATAAAAACTATCACGTTACACTTAATTTGGAGGATTATTTTTATGAACTTTGGCTTTAATAACGATAACTGTTGTTTATACATACTTATTATTTTACTTATTTTATGTTGCTGTGGAAACGGCTGTTTAAGCAATATAATTGATAAAATTTGTGCTTGCGGTCCTATTCTTCCTATCGTTTTACTCTTGATTTGCTGTTGCTGTAAGAACGGAAGACAATTTCCTTGCAATAAATAAGCGTAAACGGTAAGTATTTTTAAAGGCGGTAGTTTTCTACCGCCTTTTTTAGTACCCTAAAAATTCAACTCCTTTTAAAAGTATATCGTTTATCATATCGTTTTTAAGTGAGTACAATATTATTTTCCCCGTTCTTCTAAACTTTACCGCTCCTAAATCTTTAAGTAGTCTTAACTGGTGCGAAACCGTAGTTTGATTTATATTTAACATTAACGATAAGTCCGTTACGCACATTTCCGTTATTGCCAAAGCGGAAAGCATTCTTAATCTCGTTAAATCGGAAAACACGTTGAAAAAACCTACCAACTCTGCAAGAGTATCGTTATCGGGAACGTAATTTTCTACTAAACCTTGCTCTTTTTTATCTAAAAGTAAAATGCTTTTGTTTGCGTTCATAATTTAACCCTACCTTTTATTTTTTATATTTTTATCATATTAAATAAAAGTTTATATGTCAATTTGTTCATATTAGAGATTTTGACGCATATTGTATTATATAGAAATATTTTGTTGAAAGGAGTTTTATGAACGGTTTAAACCTTGCCCTTATAGGCTTATTATTCTTACTTGCGACAAACAATACGATAACTACTACGCAAGCGTTATTACTGCTTGCACTTGTTTCTACCACTTCTAATTTTTGTTTAAACAACAGAAACACAAACTAAAAAAATTCCCGTTTTATCGGGAATTTTTTATATTATTTTAAAGGTTTTACTTTTCTTCCTACTATTGCCGTTGCAACATTGTCCGTATTAAATTCCATACAAGCGTCGTTTACTTCGCTTATTTTAACTTTATCTATATCGTTTAAGCGTTCTTCCGAATTGTAAAGTTTGCCTGTAAGCAAGTAGTATTTAGCAAACAACTGTACTTTTGATTGCGGTCTTTCAAGCCCGAATACCGTTGACGCTTTTAATTGGTTTTTAACTTTTAAAAATTCTTCTTCGGTTATTCCGTTATTTTTTAAATCGTTTAAAACGTTTTTAACTTCTTCGTACGCTTGCAAATATTTTTTTGCGTTTACGCCTGCATAAACAGAAACCGTGCCAGAATCTTTATATCTTGACGCAAACGAATAAACGGAATATGCCAAACCGAGTTCCTCTCTAACTTTCAAAAAGAGCCTACTTGACATTCCGCCACCTAAAACGGCAACCGCCATTTCACTGTTTATCTTCTTTTCGTTTACGAAAGGCATACTTTCAAAACTTAAACAAAAATGAACTTGCTCTATATCTTTGTTTTCGCTTAAAGTTCCTTTCATATTTGATATATTATGGTTAGGCGTTGTCGCTTTTTTATGAGTTTTTATTATAGGAATAATATATTTCTCAACTAAAAAATCCGCCTCGTTTAAAGTTATATTGCCTGCAAACGATATAACGGTGTTTTCCGCAACGTAATAGTCGTTTAAATAATCTAACACGTCTTGTTTAGTAAATGACGAAACGTTTTCTATTGAACCTAAAACGGTTCTTCCGTAACCGTCGTTTCCGTAATACGCTCTTGCGGACAAGTCGTAACAAACGTCGTCGGGAGTGTCGGCACTCATATTTATTTCTTCTATTATAACGCCTTTTTCTTTTTCCGCTTCGCTATTTTCGTAAACGGACGAAAAAGTCATTTCCGCCATAAGAGAAAAGGTCTTTTCAAGTTCTTCTTTTATGGTTTGAGCGTAATAGCAAGTACACTCAACGCTCGTATATGCGTTGTAGTTCGCTCCGCTACCGTCTAATATATTAGATATATCGTAAGAAGAGTATTTTTGAGTACCTTTAAAGTTCATATGCTCTATATAGTGCGATATACCGTTGTTTTTTTCCGTTTCGTTTATACTGCCCGTTCCTACCATTATCGCAAACGACGTTGATATTGAACCGCCTTCGCTTACTATTAAGGTTAATCCGTTTTTGTATTTTTTAATTTTATCCATATGTACCTATACTGCGTTAAATCCGCAACACTCCGAAACTGTGGTTGGTTGCAACCCCTTATTTTTTATTCCTTTTATTATTTCTTCTAATACTTCAAGCGTTTGAACTTTTGGATGCATTAAAATTATATCTCCACCCTTTACCCCGTTTAACGCTCTTTTTTTGATTAAGTTTTTATCGGTATCACGCCAGTCAATAGTATCTTTACTCCAAAGTACCGTTTTATAGTTTAAACTTTCCGCCACCTTTAAAGTGGTTGTAGAAAAGGAACCCGACGGCGGAGCAAATAAATTCATTTTATAACCCGTTAATGCGGTTACTATTTTATCATTATTTGCAATTTCCGATAAATTTTGCTCTTTGTTTAATTTTTTATGATTTTTGTGAAAATAACCGTGGTTTCCGAGTTCGTTGCCTTTACTTAAAATAAGGTTTAAAGTTTCCTTATTATCGTCCGCCCAACAACCGCCTACGAAAAACGTTGCTTTCACTCCGTTTATTGATAAAACTTCAACTATTTCTTTTACAACTTCGGTGTTTTCGTAAACGTTAAAGGTAAGAGCCACGAAACTACTGTTTTTATCTCCGCTATATATAGGCGAATACGTTTCACTTCCCGAAATTAAAACCGTTTTTTCGGGTAAAAAACCTACGGTAAAAACTGCTATTACCGTTAAACAAAGTATTAGATTAGTTATTATTTTGATTTTTTTGCGTTTCAATATTTTGCTCCTTTCAATTCGTACTATAATATTTTATTTGAAAGGAGTTTATTTAATAACCTTTTATTTCTTTATTTTTATTCCGTTATGTACAAATAAAGATATAAGTTTATCACGGTTACCTTCAACGAATTCTTTATCTTCTATATAGTACATTTCTCCGTTTTGAAGATATATTGCTATTCCTTCTTTTGAATTACGGACTAAACTTACGTTTTTTATCATAACCGTATCTCTTTTTTCGTCGGTGTTTTGCGTAAGTTTTACGTCAAATCTCTTTTCTCTAAACTCGTACTCAATACACAAATCGCCGTGATTTAAACTTAACTTATCTATCGTATCGATTTTGGCTTTTTTGTTTTTAGATAAGGTGGACCATATCGGATAAATAGAAAGCAAGCACATAATAATACCTAAAACCAAATTAAGCACTGCTCTGTTTCCACCGTTTTTTATTGCTATTATTCCGCCAACTACGTAAAAACCACCTAAAACTATCATAAGAAGTGATAATATTGCCGAACCGAACATTCCTTTAAAATTGGCATTTTTTGTGATTTTTTCAATTTTTTCTTTTGTGTATATACTTTTTACTCTTATCATGTTGCACCTCTTATAATGAATTTAAAATATTTGTAAATATTTCTACGCAAACTTTCGTTGCCGAAGTTACACGCTTTTGATAGTCTTCCGCTCCGCCTTTTCCGTCGGAAACAGCCTTCAAAGATATTACGGGCACGTTTGCATTTTTACAAGTTAAAACTATACCCGCTATTTCCATATCGCATACGTCCGCACCGAATTCTTCGTGAAGTTTTGTTTTTATATCTTCGTCCGCTACGAACTTGTCCGCCGAAGCACAAATTCCCGTTCTTATATTAGGACAAACGCTCTTAACGAATTCCAAATAATTTTCGTCCGTTTTAAGAATTATTTCCGAATTTGGATATTGACCTACCTTTACGTTATCTATCGGCGATAAGTCAAAATCGTAGTGAACTACGCCCGATATAAGCATAGTATCTAAAATATCAAACCCGAAACCTAAACTTCCGCAAACGCCGTAGTTTAAAATGAGTTCACACTTAAAATTACCTATCAATAGAGCGGTTGCTCCCGTTGCGTATATTTCGCCTATTCCGCTTTGAACGACGAATACTTTTTTATTCTTAATTTTATACTCTATAAAATCGTAACCGCAAACAGATTTTTTGCTTACCGATTTTCCTATGCCGTTTAAAAAAGGAGTTATTTCCTTTTCCATAGCAACCACAATGCCTATTCTTTTTAATTTTTTGTTTTCCATAATTAACCTTTTTGAATATAATGATATATGAATATTTTTATTTACGATAACGGTTGTGACCTTCACAACTATATAAACTTTACCGAAAAATTAGGTTTTACACCTATTTTTTCCAAAAACACGAGTGATATTAACCGTTGCGACGGTTTGATTTTAACGGGTGGCGGTGATATTTGCCCTACTTTATATTTTGAAAATAAAGTTTCAAGCGTTTTATACGATATTGAAACCGACTTAAAAGAATTTTACCTTTTAAACTATGCCGTTTCTAACCGTTTACCCGTTTTGGGAATTTGCAAGGGTATGCAAATAATAAACGTTTACTTTGGCGGAAAAGTAGATTACTTAAAAGATTATTCTACACACTACCGAAAAGGCAAAGACGTTTATCATTTAGCCTACGATATAAACGGAAAGAATATTTTAATAAATTCTTGCCACAAACAGTTTATAACCGAAGTTCCTAACTGTTTAACACCCTTTTTGTTTTCAACCGACAACGTTATTGAAGGGATTTATCATAATGAATTACCCGTTTTAGCCGTTCAATTTCACCCCGAAAGGCTTAACGGCGGTTATTTTTTAGAGTTGTTCCGTAATCATTTTGCACCAAACGGGAGTTTTTTCAACGAACTCTACGTTTGATTTTGTCTTTTTTAACATTTCAAGCAAAGTTTCGCTTGCATTAGCGTTTTTGTCAAGCATCCTTCTTATTTGATAAACTGCGTTTTGCTCGTCTTTATCTAAAAGTAATTCGTCCTTTCTCGTTCCCGAACGGTAAAGGTCTATCGCCGGGAAAATTCTTCTTTCGCTCAAACTTCTTGAAAGAATTATTTCCATATTGCCCGTACCTTTAAATTCTTCGTAGATAACGTCGTCCATTTTAGAACCCGTTTCAACTAACGCCGTTGAAAGTATAGTTAAACTACCACCGTTTTCTATATTTCTTGCAGAGCCGAAAAATTTCTTCGGGGCTTGAAGTGCCAACGGGTCAAGTCCGCCCGATAACGTTTTTCCGCTTGTAGGAACTATTGAGTTATACGCTCTTGCAAGTTTTGTAATACTGTCTAATAAAATTACAACGTCTTCCCCTATTTCAACCAAACGCTTGGCTCTGTTTAATACAAGTTCCGCCGTTCTTACGTGGTGTTCGGGCATTTCGTCAAACGTTGAATATACTACTTCGCCTTTTACAAACCTTTTAAGGTCTGTTACTTCTTCTGGCCTTTCGTCTATTAAAAGCATGATAAGTTTAACGCTTGGAGAGTTTACCGATATTGAATTTGCTATCTTTTTTAAAAGTGTGGTTTTACCTGCTTTGGGTGGTGCTACTATTAAACCACGTTGACCTTTACCGATAGGTGCTAACAAGTCAATGGCTCTTATAGACAAATCGTCTTCTTCGTTTTTCAATTCAAGTTTTAACCTTTCTTCGGGATAACAAGCCGTTAAATCGTCAAAATACGGGCGTGAATACACTTCACGGAGAGGTCTGCCGTTTAATTTCGTTATATATTCAAGCGACGGTCTATCGGCATTTTTTGAATTTTCGGCAAAACCTTCAATGTAATCGCCACGCCTTAATTGACATTTATTTATCATTGATTGAGAAACGAAAATATCGCTTGCCTTATTAGGTTCGTAGTTTTCTCCACGCAAAAAGCCGTAGCCTTGCTCGTGAAATTCAACTACGCCTTGAACTCCGTTATTTTCACGCTCGTCAACTTCTACCGGCCCTACCGTTTCGCCTTCTTTTAACACTAAACCTTCCCCGAAATCGTCTTGCGGATAATCTATTTGCTGATTATCTTCTTGTCCGTCGGTTCTCGGTTTTCTTCCCTTTGTGTTACGGGTAGGCTTAATTTCCCCCGATTGTATTTTTAAAATATTTTCAACAAGTTCGCCTTTGTTCATTGCCCCCGGCGTACCGCCTAAATTTCTCATTATTTCACGCAATTTTTCAACGCCACAATTTTTTGATAAATATTCCTTTGGATACATTTTTACTCCTTTAATCTAAATTTGGGGTTAACAAAATTACACCCTTTTGTCCGTTAAATTCAAACGGACTTTCTTTTATTTCGTATAGATTGAATAAACTTAAAAAATTATCAACTTTGTCTATATCTACGGTAGAATTTTTTATACTGTAATGTATGGGAATTACCGCCTTTGCATTAGTTTTTTTAACGTAGTCGTAAGCACCTTTACTATCAATCGTATAATTTCCGCCTACGCAAATAAAAAGCAAATCAATATTTTTTAATTCGTTTATCAAATTAGAATTATTATATTCGCCAAGGTCGCCCGAAAATGCACAAACGTAACCGTCCATTTTAAACTTTAAAACGTTGTTTTTACCACGCTTTGCCCCTTTAAACTCGTCGTGAAAGGTTGGAATTATTGTAAAAATTTCGGAATTTTCAACTTGTTTTGCACCTATAACCGCATTTATATTATTATGGTCGTAATGGCTATGAGAACAAAAAACATAGTCCGCTTTAACCTTTTTTATTTTTAAACCTATATCGCCGTATGGGTCTAAACAAAGCGAATAATCTTTTCCTTTTAAAAGCAAATAGGAATGACCGAAATAAGATATTTTCATTTCATATACTCCTTATTAAAATTTTACTGTTTGATTTGTTTCCGTGAACGTTTACGGAATAAGAAATTTCTACGAAAAGAGAGTTTTCACTAAAATTAGCAGTTACAGTCTTTGCAAAAATATCACAATCTAAAACTCCAACCGAAGTTTTTATTTGAGATTTGGTTTGCTTATTTTTTTGCAAACGGAAAGAATAGTTAGTATCTCCGTTAGAAGTAAACACTACTTCTCCGTTTAATTTGGAAAGTGAGTATTCCGTGGAAAAATCCGCTAATTTTACGTTAAATTTAATTCTTGCTTTCGTGGATGATAAAAAATAGTACTCGGCGTCGGTTTGAAAATCCGTTTTTTGACCGCCTACCGTAGAACAAAAAGAAATTTTTAAAATTTTCATAAATAAATTAAAAAATACGAAATAAGCGTAAAAACGCTTTTTATCGGTTAATACGCTTATATAATAAAACTTTTATTAAAATTTGTCAATAATTAAATTATTTAATTTAAGGGCTTTAACGCCTATTATTTTATTTAGAGTATTTTTCGGCAATTTTTTTAGCAATTTTTTTACCGTCCGCCCCTGCACTCGTTATTCCGCCTGCGTATCCGCAACCTTCTCCGCAAGGGTACAAGTTCTCAACCGAAACACTCGTTAAATTTTCGTTTCTTAAAATTCGTATAGGCGAAGAAGTTCTCGTTTCTACGCCCGTAAGCAAACCGTCGTAACTGTCAAAACCCTTTAAACGCTTGGACATATCGGTTATTGCAAATTTTATACCGTCCGATATAAAACTCGGTAACAAATTGTTTAAGTTGCATTTTTTTACGCCTAAAGAATAGGACGGTTTTACTTTTCCAAATTCGTTTGAAGTGGTATTCTTTAAAAAATCGCCTATCATACTACACGGTGCGGAATAGTCTTCGCCACCCATTAAGAACGCTTTTCTTTCAAGTGAACGTTGAAAATTTACTCCGTCAAAAAGATTTTCGCCAAAATCCGATTTTTTAGTTTGAACTATTAGTGCCGAATTTGAATTTTCGGCATTTCTCATATAGTTACTCATTCCGTTAACGACCACCGTTTCTTTTTCACTTGAAGAAGGCATTACGTAGCCCCCGGGACACATACAAAAAGTAAACACTCCACGCCCGTTAAAATTGGAAGTAAGTTTATAGTCCGCCGTTGGCATTTGAGTTAAGTTAGCATATTTTTC
>JAZRVG010000050.1:0-2742 GCA_045599025.1 Christensenellaceae bacterium | reverse complement strand
TATTATTACGTCCGCCCCGTTTCCCCTATCGTATATATCTCCTACTATATGTAAATGGTCTATCGCTAATCTTTGTATCAAATAACATATATCTATTATGAACTTATCTGCATTATTTAGTTCTATTATTCCGTTTATTATGTTTCTATAATATTCCGATTTCTCTATGCTGTGATACGGCATATTGATTAGTTCGTCCATTATATAGTTGTAATCGCTCGGTAACGCTTTTCTTACCTTTGACCTTGTATATTTCGCCGAAACTAATTTAGCAACGTCTATCAATTCGTAGATTAGTTCACTATAAATGCCGTCATTTCCTTCTTTTTTGAGTTTTTCAAGCATTTTTTCGGGATAATATATAATACAAGCAAGTTTATTCTTTTCTTCTTCGCTTATACTTTTTGCAAATGCTAAATCTATTTTGGTTCTTATAACGCCCGAAGCATTTCTTAAAATATGTAAAAAAGTGTCCTTTTCTCCGTGTAAGTCACTTAAAAAATGCTCTGTTCCTTTCGGTAAATTCAATATCGCTTGTAGGTTTATTATTTCGGTTATAACCTCTTGTTTCGTTTTAAACTGCTTTTTCAATATTTCATATACCGATTTTATATTCATATCTATCCTTTATAGTTTTATTTTTATTAAAGTCCGACCGAGTAGGAGTTCGGTCGGACTATTACTATATATCTCTTAATAAATATAATATAAAAAGGAAAAAATGATGATAAAAAATTGTGAGATATATTTGTAATCTTTCGTAGTTATTCTATTATATTAAAATAATATACGGGCATTGCGGACCAACCGTGGCATAAACTTCCTGCATTGTCAAAGTCTTTGTAACCTTTCTCCGTTTCCCAAAACGTAGTCGCTTTTTTTCTTAACATATACGAATATTTTTCTTTTATATTCTCTATTATCCACTCTTTATTGTTCTTATCTAACTTTAAAAGTGCGTCGTAGAAAAACGTATTCATTGAAAGCGTTATAGGTACAAGCCCTTTCCCGTTTTTAAGTTTTTCGGCAATTTCTTTATCTCCAAGTCCTATTAGTATTGCAAGAGAATTTCCTAATATACTCGGCTTTTTACAATTTGTACTTAAATTATATAAGCCTGTTTCTTTATCGTAAAAAGTGTCTTTTATTGCCTTTTTTGTCTTTTCTAAATTCGTTTTTGTTCCGAATAATTTATCCACGTAAGAATATGTATTTACGTACATTGCGTTTAAAAGCAAATCGTATCTTTTTTCGTATTTGGCGTTTTCCCTTTTCTCTAGTTCTTCTTCGCTTGCACTTTCTTTGTTCCACTCGTAAAAGTTCCAGTACGGGTACGGCAAACTTGCTATTAGTCCGTTTTCTTCTACTCTTCTTTCAAAAGTTTCCATTATCGTTTTAATAACTTTGCCAACTTTATTAAGAATAGATTTATCTCCCGTATGCTCTATATATTCGTAAACTTGTATTGGATAAACAAGTGAAAACGACGGTATTGGTATATCTACACCGCTCGGTGCACATATTGCTAAAAGTCCGTCCTTTCTTATACTTTTTGCTATCATTAAAAGGCTTGACCTTTGAAATTCGTGCCCTTTAAACGCATAGTAACCGCATAACATTTGATTTCTACTGTCCATTGTATAAAGTGCTTGTTCTCTCCAAGGACAGTCTTCATAATGCTCGTGCATACAACATTTTAAGGTATATACACTTGTATCGTATATCTTTTGAAGTAATTTATCTTCAAACTTTTTCTTTACTTTAACTAACGGGTATTCTACTACTCTTATGCCTAAATAGTTTATTTTTATTGATTTAGTATTAACTTCTAAATATCTTCCCGCTATTCTTCTAAAAGTGTTTATATACTTATTTTCGCCTTTATTTAATTTGAACTCAAACGAAAAATCTCTATTACCTATTATTCTCGGAACTTTTCCGTTTACTAAATGTTCTCCGTAAGATATTAAAACTTCTTGCTCTTTTTCGCTTTCTATTTCAAATTCTAAAAATCCTACGGTTTCTTTTCCTAAATCTATTAAATAACCCGTTTCGGTTTCTTTAATTTTAGTTTTACACCTTTTTAATAATTTTAGGTTTTTGTTTTGCTTTTTATTTGCTTTATCTTCACCGTATTCAATAGCGTGTTCGTAAGGAAGTTCCCTTTTAGTAAAATCGTAATAATAACTAAAACCGAGTTGTGGAGTTAACCACTTTTGATAATTTTGTTTATACGCGTTATTTACCCTACAAAGTATATCTTTACTACTTGCAAGAATAATCTCTTTACCCTGCGTAACTTCAAACATTAAGTAGGCGTTTTGACTTATATACGTTTGGGTATCTTCGCCTTGATGCCATACCGTTATTTTTAGTTCGTTTTGCTCTTTTACGAATTTTGTTAGATCAAAAGTGTAAAATTCTTTATCTTTAATAAAATTACAACAAGCACCGAAACCTACCATTTCGTTATTTACGTATACGGTAAAAACATTATCGCAAGAAATTCTTAAAAAGACTTTTTCTTGCTTATTGCAAGAGAAAGCCCCTTTAAAATCTAAATATGTATCTTTACTTTTTATTCCGTTATTCCAAATTTTGATTGATTTCATATTATTCTTTATTTAATACTTGGTATTCTTACAATATCATTATCTGAAAACACATCTGTTTCATCTGTGCTATGTGTTGAAAATTCCGATACTATTGCACCGTTAGAGCCTGCTTGAAACCAATGCTTTG
>JAZRVG010000049.1:0-5683 GCA_045599025.1 Christensenellaceae bacterium | reverse complement strand
TATTGCAAGATAAAAATAAAATTGCGACTATGCTAAAAAACACTTTCAAAGATTATTATTGGGAGAGATATTAATGAACTTAAACGAAAAAAATAACATATCAAATTACTATATTACCGATGAAATAATAGATGAAGTTGTGAAAGAAGAAGAAAATGATCAATACGATTCTAATGAAAACTTACCCTCAACACCGATAAAAAACGATGATATTGTTTGTTGTCCTAATTGTGGTTCTTCCCAAATAGAATTCGTTACATATCAAGCAAGTTCAAATTTTGATGCAGGAGATGCTTGTTGTGGTTATTTTTTATGCGGCCCATTAGGTTTATTATGTGGAGCCAAGAAGAAAACAGAAGCAAAAACTGTTAGAAAATGTAAAAAATGTGGAAAAGAATTTTAATAAACTATGACAGAAAAACAATATATACGATGGAAAAAAGCAATGCATATAGGATATAAGGTATGTCGTTGTCATCAACTACCCGAAAGAAGTTTTTTCTTTCATGGTATGCAATTCCCAGTTTGTGCAAGATGTACGGGAATAATTCTAGGATTTTTTATTTTAGGTCCAATAATAACAATATTTACTTTTGGAAACATGTATGTTTCACTTGCTTTAATTTTATTATTATGTGTTGACGGTTTTTTACAGTTATGGAACATACTACAATCAAATAATATAAGAAGATTAATAACGGGCTTGGGTTTTGGATATGCTTGTTTTTCAATTATAGTACATATTGTAGTAAAAATTATTTCTTTTATTTAAAATTAAACATACACACAAAAACAGTTTAAACACACGGTTTAAACTGTTTTTAATATTAAAAAAATTACTTTTCCAAAACTTTATAATCAACTTTTCCTACTTTGGTTTTCGGTAAGTCACTTATGTATTCTATTTCTCTCGGAATTGCATATTTCGCTATGTTTTTTGCAAAATATTCTTTTAAAAGTTTGGTCGTTTCTTCGTTTTCTTTGTAATTTTTGTTTAAAACTATATATGCCTTTACTTTTTCAATTCGTTCTTTATCACTAACACCTACAACACAACACCTGTCTACAAGTTCGCATTTTTCAATAACGTTTTCAAGTTCTAACGGAAAAACGTTGTAGCCGTTAGTTACTATCATACGTTTAATTCTTCCTTTAAAATATAAAAAACCGTCGTCGTCTTTATAACCTAAATCGCCCGAGTGAATATAATATTTCCCGTCTTTATGAAGTTTTAAAACATTGTTTGTTTCTTCTTCGTTTTTATAATACCCCGCCATATTAGTAAGAGAATTGAAAACTATTTCGCCAACTTCGTAATTTTTAAGTTCGTTATCGGTATTTGGCTCAACAATTTTACAAATTACGTCGGTAAAAGGCAACCCGATGGAGCCTTCTTTTTGATTATTTGTAGGATTTAATGTCGAAGCAACAACACCTTCCGTCATTCCGTAACCTTGCCTAATTTTTATACTTGCATTATGCTCTTTTAAAAAGTTGTTAATTTTTCTTTCAAGTTCAATCGGCAAATAGTCCGCACCCGAAAATGCACCCTTTAAAAAAGATAAGTCGGCATTTTGAATTTCCTTTTCACATATCATTTTTTCAAATAATGTAGGCACGCCCGACATATAATTACACTTATGTTTTAGTAAATCGTGAACGTAAGTTTTAGGCGTAAATCTTGGAATTAAAACGCACTCCGCACCAACGGAAAGCATCGTGTGAATACCTATTACCAAACCGTTTCCGTGAAATATCGGCATAACCGAAAGCATTTTATCGGTTGAAGAAATCATCTTATTATCTTCAAGCATTTGACAAGTACAAGCGTTTATATTCAAGTTTGTTAAACAAACATTTTTTATCTTTCCCGTAGTTCCGCCAGAATAAAGCATAACTGCAATATCGTTAGAAAAACTTTTAAAATCTTCGGTATTATCGCATTTTTTAGAATTTTTTATAAAATCTTTCCAAAGAATAATTTTATTCGTTTTTTCTATTATAGGAATTTTTTTACCTTGCGTAAAAGTATAGCCTGTTTTTTTTACTAACGGTAAATAATCTTTAACGCTTGCAATAATAACGTTTTGCAAAGAAGTTTTATCTATAATATTTTCTATATTTTTAAAAAACTGTTCGCATATTAAAATTGTTTTAGCGTTTACACCCGTAATATACTCGTAAAGTTCTCGCTCGGAAGATAAAGGGTGAATCATATTTGCAATAGCACCTATTTTATTTACGGCATAAAATAAAATTATGGTGTTTGGAATATTTGGGCTTGCTATACAAACGATATCCCCTTTTTTTACTCCTAAATTTATAAGTGACTTACTTGCTAAATCTATTTGAGTTATAAATTTTTTATAACTTACTTTATTTCCCATAAAATTATACGCAACGTGTTTAGGAAACTTTTTACTCGTTTCTAAAACTACGCTATATAAATTTTCATTAGGATAATCAAGTTTATAACCTTCAATTTTCATAATTTTCGCACTCTAAATCAAATTCTTTTTCTAAAATTTCGGGATTATTTAAAATATTTCCTAATAAGGTAAGAGATTTTGCAAAATAAAACCCGTCGGCAATACGCTCGTCAATCGTTGAAGTAACGTCAACGAAACTACGAATTTCGCCGTTAATTTGCTTTTCGTAAATAGTTCCGATAGTCATTACTATTGAACAACTACCGTAATTATTTAAGTGATGATAACAAGAAGGACATTTAATACTACCTAAATTTGCAACTAAAACGGTTGAAAATGCGGGGTCTCCTACCATTAAAGATTTAGGCAAACGACCTTTATAATCAAGCCTACGGACAATTTTAGTTATTAAAACTAAAAGCCACCTTGGAAGTTTTGCGAATTTATCAACGCTTTTAGTTATATCTTTACCGCTATTTTCATTAGATTCATTTCGTTCGTTTTCAACTTTTCCTAAAATATAGTTAGAAACGCTAAAAACATTATCTTCTTTTTTAGCCTTATAAGTAACTAAACTTTCCTTTCCGTTATCACTAAATTTTTGTTTTACAACGAAAGATATTGTAATTTCGTCTCTTTCGTAAATTCTTGCACCTTGAACGAACCTTAAAAGTTTTCTTCTTTCGTTTAAAACTCTTGTTAAAGCGGTTATAAAACAATGAAAAAACTTTAAATTACCGTTATTTTCTTCGTTTTTGGTTTTAATAAATTCCAAAAGATTTGTAATATCGTAAGAAAGCGTTGTACTAACTTCCGTATCGCACCTGTTTGGGTATAAAGCACTCATTATAATATTTAATGAAGGAACGTCTTTAACTATATGCCCGTCGTGCCTGTCACGAAAGCGTTTTTTTCTTTTTTCAACAAAAGCCATTTTTCACCTAAATAAAATATAATATATTTTAATTGTAAAACTTTTAAGCATATTTTTCAAGTATTTAAACCTTTAATTTGACTTTTTTAGCGTTTATTTATATAATTTACTTATGTTTAAAAAATTTTTATCTTTATTTTTAACGGTTATTTTATGCGTTTTAGTTGTTGGTTGCAATAAAAAACCGAAAACGAAAACCACCGAAACCGAATCTTACACTTTAATAAATAATTTATATTACGGAAAAACGTATAGGCAAAATTTAGATATAACGATACCTAAAAACCCTACGAAAAACGGAGTAATTTTAATGATACACGGCGGTGGCTGGGTTGCTGGCGAAAAAGACGCTTACACGGAAAATATGAAAGCATACGCCGAAAAAGGTTATATTTCTTGTGCGACGAACTACCGTTATTTATCTAAAAAGGTAAATTGTGAAGATATTTTAAACGATTTAAACTCCGCCGTGAAACTTATTAAAGAAACTCTTAACAATTACGGAATAAACGCCGAAAAATTAGTTTTAACAGGCGGTTCTGCCGGTGGACATTTATCTCTTCTTTACGGTTATAAATACGCCGAAACCGCACCTATTAAACCTACTTTTATATTTAGTTTATGCGGACCTACAAACCTAAACGACGAAAATTACTTCAATAGTACAAAATATTTAGATACTTACTTAAAATGGTTTTCATGGCTTACAAATTATAAAATTACTTTAAAAAATTATAAAAACGAAGAAGTAGTAAATTTATTAAACAGCGTTTCCCCTATATATTACGCTAACGAAAATAGCCCTACAACGATTATAATTCACGGAAACAGTGACGACGTTGTTCCTTACACAAACGCAACTTTACTTTACGAAAAATTACAAAATTTATCGGTAAAGTGCGAACTCTATACATTAAACAATACAGGTCACGGCGAAATTTACGACAAAGAAAATTACAATTTAGCAGTAAACAAAATTAACGAATATTTAGAACTTTACTTGTAATAAAAAAAGACCGTTTAAACGGTCTTTTAATTTTAAGATAAATTAGAAATTGATTTCTTTACCTTGCTTACGCATTTCCAAAAATTCTGCAGTAGCCGTAAATAATACGTCGCCCGAAGAGTTAAGAGCGGTTTCAACAGAGTCTTGAATAACTGCTATTTGAGCACAAATACCAACCATAATCCAAGCGATATTACTGTCAATTCCAAGAAGTGAACAAGCCATAGGAATTAAAAGTGTTGAACCTCCCGGAACGCCCGACGCACCGCACGCTGCAAAAGTTGAAACTATGCAAAGAAGTAATGCCGTACCAAAGTCAACCGAAACGCCTTTCGTAAATGCCGCCGTTAAAGCCATAACTGCAATAGTAACTGCTGCACCGTCCATATTTATAGTTGCTCCAAGCGGAATTGAAACTGAATAGAAATCGGGGTCTAAACCTAAATTCTTACATAAATCCATATTTACGGGAATATTTGCAGCCGAAGAACGGGTACAAAATGCCGAAATACCACTTGTAGATAAGCATTTCCAAACAAGCGGATATGCGTTTCTCTTTAACATAATAGAAGAAATGATAGGATTTATAACAAGTGAAGTTGTGAGCATACAACCAACTATTATTAAAATAAGTTTTCCGTAGTCACTAAAAATACCAAAACCGATTTCCGTTAACGAACTGTAAAGTAAACCTAAAACGCCGAACGGAGCAAAACTAATAATTCCAAATACTATTTTTGCTATTGCGGAAGAAACGTCTTGCGTAAACGCTTTCGTAGTTTCGCTTGCAACGAGTTTAAATGCAATACCTAAACAAATAGACCAGAACAAAATGCCCATATAATTGCCGTTTGCTATTGCGGTTACAGGGTTAGCAACGATATTTTGAAGTAAGTTTGTAACAACTGCTCCAAGACCTTCGGGTGCATTACCAATTTCTCCGCTATCGGGTAAAGTAATTTTTACTTTAAAAATAAAGCAAACTGCAACTGCCAAAACTGCTGCAAGTAAAGTTGTTACTATATATAATATAATAACTGTTGTGAAACGTTTTCCTACGTTGCTCTTCATATTTGCAAAAGAAGATAAAATCAAAGCAAATACAAGTATTGGAGCAATAGCCTTTAACGCTCCTAAATACAAACTACCTAAAATAGGTAACCAAGTAATTGTGCCACCGCAAGCAATATCTACGATTAAATAGAGAATAACTGCAAGTAGCATACCGCCTAAAATTCTAAAAATTAAATTTATAGAATTCCATTTGTTAAAAATTTTTTTAACCATAAAAAACTCCTATAATAAATTTATTAT
>JAZRVG010000048.1:0-8794 GCA_045599025.1 Christensenellaceae bacterium | reverse complement strand
TCCGTCAACTTCAACGAAAGACCTTGCACATATAGTTTTAGTTAAATTTTCTTCTTGAAAATTTACTATACAAGCGTTATAAACATATTCGTTGTCTATCAAGTTTTCGGTTAATCTTTCACACTCAAAAGCGACTAATTTATAGGAAATTTCGTTAGTATCTAAAAATTCTTTCGTAAAATTTTCCGCATTTACAACTTTAATAAATTCCGCATTTCTTACCATTAAAGTAACGACTGCTACGTTTTTATCGTCTTTTTGCAAATTTTCCAAAACCGATTTACCTAACTTGGTTGTAAATCTAATCGCTTCACTATAATCGTCGTTTTTATCACCGAAATCAACTCTCACTCCGGCACCGTCTTCCATAACGAAACCTGTTATATTACTCGGCGTTTCTGCTTTAGCAAGCGTTATTTTACCAAAACATAAAAAAGCAACCAAACACGACGCAAAAATAATTGAAAACGCCGTTACTAATAACTTTCTTTTACCAATTACCATCGTCACGTAACCCCCATTGCTTTCCGCCTAAATTTTCCGGTGTATCGTAGGAACCGAGACCAGATGCCGTAATAACGTCTTGATTATCAAATAAAATCATTGATAAATTAGGCGTTTCATATTCCCTTTTCATTTATATTCCTCCTATTTTTGTAAAAACGTATACATTTTTACAGTATAATCATATCATAATATTTCAACTTAAAACAATATGAAAAATTGTCAATAAAGGTAATAATATTAGCATTTCTAATAAAAATTTACCAAATTGACAATTTCCATTTACATATTCCGTTAAGCGGATATATATTCTTTCCACCTAATAGGAGTTTTTCCGTCGGCACCGTAGCACCAAGCGTTTATTTTTTGGGTTTCGTCTAACCCGTTGTATTCTTCCAAGGTTTTACGGTAATAATAATTGATTTTTCCACCGAAACTTTCGTTTTTATCATAGTTATACGAATACGGAAGATATACGTTACGCTTTCCGTCGCCACGAGCAGTACCTACTTCTTCGCCACTATCTCCCGCAACATAAACGTTGACCGTTCCCGAAGGCGAACCACTTTTTCTAACGAAATATACTCCGTCTGCCACGTAAACGTTGGAAGATAATACTAAATTCGTTAAACTTGTAGAACCTTCAAATATCTTACCCGAACCACTCGTTTCGGAAGTTAAATATAAGTTGCCTTTTATAACAACCGTTTTTAAAGCCGTCATATTTGCAAAACACATTTGACCGAGAACCGTAACCGTTGAAGGAAGAACGATAGAAGTTACTTTTAAATTTGTATTTAATGCACCAGGAGCAACTCTCGTAACTCTTGCATCGCCGTGCGTTCCGTCGTTGTACCAACTCGGTATAACGATATCGGTAGGAACTTGACGACCTTCTTCGTCGTTTTCAAACGTCATTCCGTCGCCCGAAACGTAATAAGAATTAGTAGTTTCGTCCCACCTATAATGAGGATTGCCCTTAGCGTGATATACGTGATTACAATATTCACACTCTCCGTCGTCAACGTACTTATGAGAAGACAATTTTACGGGTTCTATTTCGTTTTCGTCTGCCCACTCCCAACAATAACAAATTTCTCCGTTCCAAGAACTGTTCCTTGATTGATAATCGTGAGTAAGCCAAATATTTCCGCCTATTGTAGTAGAATATAAGGTTATTTTGTTATCAAACGGTTTGGGGCTGTTTGCATTATAGTCGTTTGCATTTTCGTCAATTTTCAAACAACGCCTTGTTGCGTTAAAGTTTTGACCGACTATTACCGTTCTTAATGCTCCGCAAGAACGGAATTGCCAATCGTCATCCTTATCGGTTAAACTTGTAACACCAGTCATTTGAACGGTTTTTAATGATTGACAATCGTTAAAGGCTAATTTATGAATTACCGTTACGCTCTTTGGAAGAACTATTGCAGTAAGTTTATGATTGCTTTCAAATGCTTGAGCATTTACTGCCGTAACGGGTGCGTCACCGTGTATTCCGTCATTATAAAGAGTAGGTATTTTTATAACCGTTGATATTGATTTTCCGTTATAATCTTTTCCATCGCCACTACCGCCAAGGAAAGTCATTTTGTCGTCGCCGATAATTTCGTAACTGTTTGTTTCTTCGTTAAAGCCGTAAGTAGCAAGAGTAGTTTTTTCAACGAAATTATTACAATATAAACATTTTCCTTTTTCGTCTAAATATTCGTGTTTATGTTCACTGTCTTCTTTTGGCTCGTATACGTTTTCATAGTGCCAACAATAAATAAGATTACCGCTAAATCCGTCGTTTCTTCCGTCCCAATTATTTACTTGTACAGAACCGCCTATCGTCGTAGAATAAAGCGTAATTAAATTTTTATACGCCGTGGTATGATTAGGCTTGCTGTCCAAATTGAGAGACATTTGCGATACGTCAAAATCTTGACCTATAACGATTTTTCTAATAAGCGGAGAACCGTGGAATTGTTTATCTACGTCTTTGGTTTTAATTTCTTTTACACCCGTCATTATAACCGTTTGCAATTTAGCCATACCGGCAAAAGCAAATTGACCTAACTCGGTTATGCTTTCGGGAAGAACGATATGTGTTATTTTACTGTTTCTTTCAAATGCCGACGTACTTATTTTAGTTACGGGAAGTTCTCCGTGCGTACCGTCGTTAAACGTACTTGACACTATACATACGACGTATTCGTTTTCGTCCGTTTCCGGAACTAATACACTATTTCTAGTTACAAAATAAGAATTACTGTTTTCGTCGTACTCATAAGTTACCGCTTTAGTAATGTCCACTATTAAACCTTTACAATTTTCGTGGTCACAATAGCCGTCTCTGTTTTCGTCAACCGGTGTACTTGTAGATACTTTTACGGTTTTACCGTCTTCGTCATAACACCAAGAATAACAACGTGAAAGCGACTCCGTTTCGTCAAAGAAATAAAGCCCTTTATTCCACATGTTATTATTTTTGCTTTGGTCTATATCAATAGTTCCGTTAGGTTCTAACGCATAAATAGTAAATTCCGATTCTTGATCTTGTCTATCAAAGAACGCTTGAACACTAACCTTTAAGTCTTTTTTTATTATTACACTTTCTAAATTCGTATCGTCAACGAATTGATTTGTTTGTGATTTATCGGTAAGTTCCGATACTCCCGTCATTGATATAAACTTCAAATTTGACATGCTTGAAAAAGCACTGTCTTTTAAAGAAGTAATATTTTCCGACAATACTATTCTTTCAACGTAATTATTATATTCAAACGCCGATTTACCAATTTCGGTTACGTTTTTTTCTCCGTGAACACCGTCGTTGAATTTATCGGGAATTACAACTTCGCTTAAAGTTAAATCTTTATTTTGAGAAACAAAATAGGTTTGGGTTTCTTCGTTATAAACGTAAGTTATTGCTTTCGTCTTATCAACGACTACGCCTTTACAAGATTCGTGGTCACAATAACCGTCTCCGTTTTCGTCAATAGGCGTTTGCTCGTTTAATTGAATTTTCAAACCTTTAAAATTCCATGAACCGCATTTTTCTAAGTTTTCGTCGTAATATAAAACTTTACCGTTCCACATATTATTTATGCCTTTCCCCGGTTTGTTGATAAAGTTTATATCTCCACTCGGCTCTCTTGCATAAATAGTAAAACCAACGCATTGTTTTCCGTCAACGGGATTATCAATGAAACATTGAGTTTGAATATTAAAATCTTTTTGAATTATTACGGTTTCAAGTTTAAAATCGTCAACGAAATGGTTTACGTTCTTAAAATCGTCAAAAGGTAATTCTTTAACTCCACCCATATCTACGAAGGTTAAGTTTGGCATAGATTCAAACGCCGAACCACCTATATAAGTTACTGTACTTGGAAGTATTACGTGGGTTATAGTTTTGTTGCCTTTAAAGACCTTAGCCCCTACGCTTATAACGTTCTTTAAACCGTTTTCGCCGTCGTTAAATTGGCTTGGAATTGTTAAAACGGTTGAAACATATTCGTAGCCGACAACCGAATAGCCGTCGTTTTCCGCATCGTATTTGAAAATAAGACCTTTCGGATTAAGTGAACCGCAATATACGCATTTGCCACTAATTTCGTCAAAATCGTGTTCTCTTGATACTACGTTTCCGTTATAATCGTAATATTTTTCTCCGCACTTTAATTTTTGTCCACAATTTTTACATACGAAATTAACTCCGTTTGAAGAATAATCGTGGTGGTTTATCATTATATCTCCACTTTCGCTATACGTCCAAGTGTTGCACTCGTAACCGCCGTCCCTATCGTCACGGTAATAATAATTTCCGGAGAAAATGTCCCAATAAGACGGTTGTATTTCCCAAAAATACGCCATACTTGCATTATTTGAGCCGTTTACGTAAATATCTAAAAGCCTATGTTCGTATTTATCGCCCTTATTGTAAGGGTGGAAGTTACGGCCGTCTATATAAACGCCGTCGCCTAAAACCAACTCTCTCATACCGTAAGCGTTAGTAAAGTTATCGTGATAGTAACCCTTCATATAATCGGTGCTTTGCGGTAAGAATTTTATTCCGGGAGCAATTACCGTTTTTACGGTAAAACAACTGTAAAAACACGAACCACGCATTTCGCTTATGTTTTCGGCAAATTCAACTTTCGTTAAAATATTGTTGTTCATAAACGCTTTTTGCTTAACGTATTTTACTTCGTGATAACCGTGTCTTCCGTCGTCATAATAACCGGATAAGTAAATTTCGGTTGCTCTACCGTCGCTTACGCCCGAAACATAATAACACTCTTGCCTTTCTTCTAACGGAATATTATCTTTATTTTCGTTTACCAAATGCCATAATACTTCGTAGTAAGTTTTAGAGTCCGTCCAACCTTCGTTATACGATTTTTTCAAAGCAAAAGTTTTTAAATTTCCACCTATTTTCAAATAACACTCTTTTCTTTCAAAATTTACTCCGTCCCCTTCGTATTCTAATAAATCCGTTATTTTCGTTTGATATTGTTTAACGTATTTACCGTATTTTTTACGCCACTCACTTTCGGAGTTTTCCGCATCTTCGGGGCTTGGCATAGGAATAAAATTATCGTCGTAGCCGTAAGTTACGGTATTTGTGTAAGCATCTTTACAATTTTTGCAAAAACCTTGAACGTAATCGTGTGCAAAATATTCGTCTTCATAAACGTTTTCACACAAATTACAAGTATATTCTTTTATACCTGCTATAACGCAAGTGCCTGCTTGTTTTACGGTAGAAACGTATTCGTGCGAAATTTTTACAGAGCCTATATAACTGTCTAAATAATCGTATTTACCTTCTGCTATCGCTTTAACGTCTACCTTTAAAACTTCTCCGTCTTTTAATAAATTTCCGCTAACGTAAGAAGATAAATCAAACTGCGTATCATTAACTTGTTCCCAATCGTTAGCCCCTACTTTTACATTATAAAAAGTGGCATTATCAACTGCGTTCCAATTTATTTTTTTACAATTTACTACGTTTAAAACAGGTGTTTCCAATACTCTTGCATCGGTAGTTACAACTTTTATATTACAACTTTTACTTGCATTGCTACTACTTACTTTTATTACGTAATCACCCGTTTCTTTTGCAATATAGGTGGCTAAATTTCCTTCTATTTCTATACCGTAATCGTTCGTTAACGCTAAATTGCCGTCTTTATTTAATACTTGCCACGTTATATCGTCCGCATAATATTCTCCGTTTTTTAACGGTTTTGAAGAAAATTTGTAAGTTGAACCCTTTGGAATAATTATACTCGTATGGTCTAAACTTACCGTATAAATTATCTCTTTTACTACGACTTTAACAGACGAAACGTTACTTCCTATTTGTACGGAAATAAACGCTAAACCTTCGCTTATTCCTAATACGTTTCCTTGGCTGTCTACCGACGCTACTTGCGTATTTGAAGAAGAATATTTAATTTCTTCGTTGCCGTCGTACAATACGCCTATTTTAGAACTTCCGCCTACGTCAAGCGATATTTCGTTTGTTACTAAATTAAATTCGCAATTTTTAACTTCTTGCTTATTATTTTTATTAGTACAAGCAACGGAAAAAGTTAAAGATAACAAGCATAATACGGATAATATAATCACTAATATTTTTCTCATACTTTCACCCACTATCTAACTATGACGTTTATTGTCGCAACGCCACCTTTTGAACTTAACGCTTTCAAAACATAAGTTCCTGCAACGCTTGCTTTAAAAGTACAGTCGTTTCCAATTTTTGTTAAAGTAACGTTTTGCGGATTGTTTTCTACAACCCAAGTTATTTCGTCTTTATACTCAACGTTTTCAACGAAAGTCTTTACGCTAAATCTTTTACTTGCGTTTACGGACAATTCGTAATCGTAACCTATATCGTCAAATACTACTTTATAACTTACTCCGTCCGCCACCGTTACTTTGCATATTACCGTTTTATTGGTATTTGTTGCCGTTACGGTTATATATGCCACACCCTTTTTGACAGGCGTTATCAAACCGTTTTCGTTTATACTCAATACCGTATCATCGTCAACTTCGTATGAAACCCTTTCGTTGCCGTATTCTGCGGACAACTTATAAGTCGTTCCTAATTCCACAACGAAATCCGTTGATTTTACCGAAAAATCGTAAACGATAGTAACCGGAGTTTCTTCGCCACCTTTCTTTTGACACCCCGTAAAAACAATTAAGGGAAATAACGTGATAAACGCAACTATTACAGATATAAATACTTTTTGTTTTTTCATATTATTCTCCTAATTAAAATACTTCGTTTGATGCTTGAACTATCTTGTATCTTTGACAAGCATATTCAACGAATTCGTCTAACGCTTTTCGTTCGTCGCCGGAAAAATCGTCCTTATGCAATCTCTGTTGTTGAATTTTATTCAAACAGTATTCTCTAAAAATTCTTTCGGAATATACTTCTTTTTCCTTTTCGCTCAAATACTTGCTACTGTTTATTGCGTTTATTCCGCTTTGAAGAGTAGTCTCAAAGTTTAAAAGTGTTTGAAGTGGCCAACAGTTTATATTATCGTGCCTACCGTAATTGTACGTGTGATGTTGATTGTTCGTAGTTACATAAATATACTCAAATTGTTCCATTAAAGAATTAAAATATTCTTCAACGTACTTTCCGCCAACTCCATAATAAACGCTAAAAAATTCTTTCATTAAATCTTCTACGTTTTGATTAGCATTCCACGCCAAACTTGACCTTATAAAAATACGGAGTGACTGCATAGAAGTAAGTCCGTTTGCCGAACAAGCTTCGTCGTAAACGTATCTTACGCCTAATTTTTCAAATTCTTTAAAATTCTCTCCGTAACTTGACCAGTTGTTAAACGGCATTAAATAAGACGCTGAATTTGTAGCATAAATGTAAGTTGATAATTCGTTAGTTAAATACGACCATTGTTTATATTTTTCGTAAAACGTTTTATTAGATTCACAATTTTCATCGTTAAACGGATGCGTATAACAAGCGTCTATCGGAGCAAAACAACAACCAACCGTAACTTGACCTTCGCTATCGGGAATAACGCTTTCGTCGTAAGGCGAATACGAACCGTCGGAATTTGTTTTAACAGGCGGTTTATCGTAATCGTAATACATTAAACCTATTAAAGTCAACTTTCTTTCTACGCCTTCGGTAGCAAATTGTTCTTCAACATAATTTGCAACTCTATTCATAAATCTAACGTAGATACCGCCCTGTCCACCGTATTTAACCATACCTTCTTGACATTTTTGACAGTTACAACTACCTATAAAGTCGTTTACGCCAAGCATTATGAACGGCTCGCTTTTACCAACGACAAAACTGTTGTAAAATCTTTTGCAAAATTCTTCAATCATTTCTTCGTTAGAATAGCATAATTGATTTCCCTTTGAATTAAACCAATCTTTATGTTCTTCGGTATAACTTATTACGTAATCGTTAGAGTGTGGGAAAAGAGTATATAATTTTCCGTCGTAATTAAAACCACCGCTTCCCGTAACGTTCATGGTTATATGCATACGCATATTGTTTGGAATTAAATTCTCGTCAAAATTATTTTCTTGTTCGTTGGAAACTATAAATTGTACGCTAGGCGTATATTCGTAATTTACGTTTAAAAGTTTAAGAGTAGGCAAATGATTGTAAACTACCATATCTACCGCATACGCTTTAAAACCTACGTGAAATTTTAAAAATTCGTAAACGGCGTTAACAGTCCCTATTCCCGTTGCACCTACCAAATAAACCACTTTATCAACGGTTTTTATAAGTAAACCTGCGTCTTTTAATTTCTCTTTATCTACGGTAACGGAACTTTCGTTTTTTAGTAGAGAAGTATCTCCTACACTTATTAAATATTCGTTCCCGTTTATTTCGTTATCTTTAATAATTTCCAATTTGGAAGCGGTTGCTTTTTCAATAAACAGTTGCAACTCATTTGCCCCCAAAATTTCATAGTTATTCGCATTTTTCGGTATTACTATCTTGTAGTTTGAGTTACCGTTTTCCGCAAGAAAATAATTAGTTGTCAAAAAGGTTTGTTCCTGCGTTTTTTCTTCATTTTTCGGCTTTTCGCAACCGCATAAAACTAAACAAACCGCAAGTATTAAAGAAAATAATATATTAAATATTTTTTTCATACTACTCTCCTTTTCTACACGTTACCGTATAAATTACTTCCGTTTTATTTCCCGCATCGTCAATCGCACCGTAAACGACTTTGTATTCCCCTTCCTTTTTAAAGGTATATTTATTATCGTTTATTAAATGTTT
>JAZRVG010000047.1:0-14216 GCA_045599025.1 Christensenellaceae bacterium | reverse complement strand
AAAGTAAGTTGCTAATTTTTGGTGCCGGTGGTGCGGTTTCCGCCCCTTAATAAGCGGAAGGCAAAACTTGTTTTGTGTGGGGTAGGCCGTCTACGGCGTGTAACGAACTTGTTCGACACCCACCACCGAATATAATAAAAAAAGCAACCTACAAAAAGTAAGTTGCTAATTTTTGGTGCCGGTGGTGGGGGTCGAACCCACACGGTATCGCTACCACAGGATTTTGAGTCCTGCGCGTCTGCCAATTCCACCACACCGGCAAATAATTAAATTGACTTGATTTTTTTAGATAAATGTGCAATACTATATAGTAATAAAACCAAGTAAGAATATATTAACACATACTTAATAAAAAAGCAAACGTTTTTTTATAAAAAAAGGAATTTATGAACAAACTTATTTTAATTGACGGAAACAGTCTTATAAACAGAGCGTTTTATGCAACGCCGTTATTAACCGATAAAAGCGGACAACCTACAAATGCAGTATTAGGTTTTGTAAATATGCTTGTTAAGGTAATAAAGGAAGAAACTCCGTCTTATATAATAGTAGCGTTTGACAGAAAAGAACCTACGTTTAGGCATTTAGTTTACGCCGAATATAAAGGCACACGTAAGCCAATGCCGAACGAACTTGCAACTCAAATTCCTTTATTAAAAAGCGTTTTAGCAAAAATGAATATTACTTGTTTTGAAAAGCCGAGTATAGAGGCGGACGATATTATAGGAACTTTTGCCAAACGTCACGAAACGGAAAATATAATAATTACCGGCGATAAGGACAGTTTGCAACTTGTTGACGAATATACCAAAGTATATTTTACCCGTAGGGGAATTTCCGACGTTGAAATTTACACAAACGAAAATTTTAAAGAAAAAACGGGTATTATCCCACCGCAAATAACCGATTTAAAGGCTTGTATGGGGGATAGTAGCGATAATATTTTAGGAATACCCGGCGTTGGCGAAAAAACGGCTTTAACTCTTGTTTCAAAGTACGGAATTATAGATAAAATCTACGAAAATTTGAACGATTTTTCGGGTAAAACGTTAGAAAAAATAGTAAATGGCAAAGAAAGTTGTTTTTTAAGTAAAAAATTAGCAACTATTAAAACGGACGTTGAAATTCCAATAAATATTCAAGACGCAACTTACGATTTTCCTTTTAGTAAAGAAGTTAAAAAACTCTTTACCGAACTTGAATTTAGAAATATTTTAAAAAGAACGGAACTTTTTGAAGAAACTACCGAAACGGAAAATTTAGAAGAAAATCAAATAAAAGCGGAACTTTTCCCCGTAAATAACGTTGAAGATTTACAAGAAATTAAAAATTCAAACGTTATTTCCGTATCTTTATTAAACGGTTTTAACGTAACGAACGGTAACGGAAAAGAATTTTTCGTAAGACAAAAAGAAACTCTTTTTGACGAAGGTGTTGAAATTACCGATGCGGTAGAATATTTAAAAGAATATTTTGAAAACCCTTCTAAAACGGTAATAACGTATTCACGCAAAAAATTATCGAACTTTTTGTATTCAATGAATATCACGCTAAACGCATATACCGACGACGTTGATATAGAGCGTTATTTAGCCGACTTTTCGGGAAAAGAAGAAACGGAAAAAGATACTTTAAATTACTATAATTTAAGCGAACAAACTTCGGCAACTTCAATTTGTATTTTAAACGAAAAGTTCAAAAAAATAATAGAAACCGAAGATTTAACTTCTTTGTATAAAGACGTAGAACTTAATCTTTCCGCCGTTTTAACGGACATGGAAAGAAAAGGTTTTAAAGTTGATATAAACGTTTTGAACGCTATGGGCGAAAAGTTCAAAAAAGATTTGGACGGAATTTTAGAAAAAATTTACTCTTTAACGGGTATAACTTTCAATCCTAATTCTCCAAAGCAACTGGGCGAAGTCCTTTTTGAAAAATTAGGTTTAAAAAAGGGTAAAAAGAACAAAAACGGCGGTTATTCAACGAGTGCCGAAATATTAGAGGAAATTGAAAACGAACACCCCGTAGTTCCGCTTGTATTAGAATATAGGGCGGTGCAAAAACTTTATTCAACCTATATTGAAGGTTTAAAACCGCTTATTGACAAAAAAACGGGGCTTGTTCACACTTGTTTTAATCAAACGTTAACGCAAACGGGTAGGCTTTCTTCAAAAGAACCTAATTTGCAAAATATTCCCGTTCGTGACGAAATGGGTAAAGAACTCCGTAAAATGTTCGTGCCGAGAGATAGCGAGCATATCTTAATTGACGCAGACTATTCTCAAATAGAACTCCGTTTGCTTGCACATTTTAGCGGTTCAAAAGAACTTATTGACGCTTATAACCAAAATAAAGATATTCACACTATAACTGCAAGCCAAGTTTTCGGCGTTCCGGTAGAAGAAGTTACTTCTCAAATGCGTAGGGAAGCAAAAGCAGTTAATTTTGGAATAATTTACGGAATTAGCGAATACGGTTTAGCAAAAAATTTAAAAATAAAGCCGATAGACGCAAAAAAATATATTGAAAAATATTTTGAAACTTATCCGATGGTTAAAGAGTATATGAACAAAAACGTTGAGTTTGCAAAATCAAACGGCTACGTTACGAGTTTGTTAAAACGTAAAAGAGTAATACCCGAAATAAATTCGTCTAACTATAATTTACGTAGTTTCGGGGAGCGTGCGGCAATGAATATGCCACTTCAAGGAACGTCGGCGGACATTATAAAAATAGCAATGATAAACGTGTATAAAAGGCTAAAAGAAGAGTGTAAAGACTCTTATTTGATAATGCAAGTGCATGACGAACTTATAATAGACGCTAACAAAACGGAAATTGAAAAGGCAAAAAAAATATTAGTTGAAGAAATGGAAAATGCGGTAAAATTGTCCGTTCCTTTAACGGTAGAAGCAAGTATAGGCGAAAGTTGGTTTGAGGCAAAATGATAAAAATTATAGCCGTAACGGGCGGAATAGGCAGTGGAAAATCTACCGTTTGTAAAATAATAAAAGAGTTAGGTTATACGGTGTATAGTGCCGACGAAACTTATAAACAAATGCTAAAAAATAAGTTTTTCGTGAGTGGAATTTACAAAATATTAGGCATAAAACATAATTTTTTTAATGAGTTCAATTCAAAAGAAATCTCAAAAGCAGTTTTTAATAATAAAGAATTGCTTGAAAAATTAAATAATTATACCCACCCTAAAATTATGAAAAAAATGCTTAATAAATCTAAAAGGCAAAAGGGTATAGTTTTTAACGAAGTACCGCTTTTATTTGAAAACGGTTATCAAATTTTATACGACGAAGTTTACGTTGTAGAAAGAAGTTTAATTGAAAGAGTGAACGCAGTTGTAAAAAGAGATAATTCAACTAAAAGCGAAATAGAAAAAAGAATAAAAAATCAATATAATTATGAAAATTTAGCGGAAATTACGCATACTTTAATTGTAAATAACGGAAGTTTGGAAGAGTTAAAACAAACCGTTATAAGTAAAGTAAATGAAAGTAAAAACCGTTAAAAAAAGAATAACTTTAATTGCGGTTACGTTAATTGTAACCGCAATTTTTTTGCCGTATCAAATTTTACTTGGCGGTTATAAAAAATACGAAAAAACCGTAGACTATTATTGTCAAAAATACGAAGTGTCAAAAAGTTTAATTTTAGCCGTTATAAAAACCGAAAGTAATTTTAACCAAAACGCCGTATCAAAAAAAGGTGCAATAGGTTTAATGCAAATAATGCCGAGTACTGCTTATTTCGTTGCCGAAAAGTTAGAAATAGAAAACGTAAACTTATATAATAAAGAACAAAATATTCAAATAGGCACTTATTATTTAAAATATTTACTTAACGAATTTAAAAATGAAAGATTGGCAATATGTGCATATAACGCAGGCGAAGGTAACGTTAATAAATGGTTAAACGGTAATTTAATAAACGAAATTCCTTTTAAAGAAACGGAAACCTATTATAAAAAGGTGTCGTTAAGAATAAAACTCTATGAAAAAATGATATAAAAAATTTAAAAACATACATAATAATAAATTGTATGATATTAGAAAATTCCGCTTATATTCTTGAAAATTTAATACTTTTAAAACCCGAAGGCTACGGCGTTTACGATATTGAAGAACTTTATTTTAACGTGTCTAAAAACTTAAATATTTCAAAGACCGACTACGTTAAAACTTTTGACTTTTTAGCCGAAAAAAAATATATAAACGTAAAGTATAACGACGGCAAAACGGTATGTTTTTCGGTAACGGAAAAGGCGAAAGAATATATTGAAAGAACCAAAACCGATAATTTATTTAAAGGTAAAATTATTAAAAAGTTATATCTTTTTTGTTTTTTAAGTTGCTTTTTCGGTGCGTTTTTAGGTGTTTTTATAGCGGAAATTATAGGAAAATTATAAAATGTTAACACGTAACGAATACGAAGTTTTGATGGTAATAAGTGAAAATTCCGTAAACGGAAATTCATGCCTTCTTTCCTTAAAAGAAATAGAAGAACTTTTAAAAAATTCAAGTAAAATAAACGTTCAAAAAGTGCTTGACGATTTATACGAAAAAGAGTACGTTGATATCGTTTATACCGAAAGAAAAGGCACGCCCGTTTACTGCATAACCGTATTAAAAAAAGGTAAAAATTTCAAAAGAGAAAAACGAAGCGTATATTCGGCTTTAAGGTTTAAAATAATACTTGCAGTCGTAAGTGCGGTAGTTTCCTTTTTAGTTGGTAAATTTTTAATATTTTTATTCAAATAAAAATATGTAAAACCCTTTATTTTCGTATTGTAATGTGTTAAAATATAAAATAGTATGGAAAATAGCGAAGTAAAGAAATTCAAACTTAAAAGTTCATACTTGCCAACGGGCGACCAACCCGAAGCGATACGCTCTTTGGTAGAAGGGGTAAACGACGGTTTGCAAGTTCAAGTTTTAGTAGGCGTAACGGGTAGCGGTAAAACTTTTACTATGGCTAACGTTATAGAAAAGGTTCAAAAACCTACTCTTGTAATTGCTCACAACAAAACTCTTGCCGCTCAACTTTGCAACGAGTTTAGAGAGTTTTTTCCCGAAAACGCTGTTGAGTATTTCGTAAGTTATTACGATTATTATCAACCCGAATCATATTTACCGCAAAGCGATACTTATATAGAAAAAGATTTAAGTATTAACGACGAAATTGATAAACTCCGTCACAGTGCTACTTCTTCGCTTGGAGAAAGAAACGACGTTTTAGTCGTAGCGTCGGTAAGTTGCATATACGGTTTAGGTGCTCCCGAAGAATATTACAGATTAGCGGCGTCTATCCGTAAAGGACAAGTTTACGATAGAGACGAACTTATGCGTAAACTTGTATCTATCAACTACGAAAGGCGTGATATAGATTTTGTGCGTAGTTCGTTTAGGGTTAGGGGAGATATTATAGACGTTTTCCCTGCGTCAAACACCGAAACGGCTATAAGAGTTGAATTTTTCGGGGACGAGATAGACAGAATAACCGAAATAAATACCGTATCGGGCGAACCGATAGCCGAACTCAAACATGCGGTAATATTCCCTGCAAGCCACTACGCAGTAGAAAACGAAAAGTTAAAAAGTGCTTTAACAATGATAACCAAAGATATGGAAGACGAAGTTAAGGCGTTTGAAGACAAGGGAAAACTTTTAGAGGCTCAAAGGCTAAAACAACGTACCAACTACGATATGGAAATGATGAACGAAATAGGCTATTGTAGCGGAATAGAAAATTACAGTAGATATTTTGACGGAAGAAAGGTAGGCGATCCGCCTTTCACTTTGCTTGATTATTTCCCGAAAGACTTTTTAATGTTCATAGACGAAAGCCATATGACCATACCGCAACTTCACGCAATGTATAACGGAGACAAGGCGAGAAAAACCAACCTTGTAGATTACGGTTTCCGTTTAAAATCGGCTTTTGATAACAGACCGCTCAAATTTGAAGAATTTGAAAGTAGAATAAATCAACTAATATGCGTTTCGGCAACTCCTGCGAAATACGAACTTGACAGGGCGGACAACAGAGCCGAACAAATAATAAGACCTACGGGGCTTGTAGATCCACCCGTAGAAGTTAGAAAAACCAAAGGTCAAATAGACGATTTGGAAAAAGAAATTCATAAAACCGTACAATCGGGCGGACGGGTTTTAATAACCACTTTAACAAAAAAGACCGCCGAAAGTTTAACGGACTTTTTGAAAGACAGGGGAATCAAAACACGCTATATGCACAGTGATATAGATACCCTTGAAAGAATAGATATTATTCAAGAACTCCGCCGTGGCGAGTCGGACGTTTTGGTTGGAATAAACCTTCTCCGTGAAGGTTTAGATATGCCCGAAGTAAAATTAGTCGCTATATTAGACGCCGATAAAGAAGGCTTTTTAAGAAGTGATACGGCGTTAATTCAAACGATAGGTAGAACGGCACGAAACAGCGAAGGCAAAGTTATTATGTATGCCGACGTTATGACGGACAGTATGAAACGTGCGATAGACGAAACTAACCGCCGTAGAAAAATTCAAACGGAATATAACGAAAAGCACGGTATAGTTCCCAAAACGATAGTAAAAGACATAAAGAATACTTTGGAAATAACTAAAAAGATAGATAAAACGAGCGATATTAAACTTAAAGATATTCCCGAAGAAATTGAAAAACTCAAAGCACTTATGCTTATTGCAAGTAAAAATCTTGACTTTGAAAAGTGTATAGAGATAAGAGATACGATAGCAAATTTAAAGAAAAAATTAAGGACTTAAAATGCTTGATAAAATAGTAATTAAAGGAGCAAAACAAAATAATCTTAAAAATATAAACGTAACCATACCGAGAGATAAACTCGTAGTGTTTACGGGGCTTTCCGGTAGCGGAAAATCAACGTTTGCGTTTGATACGATATTTGCCGAAGGTCAACGTAGATATATGGAAAGTTTATCAAGTTACGCACGCCAATTTTTAGGTCAAATGGAAAAACCGGACGTTGAAAGTATAGAAGGGCTTTCTCCGGCAATATCAATAGACCAAAAAACAACTTCAAACAATCCACGTTCAACCGTTGGAACGGTTACGGAAATTTACGACTATTTAAGACTTTTGTATGCAAGAACGGGAATACCGCATTGTCCTAAATGTAATATTGAGATAGCCAAACAGTCAATAGACGAAATCGTTGAAAAGGTGCTTTCCTACGAAGTCGGTAGTAAAATTTTAATTAACGCTCCCGTAGTTAGGGGAAAGAAAGGCGAGTTTGAAAAAACTATTCAAGATTTTAAAAAGGCAGGCTACGCAAGAGTTGAAATTGACGGACAAGTTCACGATTTAAGCGAACCTATAAAACTTGAAAAGAATATAAAACACAATATTTCGGTAGTCGTTGACCGTTTGATTATAAAGGACGGAATAAGAAAGCGTTTGACCGACAGTTTGGAAACGGCAATAAAACTTGCAAACGGCTTGGTTATAGTTGATAAAAACGGAGTTCAAAACCTTTATTCAACGAATTACGCTTGTCCCGTATGTGGAGCGTCAATTCCCGAAATAGAGCCGAGATTGTTTTCGTTCAATAATCCTTTCGGGGCGTGTCCCGATTGTAAAGGTTTAGGTTTTAAGCAAGCGATAGACCCGAAACTTGTTATAGGCGACGAAAACAAATCTTTAAGAGAAGGTGCTTTGTGTATATCGGGTTGGAATTTAGATTCCGGCAAAATGACGCAAATGTACTTTAATTCTTTATCAAATTATTACGGTTTTTCTATTGATACGCCGTATAAAGATTTACCCGAAGATATAAAGAATATTTTGCTTTACGGTAACGGTGGCGAAAGAATAAAAATGAATTATTCCACCAAAACTTTTAACGGAAGTTTTATGGGAGCGTACGAAGGCGTAATACCAAATCTTGAAAGAAGATACGTTGAAACAACTTCGGACTATACCAAAAGCGAAATAGAAAAATATATGTACACAATGCCTTGTAAAACTTGCGGTGGAAAAAGGCTAAAACGTGAGGCTCTTGCCGTAACCGTAGGCGGAAAAAGTATTGACGAACTTTGCGATATGTCAATAGACGACGCATACGATTTTGTTACAAACGTTCAATTTGACGAAACGAGAAAAATGATTTCTCACAGTATAATCAAAGAGATAAAAGCCCGTTTCGGATTTTTAAAACAAGTAGGCTTAAACTACTTAACGTTATCAAGAAACGCAGGTTCTTTGTCGGGTGGCGAAGCCCAACGAATTCGTTTGGCAACGCAAATAGGTAGCGGACTTACGGGAGTTTTGTATATACTTGACGAGCCGAGTATAGGTTTGCACCAAAGAGATAATTTAAAACTTATTTCCGCACTTAAAGATTTGCGTGATTTAGGCAATACGCTTATAGTCGTAGAGCACGACGAAGATATGATACGAAATGCCGATTATATCGTAGATATAGGAAGAAAAGCAGGTGTTTTAGGTGGAGAAGTAGTTGCTTCAGGTACGGTAGAAGAGATAATGCAAAACGAAAATTCTATCACGGGCGACTATTTGTCGGGAAGAAGAAAAATAGAAATTCCGCCGTTTAGATATACGGGAACGGGTAAGTTTTTAACGGTAAAAGGTGCTAAACAAAACAACCTTAAAAACGTTACCGCAAGTTTCCCGGTAGGAGTAATTACCGCAGTTACGGGTGTTTCGGGAAGTGGTAAAAGTTCACTTATTAACGAAATTTTATATCCGGCTACGGCAGATAAATTGAACGGAGCAAAACTCCGCCAAGGCAAATACGAAGAAATTGAAGGACTTGAAAACTTTGATAACGTTATAGCGATAGACCAGTCGCCGATAGGCAGAACGCCGAGAAGTAACCCTGCAACTTATACGGGAGTGTTCACTTATATTCGTGAACTTTTTGCACAAACTCCCGATGCAAAAGAGCGTGGCTATTTAGCGGGAAGATTTAGTTTTAACACAACGGGCGGTAGGTGCGAGCACTGTTCGGGTGACGGAATAATTACCATTTCAATGCATTTTTTGCCCGACGTTTACGTTCCTTGCGAAGTATGTAAAGGCAAAAGATACAATCACGAAACTTTGGAAGTAAAGTATAAAGGAAAAGATATTTCCGAAGTGTTAGATATGACCGTTGACGAGGCGGTTGACTTTTTCTCCGCAGTCCCGAGAATATACAATAAAATCAAATGTTTAAAAGAAGTCGGTTTAGGTTATATTAAATTAGGTCAATCGTCAACTACTTTATCGGGTGGCGAAGCCCAAAGGGTAAAACTTGCAACGGAACTATCAAAGCGTTCAACGGGTAGAACGTTGTATATTTTGGACGAGCCTACAACGGGACTTCACAGTTACGACGTAAACAAACTTATAAACATTTTATATAAACTCCGTGAAAGTGGAAATACGGTTATAGTAATTGAACATAATTTAGACGTAATTAAAGTTGCCGATTATATCGTTGACCTTGGAAAAGAAGGCGGAGATAAGGGTGGAACGGTAATAGCAACGGGAACTCCCGAAGAAATTGCAAAAGTAGAAGATAGTTACACAGGGCAATTTTTAAAAGAAATTTTAAAGGACAAAAACAAATGATAAGAGACGAATTTAATAAACAAGTAAAAACGAGCAAATATTCTGCAAAAGAACTTGAAGGAATAAACAAAATGGGAGAAAGAACCTATTTAGCGTTAAGAATAAACAAAATGGCAAACAACGTAAAAGGATTAAACTGGTCAACTGTTTTTTGTGCTTTTACCGTACTTCTTGCAGTAGTTTTAATATTGTTCGTTGTTTTAAGCGGTAATGCAAAAGCAGATTTTTCGTTTATAGCAACCGTATCTATCGTAGGAGTTTTAGCGGTTTGGTGTTTAGGTTGGTGGCTAATATTTGCACCTAAAACTAAAAGAAAAATCAAAAAATATAAAGAGCGTATAGAAGAAATAAAAATAGAAGAACTTAAAAGAAAAAATCATTGATATATAAAGAGGTATAAAATGAAAGGATTAAAGAACGTAAACGTTTACGTAGAAGGAAAAGGCATTGTAAAAACCAATATCGGTTTTGAAAACGGAATAATTAAGGAACTTGAAAACGGCGAAGTAGAAGAAATTGCAAAATTCAACGAAAACGCAGTAGTAGTTCCCGGATTTATTGACGAGCATATTCACGGTGCAATGGGTTCGGACGCTATGGACGGGACAGTTGAAGATTTAAAGAAAATCGCCGTAGCGGTAGCAAGCGAAGGAACTACAACTTTCTTGGCAACTACTATGACGCAAAGCCCCGAAAATATTGACAAGGCTTTGTCCGCCGTAAACGAATATAAGAAAATGAATATAGTTGAAGGTGCAAACGTAGGTGGCGTTCATTTGGAAGGACCGTTTATTTCTCCTAAAAAAGTAGGGGCTCAACCTATTGAATACGTAGCAAAACCGACCGTTGAAACTTTCAAAAAATACAACGAAATTTCGGGTAATAATATAAAAATAGTATCTATTGCTCCCGAAGTTGAAGGTGCTTGCGAACTTATTACATACTTGAAAGAAAACGGAATAGTTGCTTCTATCGCTCATAGTGACGCTAAATACGTAAACTGCGTTGAGGCTTTAAAAGCAGGTGCAACAAACGTTACTCACACTTATAACGCACAATCTCCTTTTGCTCACAGAGACGTAGGCGTAGTAGGTTCGGCACTTATTTTTGACGAACTTAATTGTGAAATTATTTGCGATACTATTCACGTGTCCGTTCCGGCAATAAAACTTCTTATTAAGAATAAACCGCACGATAAAGTTACGTTAATTACCGACGCAATGCGTGCAAAACATATGCCCGACGGAATTAGTGAACTCGGTGGACAAAAAGTTATCGTTAAAAACGGCGAAGCAAGACTTGAAGACGGCACTTTGGCAGGTAGCGTTTTAAAAATGAACGATGCAATTAAGAATTTAGTTTTAAAAGCAGGCATAGAATTTACTGACGCCGTTGATTTTGCAACCGCAAACCCCGCTAAAAATTTAGGTATATTTGATAAGGTCGGTTCAATAAAATTAGGTAAACAAGCAGACTTTACCGTTTTGGATAAAAATACTTTTGAAGTTTTATTAACGGTAAGAAACGGCAACGTAGTATATTCAAAATAAAAAGGAGTAATTTATGAACTTTATAGAAGTTTACGAAAAATGGCTAAATAACCCGAATTTGAACGAACAAGCGAAAACCGAACTTAAAGATTTAAGCGGTAACGAAAAAGAACTTGAATACCGTTTCGGTGCGGAACTTGAATTCGGTACGGCAGGTATGCGTGGCGTAATAGGTTACGGAACAAATATGATGAACGTTTATACCGTAAAAAGAGCAACCAAAGGTTTGGCGGAATATATTAAAAATTTAGGTAAAAAGGCTATAAATAGGGGAGTTTGTATATCGTACGACACGAGAAGACTTTCCTATGAATTTGCACTTGCAACGGCAGGGGTACTTCTCAAAAACGGAATAAAAGTATTTTTGTTTAAAGAACCGAGTCCCGTTCCGATGCTTTCCTATTCCGTAAGAAATTTCAAAGCGATAGCAGGCGTAATGATAACTGCAAGCCATAACCCGAAGGAATATAACGGCTATAAAGTTTACGGAGAAGACGGGGCACAAATGTCTCCCGAAGCAACCGAAAAAGTCGTTGAATACATAAAAGCGGTTGAAGATTATATCGGCGTAGAAGAAACCGTTTTAGATAAAAATCTAAAATGCGTTAAAAACTTAAAAATTATAGGGGAAAGTTTCCTTAAAAAATACGTAAAAACACTTTCCAAATTAACTCTTTCAAGTAAAGCGGTTAAAGAGTGCGGTAAAAATTTAAAACTTGTATATACACCGATTCACGGAACGGGTTTCAGACCCGTAACGGCTATTTTAAATAAAATAGGCATAAACGTTTCGGTTGTTGATAAACAAAAAAATCCCGATACGGAGTTTTCAACGGTAGAAGTTCCAAATCCCGAATATAAAGAAAGTTTGAAAATGGCAATAGAACTTGCCGATAAAATTTCGGCGGACGTCGTATTCGGCACCGATCCCGACAGTGACAGATTAGGTGTTGCCATAAGAAACGGTAATGGCGAATTTATCGGTTTAACGGGTAACCAAGTAGGTGTACTTCTTTCGGACTACGTTTTAAAAAGATTAAAAGCGGAAGGAAAACTTGCTAAAAACGGAGTTATAGTAAAAAGTTTCGTTTCAACGGGTATGATTAAGCCTATTTGCGAAGATTACGGTGTAAAACTTATTGAAACGCCCGTAGGTTTCAAATTTATAGGCGAAAAAATCAAACAGTTTGAAAAGGACGGTTCGGGCGAATTTTTGTTCGGTTTTGAAGAAAGTTGCGGATATCTCCGTGGCACTCATGCAAGAGATAAGGACGCAGTCGTTGCAAGTATGCTTTTTGCCGAAATGGTATGCTACTATAATTATATAGGAAAGAGCGTTTACGGAATTTTATGCGAACTTTACGAAAAATACGGCTTTACGCTTGATAAAACCAATTCTATAAAATATTCGGGTTTGTCGGCAATGAAAGATATGAACGCAGTTGTTCAAAAAATGCGTGAAACGGAAATTAACTCAATAGGCGTGTATAACGTTACCGCAGTAAGAGATTATTTGTCGGGAACGAGAAAAATTAAGGACGGCACGGTTGAAAATATAGAGTTTAGCGGAATAAATTGCCTTTACTACGAACTTGAAATAGGCGGATTTATTTGTTTAAGACCGAGCGGAACAGAGCCTAAACTTAAAATTTACTATTCGGTAAAGGGAAAGGACGAAGTTCAAGCAACCGATACTTTAATTAAACTTTCCGAAGAATTTGAAAAATTACTTAAATAATAAAAATAAGCGACTTCATTACGAAGTCGCTTGATTTTTTATATTTTACCTTTTGTATTTTTTTAAGAAGTCGCCCATTTCCAAAATAGCGTTTTCCAAAACGTCGGGTTCGGGGAGCATAACAATTCTAAAATGGTCGGGAGTAGGATAATTAAATCCCGTACCCGCAACTATCAAAATTTTCTTTTCTTCCAAAAGACCTTTTGCAAATTCCGTGTCGGTTATGTTGTAACGTTCGGTATCAATTTTAGGGAAGATATAAAAAGCACCTTTGTTCATTATGCAAGAAATACCTTCAATTTGTTTAAACGCACGCTCCGTTGCTTGCCTTTGAAGATAAAGTCTGCCGTTTTCGTTTACCATATTTTCGGTGTAGGCGGTATCTTTTAACGCTTCGGGAATAATAAGTTGCATCAAAGCGTTAGAGCAAAGTCTAACCGACGCAAGAGTTACCAAAGTTTTTTTAAGTTCTTCTTTTTGTTTGGTGTTTCCGCTTAAAACAATCCAACCGCATCTTAAACCGCATAAACAGTGAGATTTAGAAAGTCCGTTTAAAGTGACGACGGTAATATCTTCGTCGGCAAGTTTTCCGAAAGAAGTATGAGTTCTGCCGTCGTAAACGAGTCTGTCGTAAATTTCATCCGAAAAAACTATTAAGCCGTGTTCATGGGCAATTTTGGCAATTTCAAGTTGAATTTCGTCAGAGTAAATAGCACCCGTCGGGTTGTTAGGGTTAATTAAAACGATTGCTTTCGTTTTATTCGTTATTTTTTTGCGAATATCGTCAATATCGGGGTTCCACTCGTTAGATTCGTCGCAAATATAGTAAACTGGTTTACCACCGCAAACCAAAACGGAGTTAGACCAAAGCGAATAACAAGGGGTTGGCATTAAAACTTCGTTGCCGTCGTCAACGATAGCAGAGCAAAGCATATTAGCGGCCTCACTAACACCGTTAGTAATAAAAATATCGCTTGTCGTAAGGTTTTTAATACCTTTTGAAGTTTCGTAATCGCAAATTGCTTGAAGTGCAGGATTCATACCTTGAATACCGCAGTAACCAAGAGATTTTTCAACGTCGTTTAAAATAACCGATTTAACGGAAGAAGGCATCTTAAAGCCAAAGGCCGCCGGATTGCCAGTGTTTAATTTTAATATTTTTTTTCCACTTGCTTCCATTTCAAGTGCTTTAAAGAAAATAGGTCCACGAATATCACTGTGAACGTTATTTACTTTGGTTGAAATAACTGTCTTTTCCATAAGATAACCTCCTATAAATAAATATATGATAGATTTAA
>JAZRVG010000046.1:0-11570 GCA_045599025.1 Christensenellaceae bacterium | reverse complement strand
AGGCTTTTTCCCTGCTAATAATCCAAAATATATATGTTTAACGATAGTAGACGAACCCGTTGGCGGACAATACGGCTCAACGGTAGCCGCTCCGCTTTGTAAAAAAGTATTTGAAGGAATAATTCAAACTAAAAATTTAACCCCACAATAAAAAGCCGATAAAAAAACCGCTCAATAGAGCGGTTTTTTATTTTACGAATAAGTTTTTATAACAATTTCTGCCATTTCTTTTTTGGTAATGCACCTGTCCATCGCTTGCTTTTCAAGATAGCGGTGAGCGTCCGTTTCCGTCATTTTCAAAGAATCAATAAGCATCCATTTTGCACGGTTAATAAGTTTTAACTCTTGCATTTTTTCTTGTAAAGTTAGCGTTTTAGTCGTCATTTTTTTAAGTCTTTCAACAACCGCAGTTGCGTGGTCTATCGTTTGGTAAATAGCAAATTCGGGCGACGGCTTTTGACAAACGAAAACTCCGTAAGGCTTAACTTTTTCGGTAATTTCGGGGTAATTTTCACTTTTAACGAAAATAATCGCAACCGAAAAGTTTCCCGAAGAAACGTCAACGGCAAATTTCAAACCGTAGTCGTCGGGAAGTGGTGCGTTTATTATTACCAAATCGTATTTTCTTTCTAAAAAAAGTCTTTGAGCGGAATTTACGCTTTTTTGAACGGTAACACTAAAATTCTTGCTTTCGGGTACGAATTTTACGAATTGTTCACTAAAACTTTCCGAAGAAGATACGATAAGAACGTTGTAAAAGTGTTCTTTTTCCATAAAAATTATATATTAAAATAGTCATTTAAAAGTTTTTCGGGAAGATATTTCTTTATAAATTCGCTATCTTTTGCAAATTTAACGGCATTTTCAATATTGCAAGGCAATTTTTCGTAAGATTTTTTAACTTCTTCACTTGCCATATAAAAATTGATAGCCGATGGAGCACTAATTTCAAGTTTTTCGTCAATTCCTTCTAAACTTGCGTAAATAATCAAAGCAAACGCAATATATGGGTTAGTTGAGCAGTCGGGCGAGCGTAATTCGGCACGCTTAAATTCTCCGTCAGCGGACGGAATTCTAATAAGTTGCGAACGGTTGCCGTATCCCCAAGAAATGTAGTTAGGTGCTTTATTATAGCCTAATCTTTCGTAAGAATTTTCCGTCGGGTTCAAAAATAGGGTAATTTCTTTTATATGTTTTAAAATTCCCGCAATAGAGTATTCAAGTAAGTTTTCGTTAGAGCCTTTAACCGAAAAATTTATATGAAAACCCGAGCCGGCACTTTCTTTAAGCGGTTTCGGTTCAAACGATGCGTAAATGCCGTTTCGGTTAGAAATAGCGTTTACAACCGACTTAAAAGTGCAAGCGTTGTCGGCACTTTCAATAGGGGACGCATATTTAAAATCAATTTCGTTTTGACCGGGACCTTCTTCGTGGTGTGAACTTTCGGGTAGAATACCCATTTGTTCAAGAGTTAAGCAAATTTCACGGCGTACGTTTTCGCCCTTATCTTCGGGAGCAACGTCCATATAGCCGGCGTTGTCGTAGGGGTTTAAAGTTTTATTTCCGTTTTCGTCAAACTTGAACAAATAAAATTCCATTTCCGCACCGAATTTGAATTCTACGCCCTTGCTTTTAGCGTAATCAACGGCATTTTGTAAAATCGTACGGGAATCGCACTCAAAAGGAGTTCCGTCGGGGTAAGAAATAGTAGAGTACATTCTAACCACTTTACCGTTTTCCGGTCTCCAAGGAAGAATAGCGATAGTGGACGGGTCAGGGTGAAGGAATAAATCGGAACGGGACTCGTCTAAAAAGCCTTTAATAGCACTTGCGTCAATAGCAATACCGCTTGAAAAGGCTCTTTCAATTTCACTTGATAAAATTGAAACGTTTTTAAGTATGCCGAAAACGTCGCAAAACGTAAGTTTAACGAATTTAACGTCGTCTTCCTTGATAAAATCTATAACGTCTTGTTTAGTGTAATTCATATAGTCCACCTCAAAAGTGATAGTAAATTAAAGAAAAACACGTTCAAATCAAAAGAAAATTCTTTTAAAATGAACGCCTTTGCTCAAAAATTATATAGATAAAAATACTATATAATATAATAATTGTCAATAGAAAAATAAAAAATCTTAAAAATTCATAAAAAAACCGTTGACAAATTAAAATTTTGAGTTTATAATTTTCGCATAATTGATAAAGGCAAAGGTGTCTTGAGTAAAAACTCACGGCACCTTTGTCTTTTTTTGTATAAATTTTTATAAGGAGAAAACCTAAATGGAAACGGTATGTGAAGAATTTGGCACACTTGTATTTGACGATAGAGTAATGAAAGGTACTTTATCAAGTGAAGTTTACAGTTCTTTAAAAAGAACGATAGAAAGTGGAGAATTACTCAATATAAATATAGCCAATCAAGTAGCACGTGCTATGAAAGATTGGGCGGTATCAAAAGGAGCAACGCACTTTACACACTGGTTTCAACCGTTAACGGGAGTAACCGCAGAAAAGCACGACGGATTTATCACTCCTGCACCCGACGGAAGAATAATAATGGAATTTTCGGGTAAAGAACTTATAAAGGGCGAGCCGGATGCATCAAGTTTTCCTTCCGGCGGATTAAGAGCAACGTTTGAGGCTCGTGGTTATACTGCGTGGGACCCGACTTCATACGCATTTATAAAAGATAAAACGTTGTGTATTCCAACGGCGTTTTGTTCCTACACAGGCGAAGCACTTGATAAAAAAACACCTTTGCTCCGTTCAATGGAAATTTTAAATAACCAAGCGCTCCGTATTTTAAGATTATTCGGAAATAAAGAAGTAAAAAGGGTAACCACTTCGGTAGGTCCCGAACAAGAATATTTTTTAATAGATAAAGACTTGTATTTAAAAAGAAAGGACTTGATTTTTACGGGAAGAACGCTATTTGGAGCAAAAGCCCCGAAAGGTCAAGAACTTGAAGACCATTATTTCGGTGTAATAAAACCGAGAGTTGCCAAATATATGGAAGAATTAAACGAAGAACTTTGGAAACTCGGTATATTAGCGAAAACGGAGCATAACGAAGTAGCACCGTCGCAACACGAACTTGCACCTATATATACAACCACCAACGTTTCGGCAGACCATAACCAACTCACTATGGAAATAATGCAAAAGGTAGCAAGTAAACATAATTTAGTATGTTTATTGCACGAAAAACCGTTTGCTGGGGTAAACGGTAGCGGAAAGCATAACAACTGGTCAATGGCAACCGATACGGGCGTAAACTTGTTGTCCCCGGGCGAAACCCCTTACGAAAACGCTCAATTTTTACTTTTCTTGTGTGCGGTAATAAAAGCGGTTGACGATTATCAAGATTTGTTGAGATTATCGGTAGCAACGGCGGGAAACGACCATAGGTTAGGAGCAAACGAAGCCCCGCCGGCAGTAGTTTCGGTATTTTTAGGCGACGAACTCACAAGTATTTTAACTTCAATAGAAAAAGGAACGGAATATCAAGGAAAAGAGAAAACGACTATAAAATTAGGCGTTGACGTACTTCCTAAATTTTCTCGTGATACGACCGATAGAAACAGAACTTCTCCGTTTGCCTTCACGGGTAATAAATTTGAATTTAGAATGCTCGGTTCGTCAAACAGTATATCATGTGCAAACATTATGCTCAACAGTGCGGTAAGTAAAACGTTAAAAACGTTTGCAGACGAACTTGAAGAAAGTAAAGATTTCAAAACCACTTTGCAAGAAATAATCAAAAGAACGGTAAAAGAGCATAAACGCATACTTTTCAACGGTAACGGCTACGATGACGAGTGGATAAAAGAGGCTACCGAAAAACGTGGTTTAAGCAATTATAGAACAACTCCTGATTGCATACCGCATTTGTTAGACGAAAAGAACGTTAAAATGTTAACGGAATTAGGGGTGTTTAGTGAAAGCGAATTAAAATCAAGAACGGAAATTTTGCTTGATAACTATGTAAAAGCAGTAATAATTGAAGCAAACACAATGATATCAATGTCCAAAAGGGAAATTGAGCCTGCAATTTTGGCATACGTAAAAGAACTTTCGGACACGGTATTTATCAAAAAACAAGTTTCGTTAACCGCCGAAAGCGATTTTGAAATAAAAACTATAACGAGATTATCAAAACTTTTAAGTCAAATTCATAAGGTAACCGAAAGGCTTGAAAACGAAACATTAAAAGCAAAAATGATAACCGAAGTAACCGAAAAATCTTTCTGTATAAGAGATTTCGTTTTATCAAAAATGAGTGAATTAAGAACTCTTTGCGACGAAGCGGAAACAATAACGGCGGAAAAATACTGGCCGTTCCCGACATACGGAGAATTACTTTTCGGCGTAAGATAAAAGGTAAAAATTATGTGTACGATATTAGGATATAAAGGAACGAGTTTAACTCAAAACGAAATAGAAACGGCGTTTGAAAAAACCAAGTCACGAGGCCCCGACGCAACCAAAATAGAAAAAACGGAAATAGGCGTTTTAGGTTTTCACCGTTTAGCGATAATGGGCTTAACCGAGAACGGAATGCAACCCTTTTCCTACGGTAAAAACAAAGTAGTGTGTAATGGCGAAATATACGGTTTTTCCCAAGAAAAGTTAAGACTTTTGCAAAAAGGCTATAAGTTTATAAGCGAAAGCGATTGTGAAATTTTATTACCAATGTACAACGAGTACGGCGTTGAAATGTTTAAGATGTTAGACGCTGAATTTGCTCTAATAATTTACGATGATAAAATAAAAGACTACGTCGTTGCAAGGGACCCAATCGGTATAAGACCGCTTTATTACGGTTACCCGAAAGAAGGGGAAATTATTTTCACAAGCGAGCCGAAATCACTTGTCGGTTTAGTTGATAAAATTATGCCTTTCCCACCGGGACATTACTATAAACAAGGAAAGTTTATTCCCTATAACCAAATAGCAAAGGTTGAAAAATATTCTACCGACGGAATAGAAAAAGTTTGTAAAAATATTCACGATAAACTTGTTAAAGGCGTAGAAAAAAGGCTTGTTGCCGATGCAAAAGTAGGTTTTTTATTGTCGGGCGGTTTAGATTCTTCGCTCGTATGTGCAATAGCACAAAAGAACAGTAAAAAACCTATTAGAACCTATGCGATAGGTATGAGTGAAGACGCTATTGATTTAAAGTATGCAAAACAAGTAGCCGACTACATAGGTAGCGACCATACCGAAGTTGTAATAGATAAAGAAACGGTTTTAAAATCTTTTGAAGAAGTCATAGCCCTTTTAGGAACTTACGATATAACTACGATAAGGGCAAGTGTTGGAATGTATTTGGTATGTAAGTATATTCACGAAAAAACCGACGTAAGAGTTCTTTTAACAGGGGAGATTTCCGACGAACTTTTCGGTTATAAATATACCGATTTTGCACCTAACGCAGAAGAATTCCAAAAAGAGTCGGTAAAAAGAATAACTGAACTTCATATGTACGACGTACTCCGTGCCGATAGATGTATATCGGTAAACTCTTTGGAGGCAAGAGTACCTTTCGGCGATTTAGACTTCGTTAAATACGTTATGAGTATCAATCCTGAACTCAAACTTAACAAATATAACAAAGGAAAGTATTTATTAAGAAAAGCGTTTGAAGACGATTATTTACCCGAAGATATTTTGTATAGAGAAAAGGCGGCCTTTTCGGATGCGGTAGGACACTCAATGGTAAACTACCTAAAAGAGTATGCCGAAAAATACTATACGGACGAAGAATATAAAGAGAAAATAAAAAAATACAAACACGCAACTCCGTTCACGAAAGAATCTTTATTGTATAGAGAAATTTTTGAAAAATATTATAAAGGACAAAGTGAAATGGTAGTGGATTTTTGGATGCCCAACAAATCGTGGGAAGGTTGTAACGTAAACGACCCGTCCGCAAGGGTACTTTCAAACTACGGAGACAGTGGAAAATAAAAAGGTAGAAATTATGAAAAAAGCAAAATTAGATTTTAAAAATTTAGGTTTTAAATATAGAAAAATTCCCAAAAGGTTCGTGGCCGAATATAAGAACGGCAAATGGAATGAAGGAAAATTATCATCAAAAGAAAAGGTTGTATTAAACGAAAGTTCGTGCGTTCTTCAATATTCGCAAACGGTATTTGAAGGGTTGAAAGCCTACGAAACGAAAAACGGCGATATAGTATTTTTTAGAGCGGACTTAAATGCAGAAAGATTATACGATTCGTGCGAACGTATGAAAATTCCGCCGTACGATAAAGAAAAGTTTATAGATGCGGTTAAGCAAGTGGTAAAGGCAAACAAAAAATACGTTCCGCCTTACGGTACGGGAGCAAGTTTGTATATTCGCCCTTACGTTTACGGCAAAGATGCGGTATTAGGAGTAAAACCTGCAACGGAGTACGAGTTTAGAGTATTTGCAACTCCCGTAGGACCTTATTTTAGCGGAGGAATAAAACCGTTAAAGGTAAGAATTTCCGATTTAGACAGAGCCGCACCCAAAGGAACGGGGCATATAAAAGCAGGACTAAACTACGCTATGAGTTTATATAACATAGCCGACGCTCACGAAAAAGGCTACGACGAAAACTTGTATCTTGACTCAAAAACAAAAACCTATATAGAAGAAACGGGCGGAGCAAATATAATATTCATAGATAAGAAAGGGAAGTTGGTAACTCCAAAGTCGCCAACGATACTTCCGTCAATCACACGCCGTTCGCTTTTGGTAGTTGCGAAAGACTATTTAGGTATGGAAGTAGAAGAAAGGCAAATAAACGTAAACGAACTTGAAAACTTCGTAGAGTGCGGTTTATGTGGAACGGCGGCTGTAATTTCCCCGATAGGAAAAATCGTTAACGGAGAAAAAGAGATAGAGTATAAATCTCACGAAAAACTTCTTAAACTTTTAGAAACTTTAAAAGGCATACAAATGTGTGAAATAACGGCACCGAAAGGTTGGATTTTCAAGGTGAACTAAATGAAAATCGTAGTAATAGGTGCAGGAGCAATGGGCTCATTATACGGTGCTATGCTTTCAAATAATAATCAAGTCGTTTTAATAGACGGCTACGATAAGGTCGTTGATTTCGTTAAAGAAAACGGAGTAAAAATAACGGAAAGTAACGGGCAAGAAAAAACGTATAAAATTCCCATATATAAAAGTGGAGAATATAAAGAGAAAGCGGACTTGGTTATCGTTTTTGTAAAAGGAACGGCAACCGAAGACGCAATTAAACAGAATTTAGCCGTAATTTCAGATAAAACTATTGTTTTATCTTTACAAAATGGCTTTGGTAACCTTGAAACGCTTGCAAAATTCGTAAAATATGATAAAATATTACTTGGTACGACAAAACACAATAGCGTAACCACTTCAATAGGTAATATTTATCATACCGGAGCGGGCGAAACGAATATAGGTTCTCCAAGCAAAAACGAAAGTACGGTAGATAAAATTATCAAACAATTTTTAGATAGTAATATTGAAACTTATAAAATAGTTGAAGTAAAACGCTTGTTGTGGCAAAAACTTTTCGTCAATATGACGATAAACAGTTTAACGTCGTTGCTAAACGTAAAAATCGGATTTTTAACCGAAACTTCACCCCTTGCGGAAGTAGCCAACGCTTTGATAGACGAGGCTGTTAAGGTTGCGAAAGCGGACGGGGAAGAATTTGATGCAAACGAAATTAAAAAGTCGTTGTATCACACCACAAAGGTTTTACAAAGCGGTAAAGCGTCAATGTTACAAGATATAGAAAATTCTCGTAAAACGGAGATAGACTTTATTAACGGAGCAGTTGTAAAACTGGGAGAGAAGTACGGAATAGAAACGCCGATACACAAAACGGTAGTAGCGTTAGTTCACTCAAAAGAGTTAGCGAGCGTTAAAGTTTAATTCATAAAAGGAGAATTTTTTATGTCAACATGTGCAGTAGTAGGTATTAACTGGGGCGACGAAGGTAAAGGCAGAATGGTAGATTACTTTGCCGATAACTTCAACGTAGTAGTAAGGTATCAAGGTGGCGGAAACGCAGGTCATACGGTAGTAAACGAATACGGTAAATTTGCTTTACACTTATTGCCGTCGGGAATTTTCAACAAGAACACCGTTAACGTTATAGGAAACGGCGTAGCATTAGATGCCGAAAACCTTTTGCTTGAAATTGAAGGTTTAAAACAAAAAGGCGTTGAAATCACCCCGAACAACTTAAAAATAAGTAGTCGTGCATCGTTATTACTTCCTATTCACAGAAAGTTAGACGAACTTGAAGAATTAAGATTAAAAGATAAAAAATACGGTTCTACAAAGCAAGGTATAGCACCTTTCTATGCGGACAAGTACCGTAAAAAAACGGTTATGATAGGCGAATACGTTTATTCCGACAATTTCGCAGAAAGAATAACCGAAATAGTAAATTACGAAAATTTAGCGGTTGAAGGAATATACAAAGCCGAGCCGTTTAAAGTAGAAGAAATACTTGAATGGGCAAACAAATACGTTGAGGCGATTAAACCTTACGTTTGCGATACGGAAAAATTCTTGCAAAAAGCATACGAAAACGGAAGTTCAATAATGTTTGAGGCACAACTCGGTGCTCTTCGTGATTTAGACTTCGGTATATATCCGTACACCACGTCGTCAAACACTTTAAGTTCTTACGCACCCGTAGGTTCGGGCTTAACCACCGCAACGGTAGATAACGTTATCGGTGTAGTAAAAGCATACTCAACTTGCGTAGGCGAAGGACCGTTCGTATGTGAACTTTTGAACGACGAAGGCGAAGAATTAAGAGTTCAAGGTCAAGAATACGGTGCAAAAACGGGAAGACCGAGAAGAGTAGGACCTATTGATATCGTAGCAACGGCTTACGGCGTTAAAATGCAAAACGCAAAAGAAATTGCTTTAACTAAACTTGACGTATTGAGTTTTATGGATAAAATTCCAGTATGTACGGCATACGAAATTGACGGAAAAGTTGTAAAAGAATTCCCGTTCCAATCACTTTTAAACAAAGCAAAACCGGTAATTGAGTATTTAGACGGCTTTAAATGTGATATATCAAAAGTAAGAAAATACGAAGATTTACCCGAAAATGCGAGAAAATACGTTGAATATATAGAAAATAATATAGGAGCAAAGATTAAATACGTTTCGGTAGGACCGGAAAGAGAAAGTTTAATCGTGAGGGACTAAAATAATGGATTATACAAAATTTCAGTCCCCGTTCTCACTTCGTTATTCTTCAAACGAAATGCAAGAACTTTTCTCAATGCAAACGAGAATAATTACGTGGCGTAAACTTTGGGTAGAGTTAGCAAGAGCGGAACACGAACTCGGCTTGCCTATCACAAAAGAGCAAATCAAAGATTTGGAAGACCACGTTACCGATATAGATTTTGACGTTGCTAACGAGCGTGAAAAAGTAGTAAATCACGACGTAATGGCACACGTTTACGCATACGGCGAAGTTGCAAAGAGTGCAAAGGGCATAATTCATTTAGGAGCAACGAGTTGTTACGTTACCGACAATGCGGACTTAATTATATACAGAACGGCTTTAACCAAAATTAAAGAGCAACTTGTAGGAGTAATAAAATCGCTTGTAGAAGTAGTTGATAAGTATAAATCACTTGCAACAATCGGCTACACGCATTTTCAACCTGCACAACCCGTAACGGTAGGTAAAAGATTAAGTTTATACTTGCAAGATTTCGTTACCGATTTAGAAACTCTAAACGAAACTTTTGATAAAATCAAATTTTTAGGTTGTAGGGGAACTACGGGAACGGAAGCAAGTTTTATGAGTTTATTTGAAAACGATACTAAAAAAATAGACGAATTAAACGAAAAACTTGCCAAAAGTTTCAATTTTGAAAAAATATTTGACGTAAGCGGACAAACTTATCCAAGAAAGACCGACTCAATAATTTTAAACGCATTAAGTCAAATTGCTCAAAGTGCGTACAGATTTTGTAACGATTTAAGATTACTTCAACACGACCATCAAATTGAAGAACCTTTCTCAAAAAATCAAATCGGTTCTTCGGCAATGGCGTATAAGCAAAATCCAATGCTTTCCGAAAGGGTATGTTCTCTTTCAAGATACGTATTAACGGTAGCACAAAACGGAAATTTAACGGCGTCGGTTCAATGGTTTGAAAGAACGCTTGACGATTCGGCAAACCGTAGAGTAGTAATGCCCGAAAGTTTCTTGTGTGTTGACGGTATTTTGAGCGTATTAAATAAAATAATAAGCGGAATTAGAGTAAACGAAAAAATAATAGAAAAAGAATATTTGAAATTCTTACCATTTATAGCAACCGAAAACATAATGATGCAAGCGGTAAAAAAGGGAGCAGATAGGCAAAAAGCCCACGAAATAATTCGTGTATGTTCGGTTGAGGCAAACAATAAGATAAAACAAGGTTTAGACTTCAATTTGTTTGAAGATTTATTAAAATACGAAGAACTTCACTTGACCAAAGAAGACTTAACGGAAATAATAAATCAAAACTTCGTAGGTAGAAGTTGTGAGCAAGTTGAAAAATACTTAAATGAAGTTAAAAAAATCGTTAAATAAAGGGTAAGATATGCAAAAGATTTTAATATTAGATTTTGGTGGACAATACAATCAACTTATTGCAAGAAGAGTAAGAAATTTAGGCGTATATTGCGAATTAAAACCGTACTTTATGCCTATTGAAGATATAAAAAAATTCAATCCTACGGGAATAATATTTACCGGTGGACCGAACAGCGTATATTTAGAAAATTCTCCGCATCCGAGTGAAGAAGTTTTTTCTTTGAACGTTCCTATTTTAGGAATATGTTACGGAGCTCAACTTTTAGCTCATCATTTAGGCGGAAAAGTAACTTCGGCAACGGCACAAACTATTGCGGAATACGGTAAAACGGAAACTACGTTTGATACTTCGTGCGTAGCCTTTAAAGGTATGCCCGAAAACAGTATAACGTGGATGAGCCACGGCGACTACATGGAAAAAATTCCTAACGGATTTAAACTTGTGGCACACTCCAAAAACTGTCCAAACGTTGCAATTTATAACGAAGAATTAAAGATTTTAGGCGTACAATTCCACCCTGAAGTTAACCATACGGAGTTTGGAACTCAAATTTTAAGCAATTTCTTGTTTGAAATTTGTAAGGCGGAAAAATCTTGGACAATGGAAAACTATCTTGAAACCAAGAAGAAGGAATTAAAAGAAAAGATAGGCAACGGCAAAGTGCTTCTTGCTTTGTCTGGCGGTGTTGATTCGTCGGTTTTGGCAGGATTGCTTGCGGAATCGGTAGGTAATCAACTTACATGCGTGTTCGTTGATCACGGTTTGCTCCGTAAAAACGAAGGCGACGAAGTTGAAAACGCTTTTAAAAAGTGGAATATCAATTTTGTAAGAGTAAACGCACAAAAGAGATTTTTAGATAAACTTTCGGGTGTTACCGAACCGGAAAGAAAGAGAAAAATTATAGGCGAAGAGTTTATAAGAGTATTTGAAGAAGAAAGCAAAAAAATCGGTAAAGTTGACTTTTT
>JAZRVG010000045.1:0-12806 GCA_045599025.1 Christensenellaceae bacterium | reverse complement strand
CGTGACAGGCTCAAAAAGATGCTCTAAATCAAGTTCTTTTTTCGGCTTTTGCTCTTCTGTTTCTTGCTTATTTTCAACGATGGACGGAGCGTCAACCGAAAATGTATTAAGTTGTAAATTTTCGGTTTTTATCGCAAAATTCTCAAATTTTTCTATTTTGCTTTTTGGCTCGCCATCGCTATTGCCTGACATAGTAGACATTTAAAGGTTGAGAGCATCCTATACCTGGAATTCCCTTGCCTTTATTTGCCCTGCCGTCTTCTTTTACAAGTGTGGACGGAACGTGGTAAATCGTACCTATTCTGTCAACAACCGTAAACAAGACTTCTTCGCCGACTTTTAAGCATTTTGAGTACACTACGCACTCGTTAAGTTTCTCGTCGCCAAGGTCGGAAATTTTAACGCCTTTTCCTGCCCTTGCCGTTTTCCTTACTAATCCCGAATAGAACTTTTTGAACGTTCCGAAACTCGTTATTACGTAGAGTTCGGTGTTGGTATCGTCGTCTATTTGCGACGCATAAATTACCTTATCGCTACCATCAAGCGCTATTCCTATTACACCGCCCGCAGTTCTTCCTTGAACGGGAACTTTTTTATCGGCACGTAAACACATACCTTTTTCGGTTACGAATATAATATCTTTATTTTCTATATCTTCTTCAACTGCCAAAACGCTGTCGCCGTCTTTGAGTTTGAATACTTGGCAAGACGAACGGCTGAAACTCATATCTGCAAAATCGGTAATTTTTACCATACCGCCTTGCGTGTAGAATATAACTTTTCCGCTTGGCTCTTTGCCGTTGAAGTTCATAAACGCTACGGGTGTTTCGCCTTTTAAAGCCTCTTTAAACAAACTGTCAAAGGTTACACCGCCTTGACCTGCTCCTCTGGCTTCGGGAATATTGTCCATTACCATACGGAACAAGTTACCTTTATCGGTGAACGCATAAACTACGTCGTTTGAAGTAGCGTTTACGCTAAATAAGAATATTTCGGACGGGTTGGGTTCTTGAACTTTACTTCTTGAATAAGACATAAGTCTTACTTTTCTAACTAAACCTTTTCCGCTATAACCTAAAACGTAGTTTTCAACGGGTTTTTCGTCGTCAAAACGCTCTACTTTTATATCGTTCTCTTCCCCGATAATTTGAGTTTTTCTCGGTTCTTTAAACTTTTTCTTTACCGCAAGTAATTCGTCTTTTACTACGGTGTTCAAACGCTTTTTACTGTCAATAATTTCTTGCAACTCTTTTATAAGTTTTTCAAGAGTTTTTAATTCTTCTTGCAAATTTTCAACTTCAAGTTTGGTAAGTCTTGCAAGTTTTAAGTCCAAAATCGCTTGTGCTTGAACTTCGCTTAAATTGAACTCTTTACGTAAATTTTGCTTTGCGGTTGGAGTGTCGGGAGATTTTTTGATTATTTTGATAACTTGGTCTATATTAGTTACCGCAATAATTAAGCCCGAAACGATTTCGTAACGCAATTTTGCTTTTTGAAGGTCGTATTTGGTTCTTCTTAATACCACTTGCTTTTGATATTCGGTATAGTATTTTAATATATCAATTAGACCTAACTGTTGCGGTTTGCCGTCGGCTATCATAACCATATTTATACCGTAGGAAACTTGCAAGTTTGTATATTTATACAAAAGGTTTAAAACGTCGTTAGCGTCAACGTCCTTACGGAGTTTAATTACGATACGCATACCGTGTCTGTCCGATTCGTCAACAACGTCTTGTATTCCGCCGAATTCTTCCTTTTTTTCATCCATTAAAACGCCTATTCTTTCAATAAGTTGAGCCTTGTTTACTTGATATGGAATTTCGGTTACTACTATTGACTGTTTTTGATTTTCCTTTTCTACCGAAAGTTTTGAACGGATTAAAATTTTACCTTTACCCGTTTCGTAAGCGGTTTTGAGTTCGTCGCCCGCTATTAAATAACCGCCCGTTGGAAAATCCGGACCTTTGACAATTTGCATCATTTCGTCAAGTTTGATACGTGGATTATCTATGTACGCAACCGCACCGTCTATCGTTTCGCATAAATTGTGCGGTGGTATGTTGGTTGCTAAACCTATTGCTATTCCCGTTGCTCCGTTTACCAAAATATTTGGAAATCTGCTCGGTAAAGTTTTAGGTTCTTTGGTTGAATCGTCAAAGTTGTTTTCCCAGTCAACCGTATCTTTTTCAAGGTCGGCAAGCATTTCAAGAGATAAGGGGTTTAACCTTGCCTCGGTATAACGCATAGCCGCCGCCCCGTCGCCGTCAACCGAACCGAAGTTTCCTTGCCCGTCAACGAGTGGCATTCTCATATTGAAAGGTTGTGCAAGCCTTACCATAGCGTCGTAAACCGAAGAATCGCCGTGCGGATGGTATTTTGCAAGACATTCGCCGACTACTCTTGCAGATTTTTTGTGCGGTTTATCGGGTGTTAAGCCTAAATCGTGCATTGCGTACAAAATTCTTCGTTGAACGGGTTTTAAACCGTCTTCTACCTTCGGCAACGCTCTGTCTAATATTACGTATTCCGCAAACGGCATCATAGAATCGTGTAAAACGGTTTCTATATCGTTTACGATAATATTGTCCTTTTTTTCGTTTTCCATAATTCCGTTAGTCCTTTATTTTTATTTCAAATTCGTCAATTTTGTTGAAGTTGGCGTGGTCTTGTATGTATTGTTTTCTTCCTTCAATATTGTTGCCCATAAGTACGGAAATTAAGTTTTCCGCTCCTACCGCATCGTCTATTGATACTTGCATTAAAAGGCGTGATTCGGGATTTAAAGTCGTTTCCCAAAGTTGAGTCGGGTTCATTTCGCCTAAACCTTTATAACGCTGTACGCCGTAACCCCTACCTACTCTTTCTTGTGCTCTTTCACGCTCTTCTTCGTCGTATGCGTATTCAACTACGTCCTTTTTATAAACTTTATAAAGTGGTGGCATACCGATATATACGTGACCTTGCTTGATAAGTTCGGGCATGTAACGGAAAAAGAAGGTTAAAAGTATGCAACGGATATGATAACCGTCTTGGTCGGCATCGGACAAAATTATAACTTTATCGTATTTTAAACTTTCTATGTCAAAATCTTTACCTATGCCCGTTCCAAGTGCCGAAATAATAGTTTTCATTTCTTCGTTTTTAAGAACTTCAAGCAAAGATTTTTTCTCGCTGTTTAAAGGTTTACCACGAAGTGGTAATATTGCTTGGTGCTTTCTGTCTCTTCCTTCTTTCGCACTACCGCCTGCCGAATCGCCTTCTACTATAAATATTTCGTTAAGTTTTGCGTCCTTACTTGAACAGTTGGCAAGTTTTCCTAAAAGTCTTGTAGAGTCTGCACCCGATTTTGCACGGTTTAATTCCTTGGTATGTCTTACCGCTTCACGCTCTTTGGCGGCACTTACCGCCTTTTCCATTATACTGTCAAAATATTTCGCTATTTTCTTATTTTTAGATGCGTCTAAAAGTCCGTCGTACGTAACGCTTTCAACTGCCGGTCTTACTTCAACGTTGCCTAACTTACCTTTGGTTTGACCTTCAAATTGTGCGTTTTTAACCTTTACGGCAACTACCGCCGTTAAGCCTACTCTAAAATCGTCACCCGTAAAGGAAGTACCTTTGTTTTTACCCGACAAATTGTCCTTTGCGTAATCGTTTAAAAATTTTGTTAAACCGGATTTAAAGCCCGTATCGTGTGTTCCTCCGTCCACCGTAGGAATATTGTTTACAAAGGAAAATACGCTTTCGGTGTAACCGTCGGTATGTTGAAGGGAAACTTCTATAACTATGTCGTCCTTAACGCCCGAAACGTAGAAAGGTTCGGGATATAAAGTGGTTTTACTTTCGTTAATATAGGAAACGTAGTCCTTTATACCGCCTTCCGATTTAAAGACTTTTTCCGTTTTGTCCTTTCCTATTCTTAAATCTCTAAATACAAGTTCTATTCCTTTATTCAAAAAGGAAGTTTCTCTTAAACGGTTCAAAATCGTGTCCGCATTAAAATCTACCGTTTCAAAAACACGCTTGTCCGGTTTAAAACGGACGAAAGTTCCGTGTTTTATGGTTCTAATACCCGTATCTTTGAGCGGACCTATCGGTTTACCCGATAAAATTTTGCCGTTTTCTTCGTAAGAGTGAAATTCCATTTGGTAGATAGTTTTATTGTAAACTTCTACTTTAAGCCATTCGGAAAGTGCGTTGGTAACCGACGCTCCTACGCCGTGTAATCCGCCCGAATACGAATAGTTTTCGTTATTGAACTTTCCGCCTGCGTGAAGTTGCGTGAATATTACTTCTACACCGCTTACGCCTGCTTCTTTGTGAATATCAACGGGCATACCCCTACCGTTATCTTCAACAGACGCACTACCGTCTTCGTGCAAACTTACTATTACTTTATTTGCAAAGCCGTTTGCAGCCTCGTCAACCGCATTGTCTATAATTTCCCAAAGTATGTGGTGTAAACCTTTTACCCCGGTTGAACCTATATACATACCCGGTCTTACACGTACTGCCTCTAATTCTTTCAATATGGTAATATCGTTACTTGTGTAAGTCGTTTTTGCCAAGAGTTTTACCTCCAAAAATTGTGTGTGATTTTTTTGCATTATACCATATATCGTATTTTTTTTCAATGTTTTTTACCTATTTTTGTAAATTTGCAAAAATAAAAGCGTAACCTTTTGGGCTACGCTTAATTTTAATCGTAAAACGTGATTGAGTGATAGAAAGTTTTTCCTGAATTTTCATCAATTACGTCTATATATTTTTTGTTTTCTATATTGCCGTCGGCATCCGTAAAGTCGGGAAGTCCGCTCCACGGCTCTAACGCTATATACGGAGCGTTGTTTTTAGTCCATATAACCAAATGGTTAAAATCGTTGAAATATACCGAAAGTTCAACCTTATCGCCTTTTAGTAAATTTATGCGTTTGGTCTTTATATTCTCTACGATAATACTGTCCTTTACAGTTCCTTCTTTATACGGTTCGCCCACGAAATAGTCGTAATTTAAAGGCAATTTGCCGTTATCAAGTTTATACGTAATTTTATCGTGCAAAAGTCCGTTTAAAGTTAATAAATTATTATCAATTTCGTCTAAATTTTCAAATTCTACGAAGTAGTCTTCAATTTTTGAACTTAATGCGTACGCCTCGTGACAACCTACGTTACAGTACATTTTTTCGTTTGATTTATTCTCTACCATATAGTAGGTTTCAAGTTTATTTGCATTCAATTTAAAAAATACTCTAAACTCGTAATCAAACGGGTAAGATTTTTTGGTTTCTCCGTTTGGCGTTAATAAAAAAGTTGCCGAAGTTTGCTCGTTTGACGCAACTTCAAATTCGCTTCTTCTTGAAAAACCGTGTTTGGCTATCGTGTAAGTTTTTCCGTTTAACTTGTATTCGTCGTTTAAAACTCCACCGCATATTGGAAATAGTACGGGGGCGTGGCCGTTCCAAATTGACGGATCGTCAAATATTTTTTCTTCGCCGTTATATTTTATGCTTTGTATTTCCGCTCCAAGCGTGGAAATTTTTACTTCTAAATATTCGTTTTTAATGGTTATAATCTCGCTCATAATTTCTCCTTAACGAATATTTTACACTCTAAAAACCGTAAAGTCAATAAGGAATTAAATAAAAAATATCTTTTTTAGACTAAACCCGTTAAAAATATTTTGTTTTTTTACCTTAATATGTTATAATATCATATAAATTTATATTTATATCTATGAACGGTAAGTTCGGAGGTTATTAGTTATGGACATGAAGGCTATTGAAAAAAAATGGCAACAAAAATGGGAAAAGGACAAGTTGAATAATTTTGACAAGAAAAACGCTGACAAAAAATACTACGTTATGGAAATGTTCTCTTATCCTTCCGCTGCAAAACTTCACGTTGGACACTGGTACAATTACGGTCCTACGGACAGTTTCGCACGTTACAAAAAAATGAAGGGCTACGAAGTATTCCAACCTATGGGCTTTGACGCTTTCGGTCTCCCTGCCGAAAACTACGCTATCAAAACGGGTATTCACCCGCAAGATTCCACTGTCGCAAACATTGAAACGATGGAAAATACTTTGCGTGAAATGGGCGCTATGTTTGACTGGTCTAGCGAAGTTAAAACTTGTATGCCCGATTACTACAAGTGGACTCAATGGTTATTCCTTCAACTTTACAAAAACGGTTTAGCGTACAGAAAAGAAGCACCCGTTAACTGGTGCCCGAGTTGTCAAACCGTTCTTGCTAACGAACAAGTCGTTCAAGGCGAGTGCGAAAGATGCCACTCTACCGTTATTCAAAAGGACTTAACTCAATGGTTCTTTAAAATTACGAATTACGCCGAAGAACTTTTACAAGGCTTGAACACTCTTGACTGGCCCGAAAAAACAAAGGCTATGCAAAAAAACTGGATTGGTAAGTCTATCGGTGGCGAAATTTTATTCAAGTGTGAAAACGGCGAAGACGAATTTAGAGTTTTCACTACCCGTGCGGACACCGTTTTCGGAGTTTCTTACGTAGTTCTTGCTCCCGAACACCCGCTCGTTAAAAAGTTAATGACTAAAAAACAAGCACCCGAAGTTTTAAAATACATTGAAGAAACTGCAAAAGCAAAGGAAATTGAAAGACTTTCGCTTGACAGAGAAAAAACGGGTGTATTTACCGGCGCTTACTGTATTAACCCCGTAAACAATAAGAAAGTTCCTATTTGGATTTCCGACTACGTTTTATATTCTTACGGCACGGGTTGCGTTATGGGAGTTCCTTCTCACGATGAACGTGACTTTGCGTTTGCTAAAAAATACGACTTACCTATTACGAGAGTCGTTAAGGGTTTAAGCGGTGTTGACGATACCCTTCCTTTCGTTGGCGACGGTGTTTTAGTTAACTCTGTTAACTACGACGGACTTTCTTGCGAAGAAGCACGCAAACAAATTTTGAACGACCTTGCCAAAACCGGCAACGGTTCTTTCAAAGTAAATTACCGCCTTCGTGACTGGCTCGTTTCCCGTCAACGTTATTGGGGTGCTCCTATTCCTGTAATTCACTGCCCCGACTGCGGTGCGGTTGCCGTTCCCGAAAGCGATTTGCCCGTTTTACTTCCGTACAACGTGGAATTTAAGCCCGACGGAAAATCTCCGCTTGCAAAATGCGAAGAATTTATGAATTGCAAATGTCCTAAATGCGGTAAGGACGCAAGGCGTGACCCCGATACTCTTGATACTTTCGTTTGTTCAAGTTGGTATTATTTGCGTTACCCTGACGCTCACAACCAAAAAGAACCTTTCAATAAGGAAATCGTTAATAAAATGCTCCCCGTTGACAAGTACGTTGGCGGTGCGGAACACGCTTGTATGCACCTTCTTTATGCTCGTTTCATAACCAAGGCTTTGCGTGATATGGGATATCTTGACTTTGACGAACCGTTTAAATCACTCGTTCACCAAGGCGTTATTTTAGGTCCTGACGGTAACCGTATGAGTAAATCTCGTGGAAACGTTATTTCTCCCGACGATTACGTTAGAGAATACGGTAGCGACACGTTTAGACTTTACCTTATGTTCGGTTTCTCTTACACCGAAGGCGGTCCGTGGAACGACGGCGGTATTAAGTCGGTTGCCCGTTTTATGGACAGAATAGAAAAACTCGTTAACACAGTTAACGAAGAAAAGAACGGCAAATACGACGAAATGGGTGCTAACGAAAAAGAACTTAATTACGCAAGACATTACGCTATTAAGTCGGTTGACAGAGATATGGACAATTTCTCGTTTAATACCGCTATTGCAAGACTTATGGAATACCTTTCCGCTCTTACCAAATACGACGCTTTGGAAGTTAAAAACGTTGCTCTTTTGAAAGAATCGGTTGAAGATTTCCTTTTACTTCTTGCTCCGTTCGCTCCACACTTTACCGAAGAACTTTGGCAAATTATGGGCAATAAAAAATCGGTATTCTTATCTTCTTACCCTGCTTTTGACGAAAAAGCACTCGTTAAAGACGAAATTGAACTTGCCGTTCAAATTAACAGCAAGGTAAAAGCAAAAATTATGGTTTCGCCCAACGCTACCGACGAAGAAATTACTTCTGTTGCGTTATCTAACGACATTATTAAGAAAAATATTGAAGGTTTAACCGTTAAAAAAGTTATCGTTATCAAATCAAGACTTGTTAACGTTATCGTTTAATAAGTTTACTTATTACCTTCTTTTTTAGGTAAAATGCTAAATTTTGAAGATTAAAAAATTGAAAAATACTTGAAAAAATTGTTGACAACTTAAAAAAAATCGTGTACACTTGAAATATCTTTACAAGGAGTCGCACGGTTTTGGTGCACGACAGTATGAAAAATTTATTCGTTTTTAAAACTGAAATTATGCGAATGTTAAATGCTCGGGCAAATAAGTTGCGTGAGTTCTTTTAACTTTACCTTTGTGATTTAAACGAACTTAAACTTATAGTTGCCCGAAACAGTTTTTTGGTTTCGGGCAATTTTTTTTGGTATTTGGAGTTATTATGATAGAAATTAAAAATCTATACAAAACATATTCGTCAAAATCAAATACTACTACTGCACTTCAAAACATTAACCTTACTATCAATTCGGGTGACGTTTTCGGTATTATTGGTCTTTCGGGTGCGGGCAAGTCAACTTTGGTTAGATGTATAAATATGCTTGAAAAGCCTACGAGTGGCGAAATTATTATTGACGACGTTGATATTACTAAATTATCTATAAAGGAACTCCGTTCTTTTAGAAAAAATATTAGTATGATTTTCCAAAACTTTAACCTTTTGGAACAAAGAAACGTTTTTCAAAACGTGGCTTTTCCACTTGAACTTATTCACACGCCTAAAAAAGTTATTGAAGAAAAGGTTGAAGAACTTTTAAAATTGGTTGGGCTTTCCGAAAAGAAAAACGCCTACCCTTCTCAACTTTCGGGCGGACAAAAACAAAGGGTTGCTATTGCAAGGGCTCTTGCTACTAACCCTACTTACCTTTTATGTGACGAAGCAACTTCGGCATTAGACCCCGAAACCACTCACTCCGTTTTGGAACTTTTAAAAGAACTTAACAAAACGCTTGGGCTTACTATCATTGTAATATCTCACCAAATGTCCGTTATAGAAGCAATATGCAACAAGGTGGCAATTATTGATAAATCGCAAATTGCCGAACAAGGTAATTTACAAGATATTTTCTTATCGCCTAAAACGGATATTGCTAAAAAACTTATTTATTCGGGACACGTTGAGTTTAACTTTAAAGGCGAAAAACTTGTTAAACTTATGTTTAACGAATCAATAGAACGCCCCGTTATTACCGATATTATTCAAAACTGCAATATTTTGATTTCCGTTTTATACGCCGAAACGAAGGTTTTAAACGGCGTAACTTACGGTCAAGTTATGTTTAGATTACCCTACTACGACGAAGATATTCAAAAACTTACTTCGTATCTTGACGAAATAGGAGTTTCTTACGAGGAGGTGCTTTGCGATGATTTTATCTAACGACGTTTTAATTATGTTACTTGAAACGGTTTTAATGACGGTTTTATCAACGCTTTTCGCTTACCTATTCGGTTTACCGGTTGGAATTTTACTCAACGTAACTTCAAAAAACGGCATAAAACCTAACAAAACCGTTAATTTTATAGTCGGTTTAATAGTAAATATTTTGCGTTCTATACCCTGCCTTATTATTATAGTTATTTTCTTACCGTTAACGAGAGCCGTAGTTGGTCGTGGAACGGGAGAGTGGTACACTATTTTAATTCCTATGACTATTTGTGCTTTCGGTTTCGTTGCAAGGCAAGTTGAACAGTCTTTACAAGAAGTTCCTTACGGGGAAATTGAAGCGGCTCGTTCGCTCGGTGCTACCGATATGCAAATTATTTGGAAGGTTTTACTTCCCGAATCACGCTCTTCTTTAATTACGGGCGTTGCTATCGTTGCCGTTAGTATTATAGGCTACACTTCGTTTGCCTACAACATTGGTGCCGGCGGTTTAATTTCGGGCATATACACTTTCTACACAAGAAATACGGGAGATTACACTTCTTCACTTTTCTTCTGGTTACTTATTATAATCGTGGTTGTTATAGTTCAAATTATTCAAGAACTTGGACTTTATATAGCAAAAATTTTAGATAAAAGGAGAATCCAAAAATGAAAAAATTACTCAAAATTTTCACCACTCTTGCACTTTCCCTTACCTTAACCGTTTCGGCTATCGTGCTTGCGGGTTGTGGTAACAAAGCAACAACGTTTGAAATTTGCGACGATACGTCAAACGCTATTAGAGCATTTCAACTTTTAGAGGCAAAAGGCGTTATTAGTAAAGAAGCCGAGGGCGACAACTACCCTGTTAATGCAACGGGCGATGAACTTACTATGCCTTCTACCGCTAAAACTTGGACTTCAAAAGACGGAAAAGTTAAAGTTACTTTGGTTGCCGAAAACCTTTTAGTTTCTTCTATGGCCGACTACGATTACGCTTGTCTTCCTTGCAATACCGCTTACACGGGTAAAGTTAAATCCGATAAGAGAGTTAAAGTTGAAGACGACCCGAATCAAGTTGCCGAAAAAGCAAACATTATTGCAGCAAGAAAGAGCGATTACGAAACTAACGCAGAATACAAAAAGAAAATTGACGCTTTGACTAACGCTATGTTATCAAGCACTACTTCTTCTTATTTTGCTAGTAAATATCTCGGTGCTATGACTTGCGACAGTTCTTCTCAAATTGATTTAAGAAGTTCAAAAGACGCTACCGTAAACGGCACTAATACCGAAATTAAAGTTTGTGCATCAGACGTTCCGCACGCAGAAGTTTTAAAAGAAACAGTTAAGGCTCAACTTGAAGCACAAGGTTACAATTTAGTAGTTACTATTCTTGATTGGAGCATTCAAAACGACGCAGTTGCAAACAACGAATACGACGCTAACTACTTCCAACACGTTCCCTACCTTAACACTTACGCAGGTACTACCGAATTATTTGCATCTTGCAAAGTTCACTATGAACCGCTTGGAATTTACCTTGGCAAAGCAAAATCTTGGAAATTCTAATTTTTAAAATAAAATCTCCGCATTATGCGGAGATTTTTTTTAAGTTAAACGCCTTGAACAATATTTGTTCAAGGCGTTTTTTTATTGTTTATTTTGTATTTTAATACACTTTTAAACCGTTTATATAAGATATTGCAAGTAAAATTAAACTTAATATTCCGCTTAACAACCCGTAAACGAATAAGTTAGAGAAAACACCGCTTAACGATAAGGCTAAAAACACTACAGTTACGACAAAATTGGTAATTAAACCCGATTTTACCGTTTTAAAAGTTCTTTTTGCAAGTTTTATAACCGTTGGAATACTTGAAAGTTTTTTTGCTTTTATATTGGTTGTTTTACTGTTTTCCCCTACCGTTAAAGTTATTCCTAAATCAGAATAATCTTCGTTTTCGGTTTCTACGATAATTTTATTTTCAGTTATAATTTTAATCTCTTCAATTTTGGTTTCGTTAAATAAACCGCTTACCGATTTATTTAAACAAATTTCTTTTCTAAATGCGGAAGTTTGCTCTTTATTATCTTGCGATAATAAAATTTGGTTTTTAACGCCCGAATCAAAGGTTTCTAAAACTGCTCCCTTACTTTCGGGAATTATTGAGCCGTTATTTAAAAATACCGATTTATCCGAATAAATTACCGTCTTAACTTTTGAAACTTCTTCTAAAATTTGATTATTTTCTACCGAAATTTCTTCTTTTTCTAATCTTATTTTAGTAAATAAAAGTGATAATTTTAACGGCAACAACAAGTTATCAAGTTTCGCAAAGAAAAGTATTACTACCGCTCTTTTTGCCCAAATACTTAAACCGACTTTATAAATATCGCTAAATACGGGCATAATAAATATTAAAAGCAAGGTTACCGCTAAAACGGTTATCATATAATATTTTGAAAATTTGATAATTTTTTGTTCGCTATTTGATTTTTTATCTTCCGTACCGAAATAATTTTTGGCTAAAAACAATTTCTTCTCGTTTACATTATATTTATTATAAATATAGGCGGAAATATTTTCAAATACGGTATTTAAAAGCATAATTACGGTTGCAGTAACGGTATCACCTAAAATAACCGTTACAAGCGAAGCAATAAACAACGTGATTTTTGTGTTAAAGTAGTTGCGTTTTATTATAAGTTTAACACCCTCAAACACGCTTTCGTATGCCGATATTGAGTACGCTACAATTAAAACATAATCGGAAAATCTTGACGCTTTTTGAGTTTTTGAAAGCAAATAGCCGATTATTAAAGCAATTAACGAAAAACAAAATTGACCAAACTCAAAAATTCTGTCGTTCTTACTCATAACGCCGTTGTCTTCCGCTTGCTCTTCTTCTATTTCTTCGGGTTCTTCTTCACTTTCAAGATTTTCTTCTTCGTAATAAGAACCGTCTTCTTCGGGATTTTCAACTTCTACCGCCGTATCTTCGTCAAAATACATTTCGTTTTCTATTTGAAACTCCGTTTCAAGTAGGTTCATAACCGCCACCATAACGTCGTATTCGCTGGCTTGCGGTATTATTGAATAAGATAAAATCATTTCTTCGTTTTCGTTTGAAAACTCCGCATGAATTATTCCTTTTACTTCTAATATTCTGTCTATTACCTGTTTTTCGTCAAATGACGTGGTTAACATTTTTAACCTTGTTATTCTATCTTCCATAAGTAGCATTTTAAAATAAATGTTTTTATTTGTCAAGTTTAACATAATATTTAAC
>JAZRVG010000044.1:0-6910 GCA_045599025.1 Christensenellaceae bacterium | reverse complement strand
GTTATCTTGATATTCAACGGTATCAAAAACGTACGTTTCGTTAAGAGAAACTTCTTTCGGAAAATTCGGTTTTGAAATTACGATAGGCGATTGTCTATCTGCTATTAAAAGCGGATTTGCTTCAATTATACAATCGTTATCTTGGTTATCTACAACTTTGTATCTTATATAATAGGTTCCTGACATATTTGCCGTTAGAACGTATTCGTCTATGATTTCATCATTTTCAAAATCTGCGACGTAAGTTCCGTCAGGTGCAATTATTTCTATATACGTTTTTAACGAATTATCAAAAAGGTCAAAAGCGGACGGTTTAGCAAATACTATTCGGTCTCCCCTTTCACCTTTTTTCGTTTCAAAATCTTTTGCTTGTATGAATACGGGATAAGTTAAATCTCTGCTCATAAACTTAATTACGTCACCCGCAAGATTTATAAGTTCAAAATAAGAATTATTATTTACTTCGTTTAGTCCAAACGAAACGTAAACTTTTCCGCTTGTAAATCCTTTAAATTCTCCGCCGTCCAAATATTTTGTTAAGTTTATTTCGCCTTTATCCGAATTGCTAATTAAAAATTTCCCTTCGTTATATCTTACGCTTATTTCACCTTTGTCTCTATCACTAAAAGATTTATTAGATAAAGTGGCACATTTTTCTCCGTTTAAATAAACATCAATACTATCGCTAACATCTTGGTTTTCAACAAAAACAAACGCTATTTTTTCATTTGAGTTAAAACTGTCGGTAAAAGTAATTTCCGTATTATTGAAACTTTGTAAATCTCCGTTTGCAATAAAAGTAAGTTGCAATTTTTCAACGGGTATTACGTTTTTAAACGAAGATACGGCATTACCGTTTTCCACCTTAAAACGTAATTTGTTATTTATAAATTCCGTTGTAAAATTACAGTTTTTAAAATAATTATCTATAAACAATTTACCTTCTTTGTTGGTTGCGGTTTGTACTTTGTCCTTTAAATTTTGGACGCTTATTATTTGCGTTTTGGTGTATGAAGTTTGTTCGCCGATTTTTCCTTTTGACGAATAATACACGCTTATATCTCCGGACTCGGTAGGAGTATAACACCTGTCTTGCAATTCAACACCGTCAACGTAAACGGAAGTAGGTAAATAGTAAATATTTCCGTTTGAATACTCTATTGATTCAACGTCGGGGAAAATTATTTGTTTTCCAACGTGTGCAACTAACGATAAACTCGGTTCGTCTATAATAGGTTCGCCTTTATCTACAACGTTAATATCCTTCGTTTTTACAGATTTTTCTTCTTCACCTAAAACATTTGTAGCACTGTACTCAATCGTATAAGTTCCGCAAACTCTCGGTAAAAAATACGGCTTACCGTAATCATAATAAGTTATTTCTTGTCGGTTTTGCGTATCACCGTAATTTAAATAAATTTTTACGTATAAATTAGGATTACCAAACCTTTTATCAAAAGTCATAACACCTTCCGGTAAATAAATTTTTTCACCCGTATAGGCGTTTGATACTATTTGTTCATTTATTGAATATTCTATTGGAACGTTTTCTTCTAAAACTTCCACGAACACTCTTACCATTTTGTTTTTTTCGCCTAATTCCGCCGTGTATTCTATAACGTAAATTCCGCTCTTTTCGGTGGAAAATCTGTTATTTTCAAAAGTAACTATCGTATCGTCGCCCACTTTACCTTGATAGGTATCTCCGTTAGTATCGTAAAAAACGAGAACACTTGCTTCCGACACGTTATTTCCGTTGCCATCTACTACCTTGGAATTAAAAATAGGATAGGTTTTCCCTTTTACGCCGTTAGGTAATCCCGCCATATCGTAACCGAGCGTATCTATTACTATTTGAAAATCTCCCGAAATATCGCCTTTTGCTACGTGAATTACCGTTCCAAGCCCTATAAAAATACTTAACGTTAACATAAGCGTTAACGTTAATATAATTTTTAAAAATTTATTTTTCATATTTTCTCCTTACCCATTTATCCTATTAACCTTTGATTCCGCCAAGAGAAACGTTGCCCATTATTTTATTTCTAAAAACGACGAATATAACGATAATAGGTAAACAAGTTATAATAGAAGTGGCAATTTTTTGTTGGTCATAAAGCGGATTTATTGCATTATATCTACCAACTGCACCTTGTAAATCGTACAAGCCGTAAGCAATAGTCGGTTTAAGCGGTGCAAATAACATAGGCGTATAATAATCGTTCCAGTTTACTATTGCTTGCAAAATAAATACGGATAATATTGTACTTGAAATCATAGGTAACATTATTCTAATGAATATTTGCAAATGTCCGGCACCGTCAATTTGTGCCGCCTCGGCATAAGTCCAAGAAATACCTTTAAACATTGCGTAAAACACTAAAAAATACATACTAGCATAATTGCATTTCATTATAGCAATGCCTAAATAACTGTCTCTTAAATGCATAAATTCCATTACCTTTAATTGAGAAGGCAACGCACCTACGATAGGTACTAACATTACTACTACGCCTACGGTATAATATACTATTCCTAATTTAAATTTATATTTTGAAACTGCATACGCAACGACTACTTGCGTTAATATAGAAAACGAAGTTACTAAAAACGTATAAAGTAAAGAATTTAAAAACAACTTTTCTATATAAATATTTTTTACTCCCGACAAACTTGATATCGGAACGTAAAATTTAGTAAATATTTCGCCGTAATAATTAAACCTAAATCCGTACTCCGCTCTCGGGAAACCTAAAACGTTTCCGTTTACTATATCTTCGTGATCCTTCAACGAATATACGATAGCAAAAGCAAACAAAATTATAATGGTTAAAACGTATAACGAAACCAAAAGGAACATTAACGTTTCAAATGCGTCCATTTTCCTAAATAATTTTTTCTCTTTCATAATTATTCCTCACTCGGTCCGTATTTTTCAAGTAAATATTTAACTAAAAGAGTTATAGGTGCTACTATTAACGAGAATAAAACACCTAACGCCGAAAGGTAAGGGAACAAAGTTCCACTTGAAACGTTTTGTTTTGATTTTACAACGAAATAATACCCTAACGTTTGATATATTTCCGGTAATCTTTCTTGATAAAAAGATAAATAATGTCCGTAATTGGTAAATACCGTTGAAAGTCCTACTACTGCATAAGTAGTTATTGTCGGGAATATTAAAGGTATTACTATATACCAAAGTTCTTGCAAAGAAGTAATTCTTTCAAGTTTGTTATATTCCATAACGTCTTTGGAAATACTTCCCATAGCACCGAGATATATTATCAAACCGCCGGCAAAACCGTACCAGTATCCGAAAATAAGAACCGTCCAAAAGCCTTTTGCCGTACCTTCTTGTAATAAACCGATAGCCTTTTCTCCAAAAATTACGGGGAAGATTTCGTTTATCATCATTCTTCCGCAAACTACGAATACCATACTCGTTATCATAGTAGGAAGAAAAAGCATTATTTTAAAGAAACCGGAAAACGGAACTTCTTTAAAAATAGCATATGCTACGATAATATGTATAGGCATACCTAACAAATAGCCTAATAAAAACTGTAATAAGGAATTTTTAATTAAAGGCAATAAGTTTTTCGTAACGAAAATATCTTTTAAAACGTTTGCGTAATTTCTTAATTCGACGAATGTTTCTTCCGAAGTCCCCAAGTTTGCCTTAAACGACATAAGCAAGGAATTTGCATTTACAACGACGTAAAATATTATAAATTGAATTGTAGGAAAGAGAAGAAAGAAAGTCAAAAACAAACTTTGATTTTTCTTTGCACTTCTCATTTTATTAGCATTAGTTTGCATTTAGTTTCTCCTAACCAGAATAAATCAATTTTTATACTTTTTAACCGAGAGATATTTTTACTTGTGCTTGAACTTTTGTAAAGCAGTCGTTAACAGTTCCCGTAACATTATGAAGGAAATATTTTGCAGGACTCGATTCCGTTCCGTCAAAATACATAAATTTAGGATTGTTGCTATCAACTAAACTATCTCTGTCTTTATGTCTTATAGCACTGTGAACAACGGCATTATCTCCGTCTTTCATAGCCTCGCACATATACTTGTAAGCACTTTGAGAATATTTTGTGAAAGTGGAAATTTCTTCATTCGTTAAAGAATTTCCGTCAAAACCGTAGGTAAACGGTTTGAAACAAGCACCCGTATTTGCCGTGAATTTAACTACTTGTGGTCTTGAAGAAATAAATTGCAAGAATTTAGTTGCAATCGCATTTTGAACGTCTAACTTACTTGAAGTACATTTTTCGGTAAAGAAAATCAAACTGTCTCCACCTTTGGTAACTACTACTTCTTTTGAATTAGTGTTTGTTTGTCCTGCGACGTTTGGAACAGGCAATAATCTAAAATCTCTTTTACCGTAGCCGTTAGCACCGCCCATAGCGTCAAAAGTATTACGAGCCTCGGTTTCCCAGTATCCACCTTCCATAAACATTGCAATTCTTCCGTCTATATTTCTTTTGCTTCTTAAAAAGTCTTCTTGTGCTTGTAAATACGTACGGTTTTCAAGATCTGAAGGATAATAAGATTTTCCTTCTTCACCCCTTACCAAGTCATAGAATAATTGAATACCGTATTCTCTACCTTTTTGTCTTGAAGAAATTTCCGCAACGTTATCTCTCGTTACCGGTTCGGTAGCGTAAACGGAATTGCCTTCCCAAGTATAGTTTATTCTAAACTCATCTGCACCTTCATAGTTTGCCCAGAATTGTTCAAAAGCGTATCTTGCTTGATAGGTTGTATCGCCTGCCCAAGTAACGGGAATACCGTTTTTCTTAACTATTTCTTGAAGTAACGCTTTAAATTCGTCGTAAGTTGCCGGCATACCGTCATCTAACGTTCCGAAAACCCCGTCCGGACCTGCACCACAATGTGGGTCTTCGGGGTTAGATTTAGTGTAATCTATATCTCTTTGTTTAGCACCAAACTCACCGGTTTCCGTTAAGTATAATGCCTTTTCGTCAAAATAATCTGCGTCGTAGAATAACCCGGGAACGTAATAAGATTCGGGTATTCCGTAATATTTACCGTCTTTTTCAACGAGGTTGGCATAATCGGGGTTTAAAAAATCTTTCATTGATTTAGTTGCAGTAGTCCCGCTTAATTCCGCAACGTTACCGTTATCGTCGTAAACCTTTTCTGTTATTGCACCCGTCATTTCTTTAAGAACGTTATTATCGTAGAATTTGTTATAATTACCTACCGATACGATATACATATAGTTCTGGTAATTATGTATGTTTGGAAGCAAGTTATCCGGTTTAAACGGTTCCTTTCTTGAATCGTCTATAATTTGCACACCGGTTCTACCGTTTTCAAAAGAATAATCTTTATATGCATCTTCAAATTCTTTAATTGCTTGGTCAAACCAAACTCTACCGAAACCGGCCTCAAAAAAACCCACGTATAATTGCGAACGGTTTTCGTCAACCGACTTACCTTCATCCCTACCGCTACAACCCGTAAATAACATACACATAGTAGCAAGTACTATTGAAAGAAACGATGAAATATATTTCTTCATAATATAGCCTCTCCTAAAACAATAAATATATTTTAATCACATTCAACGTCTTCCACGTTGACTTTATAATAAATTTCTCTAACGTCGTTTTTATGCAAAGTAACTTTTACGTTTTCAAACTTGACGTTTTTTGCATAACTTAAATAAAATGCACTTGCAGGCAAAATACCGAAAGCATAATATTCGGGAAATTGAACGCCTATTTCAAACGGTGTGAAAGTACTGTTCGTAACCGTAAATCCACCTTTCATTTTAAAAGAACAATCTTTTATCTCAACGTTATCAATATAGTTCTCTTCCGTTCCGGAAATAATATTTACGCCTTCCCCTTCCTTACCTTTTATAAAATACTCTTCCGAATTTACTTCCGCAGTAATGTTTATAATTTTAACGTTTGATATAGACGAATAATGATTAACTTCGTCTTGTGCAAAGTAACGCTTCATTCTCGTTCCGTTCGCTATTATAAACGGACCGGTTACGTTATTCATTTCTACGTTTTCTATTCTTACACCTTTAACTTTTGCTCCGTCCGTAGCAAAAATTTTAATTCCGTAAATTAAGGCCTTATTTATTCTGTTGTTTATAAACGTTATATCACTTACGTCGCCTACCGTTTCCGTTCCTATCCTAAACGCCGAGCAACGTGAATTGAAAGTGCAATTTTCTATTAAAACGTTATTGCAAGATACGTTTCGGGTTGTTTTAACGTCAATACAATCGTCGTTTGTATCAAAAAAACAATTTGATATTTTGACGTTTTTACAAGAATCTATTTCTATTCCCGTATTAGATTTTCCCCACTTACTAATAATCGTAACGTTTTCTATTACGACGTTTTCACATTGATGTAACCAAATACTCCAAAAGGGAGAATCAAAGATAGTTAAATCGTGTATTTTTACGTTTTTGCATTTTACCAACTTTATAATACCCGGTCGTGAAACGTAATTTTCAAAATTTGACCACGCCGCACCTTTTCCGTTTATTATTCCGTTCCTTTCTGCATATAACTCTATATTACTTTCCCCGTTAGCATAAATAAGGCTTCTACACTTTTCAAATTTACAATCATCCACGTAGAAACAATCGTCTACAAGATAATCGTTCGCATTAACAGACGCAAATATATTTATGTTTTTACCAACAACTACCTTTTGATTGGAAGACAACATTTGCGTTCCACCATTTATAGTAGATAAATAAAATTTGCCCATATTTCCCCTACCATTATGTGCTTTCACAGCCCAAATATGCAAAAACCTATTGTTATTTAGACCCATTATAACACTAAAATATATTAAAAAACAATATAAAAAATAAGTCGGAGGCCAAGCGGTCTTAGGAAGA
>JAZRVG010000043.1:0-2653 GCA_045599025.1 Christensenellaceae bacterium | reverse complement strand
TAAACAAGTGTATTATATAATTCATAGGGGCTATTGTCAAATATTTTTACGGTATTTTTTTAGATTTTTAGCAGAATTTATCAAAAAAAACGTAATTTAGGAAAATTTTAGAATAAAATATAAAAAATTATAATATTATTTAATAAAGTGGAAAAACACCATACTTTTTTAAAAAAAATTAAATTTAATTAAAAAGTGTGACGCTTGTGTGACGAAAAATTAAGTATAATAACCTTGTTTATGGTGGATTTGTGGCTAAACAGTTAATTTTAGTTTACAAATTTAACAAAATGGAATATAATATGATAATAAAAATCGCCCACGGCGAAAAAGGAGTTTTTATGAAAAAATTAATTACATTATTGCTTAGCGTTTCTTTAACGCTTGCATGTGTTTTTGCAACAGGCTGTACTAATTTCTCGGCAAGTTTCAAAAACGAAGTAACAGAAGAAGCACAACTTACTAAACTTTTTGAAGACAATAAAACCGATTTTGAAAATCTTTTCACGGTTGTTGACAAAAAGGATAATAACACCGTAGGTCTTGCTCTTGACGAAAAACTTGAAATTTCACTTAAAAGTGACAGTATTAAAGTAAAACTTTCCGAAGATGCAAACCTTAACGTTAACATTTCTTCTAAAAAGGTTGAAATTGAACCCGTTGGTAATGACGAAGATAGAATTCCTAACGGCAACGTTGAAGCAAGCGGTGAAATGAATTTAAACCTTGAAGTTAAAGGTGATTATTTCAAACTTCCCGACACTTTAGATGAAGAAAAACCGGTATATGCTAATCCTGTTCAACTTGTAGGTAGCGCTTTATACGGAAAGTCTTCTTTAAACGGTAAAGTTTACTTTGATAACGACAGCAACTTATTCGTTAAAGGTTCTTTAAATTTCAGAGATATGCTTGAAGGTAAAGGTCAAGTAAAAGTAAACGTTGAAAAAGTTTTCGGGCTTCAACAAAAACTTATCGCTTATGACGCTTTTGGTTATATTGAAGAAATACTTTCTGAAGCTGACCCTGAATCTATCGCTCATAGTTGCCTTCTTTTAACTAATAACGGTTTCTTCAAAATGTTCTACAATGATAAGAACGGTTTAAAATTAAAAATCGCTGCTACTGAAAAATTCAATGAACTTGCAAACGATTTCATTGATGAAAAACTTGGTGCAGAAGGCGAAGAAAAATATTCTAACATTGAATTTAAAGATTTATCATTATACATCGTATTTGATAAAGACGGTAAATTAGCAGGCGTTAAATTTGACGTTGAGGTAAAAGGTTCTGTTGACGTTCAACTTACTGCTGAAAAAACTGAAAAACTTGCAGTTAAAGTTAAAGGTAGTGCTACTTTAATGGCTCAAACTGACAAAGTTAAGAAAGTAAACGGCGCTAAAGATTACGTTGATATTACTTCTACTTTAGTTAACTATTTCGTTGACTAATTCAAACCAACTTAAAAACTCCCGAATTTTTCGGGAGTTTTTTTACGGAAAAAATTTTTAGAAAAACGTTTCAAAAAGGTTTTCCTTTTATATAATATATGATATAATAATATTATCCATAAAGAGTGTGCGAGGGACAGCCCCTATGACCACACAGCAACCTACTTTTAGCAAGGTGCTAACGGCTGAACGATGGTCATAACAAATTCCCCCTTTGAGTTAAAAAGACTATCGTTACGATGGTCTTTTTTTGTATGCTCTTTATGAAATATAATTGATTAAAGGAGCAAAGTATGAAAACAGTAAAAGAAATTTTAAACAACGGAAAAGAAGTTATAGTAAGCGTAGAAAAAAAGGAAAGAAAAGCCTTTTTAGAGTGGGTAAAAGAAAACGGCTACAAATTTATTAACGGCAAGGAAATTGACGTTAAAATTGACGGAAAAGACTTATCTTTTCATATTTTAATAGATAATAACAATCATATAGCAAACGTAAGCGTAATGCACTTACGCTCAAAAAATTACAAAGAAGAAAACGTAATAAAATTTAGCGATATTAAGTAAAAATTACACAAGGGGGGAATTTTGTAATTACAGTAAAACGGCACTAACTTTTCCGTTAGTGCCGTTTGTTTTATAATTTAACTCTAAAAAGCCCGTGTTTATTACAATAAGCGTAAATATAACCTTTCCCACGGTTGAAAAACCTTTCCTCACAATTTTGTTCGGGGTAAAGTTTAATTAACTCTACACGGGAATTTGTAACGTAAGCAATAAACGAAATATAGTGTATTTTAGTCATTTCGTGATTTAAAGAAACGTACAATTCGTTTTCAACTTTTTTAATTACGATTTCGTGCGATTCGTTCATTTCTTCACACTCTAAACTCGGTAAAGTTATTCCGCAACAAGAATTTAAGTTCTGCCCTATTGAATATATTACGTTTCCGCATACGGGACAAACCGAAAACTTACTTTTAAGCATATTTGACGGCTTGTTTTTATTTTCTATTCGTTCACCGTTTAAAAGTTCTATAACGGAAACGTTTAGAGCGTTGGCAATAGATTCTAATAAAGATACGTCGGGAAAACCTTTCCCGTTTTCCCACTTGCTTACCGTCTTATTGCTAACGAATAATTTTTCCGCTAATTCGTTTTGAGTTAGCCCGTTTTTCTCTCTTAAATTTTTGATAATTTTACCTGTTA
>JAZRVG010000042.1:0-6759 GCA_045599025.1 Christensenellaceae bacterium | reverse complement strand
ACGATAGGTCTTACCTACCAAAAGGCACAACGGCTCGGTATTGAATTAGGCGATTCTATTTCCGTTCCGTTGGGAGAATATTCGGGAACTTACACCGTTTGCGGTTTATTTTCCACTCTCGGCTTTTTTGAAAACAGGCGTGACGATTTTATTGAAGTATTAGTCGGTTTAGACGAATCTAAACAATACAACGCTTTTTTAGTTGACGTTCCAAATAGCAAAAACACAAACTCTCTTGCTTTAAAATGGGGAAAAGAACACCCTACTTGGAACGTTGAACTTTTATACGAAAACACAAGCGTAACAAGCAACGGCAAAAGTATAAAACGAATATTATATTTAATTATCGCTTTGTGCGTTATTATGGGTGGTTACGTTATATTCTCCGTTTCTTCTATAATTTCGGAAAAACGCATTTCGGATTTTGCTATTTTTTTGAGCGTAGGTGCAAGCAAATTAAAAACCGACGGTTTTGTTTTACTTGAACACTCCTTATACGGACTTTCCGGCGGAATTTTCGGCCTTGGTTTAGGCGAATTTGCCCGTTTTTTATTAAAAAGATTTTTCTATAACGTTTCCGATACAAAATATATTTTTAGATTTGATTACGCTTTGTTAACGATTTTATTTTCACTTGTATTTGAAACTTTAATTACTCTTTTCTTTATTTACAAATCAAATAAAAAAAGCGTTAAGGAAATTATTTTTAAAAACACTCCCGCTATAAACGACCTTTCTAAAAAAAGCGTAATAATCGGCTCTATTTCGTTAATATTAGCGTTGATTATACGTTTGGTAAACGTACGCTATTATTTTATACTTAACGTTATCGCATTGTTTTTAATCATTTTCGGTTTTTCTTTTCTTATACCGCTCGCAGTTAAATTTTTAGCCGAATTGATTTCAAAACTCGCTCTTAAACGAAAGTTAGGCACTTTGTTTTTAGCGTCAAAAAACATTAAAACGGAACGGATATACCGCTCTTCCGTAACTCTTACCGCAACGCTTACCTATCTTCTTTTAGTAATTTTTACCCTAACTTTATCGGTAAATACTTTTTATAAAGAATATCTAAACAATTACCCTTACGACGTTTACGTTTACGGTGGGCAGGAAAATTACGAAACTTACGGTTTTATTTCTTCCGTTTCGGGCGTTGATAAAACGTATATGGAATTTTGGGACAACCGTAACGTTTTAATTAACGGAAAAAAAATTCACGCTTGCCTTGCTATGCGTGGCGGTTACCCGAACGGAGTTGAAGTTTCCGAAAATCTTATAAACTCTTTAAGTGAAGGTCACGTTATAATAGACGAACTTTTAGCAAAAAGATTAAATCTAAAAGTCAACGATAAAATTCACGTTGCGGACTACTATAATGAAGGCGTTATTAACCAAAGTATAAAAATAGAAGACGGCTACGACTTGATTATTGACGGTTTTTGCAATTCTTCCGTTTTTGATGCGGACAGAACCACTTTAATTCTTCACCCTACCGACTATTACGAAAACGTTGAAGACTGCCCCGCAGTTATAGGCGTTATGCTAAACGGTGAGGTTAAAGAAAACGAACTTGCAACAAATATAGCAAACGAAGTATATAACCACACAAAAGAAAACGTAAACGTATATTCAAAAAACGAATATCTTAACGATGAAATAAACGGAATAAAAAACGTTTTAGCCATTTTCTCGCTTATTCCTGCATTTGCGGTAACCGTTGCTATTTTCGGGCTTATAAACAACCAAACGGTAATTTATCACCGTAAAAAAAGAGAATACGCTATTCTTTATTCCGTTGCTATGAATCGCAAACAACTTGGCCGTATGGCGTTCTTTGAAATGTTTTTAACCTTTATTTTCGGGGAACTTTTCGGCTTATGTATTAGCGTTTGGGTAACGGAAGTATTGCGTGACGTTTTATTCTCGCTAATTGCTTACGTTTCTATCAATTACGATTTTGTTAAAATATCTATACTTCTTGCAATAACTTTATTACTTTTATTCCTTTCTTCGTTTATTCCAAAACGTATTATTGAAAAAAGCGATATTGTTGAGGTGATTAAATATGAGTGACAATACTATAATTTCATTATCTCACGTTTGCAAATATTTCGGAACGGGAGAAAACAAAACTGTTGCTTTAAACGACGTTAGTCTTGAAGTAAATAAAGGCGAATTCGTTTCAATTATGGGACCTTCCGGTTGCGGAAAAAGCACGCTACTCTATCTTATAAGCGGACTTGACAACCCTACTTCCGGTAAAATTTTATTTGACGGAAAAGACGTTTCCATTTTAAACGATAAACAAAAAAGTCTTATGCGTTCTAACGAATTAGGGTTCGTTTTTCAATTTTACAATTTAGTACAAAACTTAACGGTTGAAGAAAATATATTTTTACCACTTGTCATGTCGGGCAAAAACGCTAATTCGCAAGAAAACCGCAACCGATTAAAAAAAATAATTGACGACCTTTCTTTAACGGGTAAGGAAAAATCTTTCCCAAGCGAACTTTCGGGCGGACAACAACAGCGTGTTTCTATTGCTCGTTCTTTAATAAACAACCCCAAACTTATTCTTGCGGACGAACCGACGGGCAGTCTTGACAGTAAAAACGGCAAAAATATTTTGGAAATTTTTAAGAATATTAACCGTGAGTTAGGCGTTTCAATTATTATGGTTACACACTCCGAAGTATGTTCTTCATACGCAAGTAGGCTTATAACTATGCACGACGGAACTGTTTTAAACGATAAAATTTAACAAAAAAATAAGGCTTTGGTTTTGAACCAAAGCCTTTTAAATTATTTACTACGCTTTTTAAATATTACCGAACGGAACAAAATCACGTTCATTACTATGAAAAATCCCACTAATATAAGTAAAGTTATTATAGGTTCTTTCGGAGCAAGCGTTGCAAGTAACATCATAGGAAAACCGAACACTATTGCAGGCAAGTTTTGATAAATTAAGTTATCGGCAACGGGAGTTTTAAAATCGGGGTCAACTTCACGGAGAAGTAAAATTCCCGTACTTGCCGTTCCCGTAAGCATACCGTACATTGCCAAGAACTGCTCTTCACTATACTCTTTAAAGAATTTTCTTGCAATAAATCTGTTATAGAAATAAGTTGAAAATCCGCCTATCAATGCCAAAGCAATTAAAATATACCAGTATTCTAATATATAATCAAGTCTTATTACCGCAATTCCCGCTACTATCATTAAGTCAAAACACGTGTTTGAAATACGGGTTAACAAAAAGTTATTGTTATATCTTCTTTTTACAATTCCTTTATTATTAAGTATTTTCATTACGAATTTGGTAAGCGTTGCAAAAAGTACGCCGAACAAAAAGTTAAATCCGTATATGGTAAGTTTTAAACCGTCCCCTACTAAACCCGAAACAAAATACATAAACAAGTAGGTAATAAAGTAAACTATTCCTACCAAAACGATTTGAGTAGTAAGTTTATCAATACTTCCGTTCATAGGAATTTCGTTACTTTGTTGAATATCTTCCGCCATGTATGTTTCGGCAAATTGCAAACGCTCTTTGGTTATTACACCTTTCTTTTTAAGTATCGCCAAATGAATTATTCCGCCTATACTTGCCGATAAAAAGCCGAGTGCGGCAACGGTTAAACCGAAGTGTGCACCACCGTCAAAGCCGTATTCTTCTTCGTAAATAGTTCCGTAATTGAGTGCTTGTCCCGTTCCTTGACCGAAACCGAAAGGAAGTATAACACCCGAAAATCCACAAAATTCACTAACTACTAAACCTATTAAAAGAGTAAAGCCTAAACCTAAAACTGCTTGTAAAAGATAAGTTGATACCGTGGTTACGCCCGTATTGAAAATTTCCGCCGTTCTTTTCTTCGTTTGAACTTGCGAAGTATCTCTTAAAGTTGAAGCAATAAATCCTAATGCTAATGCGTGATACGTTATTATTTCCAAAGTGTTTGAGCCGTTCTTTGCAAAAAATTCGGTATCAAAAATAACTTCGTCAGTAATTGCGTGATATACGGTTGCCACTATTAAAAGTATTAAACCGCCCAAAACCGAAGTAGGAATAAGAGATTTTGCAAGAAACTTTATGTTCTTTTTTAATAAATTAGCAATGAACAAACTTATAAATAATAGTGCAAGAATATTTAAAAAGCCCCAAACGCTATATTCCCAAAAATGTACCATTTTCGTTCTCCTTTATATTTACGTAGCGGTAATATATGTTCATATATTTTAAAGCGTTAAAACGTTTTTCGCCTTTTATTTGATATATCTTATCACCCGTATAAACGTTTAATTTATTTCTTCCCAAACAAGCAACCGCTTTAATGTCGTTAAAATAATATTCGTTATCAACGCCGTTTACTACTAAAATATATTTATCGTTAAACATTTTTAAAGTTGCCGTCTTGTCTAAAACTTTCTTTTTTTTGCCGACTATTACTTCGCTTACCTTAACGTTATCTTGATAAATTACACCACTTAAACCGTTTAAATCAAGTTTATTTACATAGTCGTTTTGATAATTGTACCACTCGTTATAATATTTGAAAGGAAAATCTGCGTTTACGCCTTTCAACGATTTATCTTCTTTATACTCAACCGTTAAACCGCATTTTAAACATTTGATTTCGTTTTTATTACTTTCAAACTTACTTAATCCGCATGTTGGACAAACGTAAGCACTTCTTTCCAAATATTCGGCACGCCTGTTTGATTTAAAAGCGTTGGAAAACGAATATTCGTTTACGCTCAATTCGTTTATGATAATACCGTAAAGTTCGTCGTCGGACATATTTCTTATTTCTTCCGTTTCTAAAACCTTTGAAACGAATACTTTACACTCGCCTTTTCTCGTTTTATCAGCCCATCTCGGTATAACGTTATAACAGTTTTCTTGGCGTACTATTGCAAGCGGTAATTTAGTGGCTTTTATAAGTTTTGCACAAGATTTTTTAACGTTGCAAAGTTCCCCGCTATACGTTCTGTTGCCTTCGGGTGCTAAAACGATAGTTCCGTTTTCCCTTGCAACCTGCATACAGTATTTTACCGCTAAAATATCCGTTGTTGATTTCTTAAACGGTATAGGCTCTATGCCGTATTTTATCACTTTTGATATAAAACCGTTTGAAAACAAATCTTCGGTGGCTATACAATAAAGCGGAGTTTTGAATATTTGGCTTATAATAAGTTCGTCAAGCGGACTTTGGTGATTATGCACTATGAAATAAGCCCTATTTTTATCTCTATTAAATTTTTCGTACTTTACGTTATATTTTATTTTTAAAAACGGGCGAATTAAAAATCTTAACGCTCCCCAGTAAAACTTATGGCGAGGTTTTACCCATTTATTGCTCTTTTTTCCCATATCTTCCCTTTAAACTTATTCTATTATAATCCAAGATTATAAAAATGTCAAAAGTTGTAAAAAAATTTAAAATAATTATACATTTGAACAATAAAAAATGCTTAAACATTGTCGTTTAAGCACTTATTCTTAAATAAATACGAATTGAGTTATACAAAAAGCAAAGTAAATTGCAAGTAACGATACGCCCTGCCACCTTTTAAGTTTACCCGTTAAAAGAGTAGGTAAAGTTAAAATTGCCATTACCAAAAACATTACAGGCATATCCACTAAAAACGCCGACCGTACACCGTTTATTGCGGGAGAAAGCGGAACTTCAAACGGATTTATAGTTATTGAAAGCCCCGAAACCAAAACTATATTGAATAGGTTTGCTCCTATCAAATTACCGAGTGATAAATTACTGTGTCCCTTTACAAGAGAAGTAATTGCCGTAACTAATTCGGGAAGAGAAGTCCCGAGTGCTATGAAAATTATAGCAATAACCTTTTCGGGAACGTTCAAACGCTCTGCAATTTTTTGTCCGCAATTTACCAAAAGCCAAGCACCAACGGCTATCATAACCGCACCCAAAACCAAATAAATAACGGTTTTTAAAACGCTAACTTCTTCCGTTTGAACTTCTTCTTCAATAATTTTAATGCTTTCCGTTTTAGGTTTTTTAAACGCAACGGTAACGGTTATAATCATATAAACGGCAAAAACCAAAAGCAAAATTATACCGCTCCACCTTGCAAAATACCCCGTAGTATAAGCAACTATTGCGTAAAATACGGACGCAACCGCAAAGAAAATAACGGGTAAAAGTATTGATTTTTTATCAGTTTGAGACGGCTTAATAGTTATAGAAATTGACGCTATTAAAGCAGTGTTACAAATAACCGAACCGACGGCGTTACCGAAAGCCGTATTACCGACGCCCGATATTGCGTCAATAGAAGAAACCATAACTTCAGGCAAAGTAGTTCCTATAGAAACGATAGTAGCACCTATCAATATTTCGGGAACTTTAAAACGGTTTGCAATACCGCAAGAACCGTCAACGAACCAATCTCCGCCCTTTATAAGCAAAAAAAGACCAACCGCAAACAATAATAATAAAATAATAAGCGGTAATTTATCAAAGAATTCCATAGTATTTATCCTTAATTTTTTGTAAAAATATTATACTTTAACGGCAAAAAAAAGTCAAATATATAAAAACTTTTAAATAAAATATACCCCTTAAATCTGCTTGCTTTTTTCAAAAAAATACTATATAATAGTTTCTACGAACAATCGTGATAATTTGGAGAGATGTCAGAGTGGTCGAATGTGCTCGCTTGGAAAGCGGGTAGGCCTTAATCGGGCCTCGCAGGTTCAAATCCTGTTCTCTCCGCCAA
>JAZRVG010000041.1:0-4516 GCA_045599025.1 Christensenellaceae bacterium | reverse complement strand
TGGCATTTCAAAAACCGACCAAAAAACCGACCATGACGGCCAGAAACGCCATCGCAAGCCTTGGCACATTCTGTCGATGCGGTACCATTAAAAAGAATTTGTGGCTTCTGCCTATTGCCAGACAATAGGAATTACTGCACTCAATCAGAATAATGTTGTGAAATCAGATTTTTAAGCGCTTTCATTTCCTCCAACGAAAGCAGTTTAGTCGGTCGATAGTCAACAATAAACTCTGTCACTATATCGCTTTTTAGAACGGGAACTTTAGAATTCTCCTGACCTTCAATTATCAACTCTGGATTCGCCAAGCAAATAAGGCTAATAATCGGCGTATCTTTAGGAAGAAATGACTTTAGTAGAACTTCGTGTCGATAAACTTGCTGAGATGGATTTCTCATTCCTTTCTCTTCGCCATTGCTAGTTTTGTGGATCCAGTTTCCTTCTTTACTAATTGTAATTCTCCCGCTAATATTTTTAGTTTCTATTACAAATATTCCGTTTTTATTTACTAAAATATGGTCAATTTGTACGGTTGTTTTTCCAGACCTAAAAGTATAATTATTAAAAACGTATTTTTCGTTTTCAATGTTTTTACCTAATATATTTGCAACAATTCTTTCTCCTTCTTCTCCTTTATCTTGACCTAAATGTTTATTGCCTATTATAAAGAAAGAAATACAAATTATAATAACTGATACTATAAAAATAAAAAAAATATAATCAAACATAAATAACCTTTAACTAATTATATCATAAAAAAAAGAAGGTTCAACACCTTCCTTTTTTTTATTCTTCTGTATTTTCCGTTTTGGTTGTTTTTCTGTATTTAATAAGTGCTATTATTATCGTTATTAAAGTGAAGGTTTCACAAATTACACCGCCTATTGAACCTACACGAATATTGAAAGTTAAGAATAAAACTCTCGTTATTAAAGAAAATAAACGTATCTTTTTTTCGCTTGAAAAATAGAAAGTGAAAGCAGTCAATATAGAACCTATTATAGGAATTATATCAAAGTACCAACCTACCGAATTAAACTCAAAAAGCGGAGTTATCATAGGTAACATTGCCACTAAAACACCTAAAACCGAAAAGATTATAGGCATATATATACTTGCAATAAATTTACTTTTGTCTTTAAACACGTAAACTATAAAACTTATTATTGCAACAATTTGAACTATTGCCGTTGGCGATTGTCCTATTAAATAATAGTGAATACCCCAAAGCGAACAACCTATAATTTGTGTAATTAAAATGTTTTTTCTTGTTTTAAAAAGAAATGACGCAACGTAAATTACCGTTGCTATATAACTTATTATTTGAGAAAAAGTCCACGCATTTTCCAAATAAGCGTTAAAATTCATTTTTAAAACTTCCTTATTGCGTTTTCAATTCTTGATAAGCACTCTTCTTTACCTAAAATTTCCGCAATTTCGGTAGCACCGCCGGGGGTTACTTCAAGTCCCGTTAACGCTATACGCATAACGTAAAATAAAGTTTTTGATTTGTAACCTTTTTCTACTGCTTTTTCCGATAAAGTTGTAAATAAGTTGGAGTTTGAAAAATCGTTTAAATCTTTTAAAGTGTCGTAAATTAAAGGTAATAAATCTTTTGCAACCGTTTCGTCCGATTTTTGTTTTTGGTTTACGTATAACGAATTTTCAAAATCGTTTACCGAAAGTAAAAATTCTACTTTTTCGGGAATATCGTTTAAAATTTCAATTCTCGTTTTAATTAGTTTTGCTATTTTTTGAATATCGTATTTTCCGTAAACGGGCGATTTTTTAAAGAAAGGCTCGGCAATTTCTATAAACTTTTCGTCGTCCATAGCCTTTAAATATTCCCCGTTCATCCAACGGAGTTTAACGTCGTCAAAAATACTTGGAGATTTTGAAATTCCCGTTAAATCAAAAAGTTCAACCATTTCGGGTAAATTCATAATTTCCGCACCGTTTTTAGGACACCAACCGAGCAACGCTACGTAGTTGATTATTGCCTCTTTAAGATAACCTTTATTTATAAAATCGTCAAAGTTAGCGTCGCCGTAACGTTTTGAAAGTTTACGGGTTGCGTCCTTCATAATGGTAGGCAAATGAATATATACGGGGCGTTTCCAACCGAACGCATCGTACATTAAATTGTATTTCGGGGTTGAAGATAAATATTCCGCACCACGAATAACGTGAGAAATACCCATTAAATGGTCGTCTATTACGTTTGCAAAGTTGTAAGTTGGCATACCGTCCGACTTAATTAAAATATTATCTTCCAAATCGGCGTAGTCTACGTTGATAGTTCCGTAAATTAAATCTTCGTAAGAACTCGTGCCTTCGGTAGGTATGTTTTGACGAATAACGAACGGCTCGCCGTTTGCAATTCTTTTTTCGGCTTCTTCTTTGGTTACCGTTTTTAAACAGTGTTTATCGTATTTTCTGTTTCCGTTTTCGTCCGTTAAACTTTCCAAACGCTCTTTGGAACAAAAACAGTAGTACGCTCCGCCAAGGTCTATAAGTTTTTTAGCGTAGTCCATATATAACGCCTTTCTTTCACTTTGAACGTACGGGCCGTAATTTCCGCCAACGTCCGGACCTTCGTCGTACTTCAAACCCGATTCGTTAAGCGAAGAATATATTACTTCCAAAGCACCTTCAACGAAACGTTGTTGGTCGGTATCTTCAATACGGAGAATAAAATCTCCCCCGTTGTGTTTTGCGTAAAGATATGCGTAAAGAGCAGTTCTTAAACCGCCAAGATGCATAAAGCCCGTAGGACTCGGAGCAAATCTCGTTCTTACTTTTTCCATATAAAACTCCTTTAATAGTTATTTTCGTTTAATTTATCTTTTATTTTTTGCAAGCGGTTTTCGTAAAAATAACTGTAATAGTTATCTCCGCTTATTATTACGTGGTCAAATAAGTTGACCTTATAAAGTTTCAAAATAGAACATATTTTAGCCGTTGTTTTATCGTCTTCTTCACTCGGTTCGGGAATAGGTGAAAAATGGTTGTGAGCAATTATTACCGACGACGGCTTGTTTATTAAAATCCCACGGGAAAGTTCGTTAAAATCAATTTCAACGGTATCTTTAAGCCCTGTGTCAATTTTTAAAGTGCCTTTCACTAAATTCTTTTTGTTAAGGAAAACCGCATAAAAAACTTCGTGGTCGTAATTTCTAAAAAGTTTTGTTAAAATCTCACGTGTTTCCTTTATGCTTGAAAACTTTTTTTTGTTAATAGTTGAAGAAAAATCTTTTTTGGAAACGTAGCCTATTAAAGAAAGTAAACAAGCGGTAGTTTCGCCAACGCCGTCAATTTCCTTTAAAAGTTCGGTATCTGCGTTCAAAACGTTTTCAAGAGAACCGAATTCGTTAATTAAGCGGTGTGCAAGTTCGTTCGTATCTTTTCTTGCGATAGAATAACCGAGTAAAAGTTCCAAAATTTCGTGGCTTTCAAGTTGTTCTTTATTTTCTATAAATTTGTTGCGAAGTCTTTCTCTATGTCCTTCGTGAACGTTGTTTTTCGTACTCATAAGTAAAATATTATATATAAGTATAACATATATTTTATAAAATGTTAATAATTATAGTAGCAATTTTATCTTAAAAAGTTTATAATTTACTATATGAGCAATATTTATTTTGAAAATGCCGTAAAATCGGTTAAAGAGTGGGTTAAAATTAAAAGCGTAAAAAGTGAAAAAACACCTAACGCACCTTTTGGCGAAGGAGTGAAAAGTATGCTTGAAAAAGCACTTTTAGACGCAAAAAATTTAGGTTTTGAAGTTAAGAACTACGATAATTACGTAGGCGAAGTTATATTCGGCGAAGGAAAGGACGAAGACGGTTTTGCTATCTTATGCCATTTGGACGTTGTTCCCGAAGGTGATGAAAACAAGTGGACGTACCCACCTTATTCTGCAACGGAAGTAAGCGGAGAAATTTACGGGCGTGGAATTGTTGACGATAAAGCCCCTGCTTGTTTAGTGTTGCACGCATTAAAAGAACTTAAAGATAAAGGTTTTAAGCCAAAAAGAAAAATAAAACTCATACTCGGTTGTGACGAAGAAAGCGGTTGGGGTTGCATAGATTATTATAATACTCACGCCGTTATGCCTTTTGAAGGTATTTCGCCCGACGGAGATTTCCCCGTTATTTACGCCGAAAAAGGAATTTTGCATATAACGTACGAATTTGATAAAAACGAAAGAATAGTAAATATATTAGGTGGCGAAAAGAACAATATGGTTTCGGACAAAGCCGAAGTTGAAATTTTAAACGCTACCGAAAAAGAACTTATGCTTGCAAGTGAGTATGGCGGAATTGTTGAAAGGAATAAAGTTTATTTTAGCGGTCGCTCGGCACACGGCTCAACGCCCGAACTCGGCGAAAACGCAAACGGCAAAATGCTTAACTTTTTAAGCAAAATAGGGCTTTTTAACGAAAACGGTTACGCTAATTTGTTCCTTGATAAATTAGATTTAACTAAACTAAACGACGAAACGGGAAATTTAACT
>JAZRVG010000040.1:0-2814 GCA_045599025.1 Christensenellaceae bacterium | reverse complement strand
CAATTAGCCCACATATTTAACCATACAACCCCTAATCAACAACCAAGAACCTAATTTAAAAAATGTTAGGTTCTTTTTTAATAAAAATTAAATATTCAAAATTCACTTTGCAAGTGTAAATTTTAAAAAATATGCAAATTTTGCGTTGCAAACAATAAAATTCAAAATTTTTCACAAAATTATTAGTAAAATTTTTCTAAACTCTTGTAAAATTTGCATATTTAAAGTATAATGTAAATATCTTGTGTAAATAATAAGGAGTGTTTTATTATGACTCTTATAGAACTTAGAAATAAGTGTGGTTTAACTCAAAAAGAAGCGGCGGAACTTACCAAAACTTCGCTTAGGAGTTATTGCTCTTATGAAAAAAATGAAGACTCGGCAGACCAACTTAAACTTCAAAGAATTAAAGAATTGTTAGAAGAACATGCGGACAAGGATATCTCTATTCTTAAAGACAAGGTTCTTTTAATCACCGGTGGAACGGGTAGTTTCGGTAACGCCGTTCTTAATAGATTTTTAACTACCGATATCGGCGAAATTCGTATTTTTTCCCGTGACGAGAAAAAACAAGACGATATGCGTCACGAATATCAAGCAAAATATCCTAATCATTGTCATAAAATTAAATTTTATATTGGCGACGTTCGTTCACTTGAATCTTGCAGAAGCGTTATGCACGGCGTTGACTATATCTTCCACGCAGCAGCACTCAAACAAGTTCCTTCTTGCGAATTCTTCCCGATGGAAGCCGTAAAAACCAACGTTATCGGCACGGACAACGTTTTGACTGCAGCAATAGAGGCAGGCGTTAAATGCGTTATTTGTCTTTCTACGGACAAGGCTGCATATCCTATCAACGCAATGGGCATTACAAAGGCAATAGAAGAAAAAGTTGCCGTTGCTAAATCTCGTTACAGTGGCAACACCCGTATTTGTTGTACCCGTTACGGTAACGTAATGTGTTCTCGTGGCTCGGTAATTCCACTTTGGATTGACCAAATTAGGCAAGGTTTACCCGTTACGTTAACCGAACCTTCTATGACTCGTTTTATTATGAGTCTTGAAGAAGCAGTTGACCTTGTCTTATTTGCTTTTGAACACGGTCAAAACGGAGATATTTTAGTTCAAAAAGCACCTGCATGTACAATAGGTATGCAAGCACAAGCGGTTGTTGAAATGTTCGGTGGCAAAAAGGAAGATATCAAAGTAATCGGTATTAGGCACGGCGAAAAAATGTATGAAACTCTTCTTACCAAAGAAGAATGTTCAAAAGCCGAAGATATGGGTAATTTCTATCGTGTTCCTGCGGATAACAGAAACCTTAACTACGATAAATACTTCACTGACGGAAATAAAAAGGCTGTAACTATTGAAGAATTTAATTCTAACAATACAAGAAGACTTAACTTGGAAGAAATTAAGGAAACAATGTTGAAACTTGATTATATCAAAGAAGAACTTGCAAAAGAGGTTAAGTAAAATGGAACATAACTTTAAATGGAAGGAAAACGGGCGTACAAAACTTTGTATCGGACTCGGCACTCGCCCCGAAATTATAAGGCTTGCCGCCGTTATTAAAAGGGCAAGAGAATATTTTGACGTGTGCGTTATTTACTATAACCAAAACTGGGACAAGAATCTTTCTACGGTTTTTTGGGAAGATTTTGAACTTAAAAACAATTTTGGAGAGTTTGGACCGGACATTTTAGTTCCCGTTGTGGGCGAAAATTTAGGTGTTACTTGCGGTAATATTTTGGCTCGCTCTTACGAACTTTTAAGTGAACTCAAACCGGACGGATATCTTGTTTTGGGCGATACGAACAGTTGTCTTTCGGCAATTTCCGCAAAAAGACTTCATATTCCGCTTTTCCATATGGAAGCAGGAAACCGTTGTAAAGACGAGTGCTTACCCGAAGAAACCAACCGCCGTATAGTTGACGTTATTTCCGACGTAAATCTTTGCTATTCGGAATTTGCAAGAAAATATTTGGCGGATACGGGACTTCCGAAAGAAAGAACGTATCAAACGGGCTCTCCAATGGCGGAAGTTTTACGCATGAATTTAGATAAAATTCAAAAAAGCAACGTTCTTGAAAGATTAGGTTTAGAGCCTAATAAATATATTCTTTTAAGCGCTCATAGAGAAGAAAATATTGACACCGAAAAGAACTTTAATTCACTCTTTACCGCAATAAACGCACTTGCCGAAAAGTACGATATGCCTATTTTATACTCTTGTCATCCCCGTTCAAAGAATAGACTTGAAAAGAGCGGTTTCAAACTTGACCAAAGAGTTAGAGTAAACGAACCGTTAGGCTTTAATGATTACAACAAACTTCAAATGAACGCTTTGGCTATCGTTTCCGATAGTGGCACTTTACCGGAAGAATCTTCCTTCTATTTGTCAATAGAACATCCTATCGCAGCGGTATGCATTAGGACTTCAACCGAACGCCCCGAAGCGTTGGAGGCAGGCAATTTCATTTTGGCAGGAATTACAACGAAGGAACTTCTCAATGCAACGGATATGGCTATTGAAATGAAACAAAGAGGTGTTTTAGGCAAGCCGTGTCCCGACTATATTGACGAAACCGTATCTATGAAAGTTGTTAGAATTATTCAAGGATATGTTAACGTTGTAAACAAAATGGTTTGGAGAAAAGACCAATAATGAAAATTTTAGTAACCGGTGCAAAGGGCATGGTAGGAACGGCTCTTTGCAACAATCTTAAAAATATAAGAGACGGAAAGAACAGAACAAGACCCAACCTTCATATTGAAGAAATTTACGAATACGATTTAGGCGATGAA
>JAZRVG010000039.1:0-4115 GCA_045599025.1 Christensenellaceae bacterium | reverse complement strand
CTATTATAAAATCGTGTTTTTTTGAGTAGGCTCTAACACCCGAAAAAGAAGTTATTACCGCACTCATAGGAATATTTTCAACAAGTTCGTTCGCTTTTTGCTTTACGAAAGACAAGCCCGAAGAAGTGGTTTTCGTATCGTTATTTTCAATTTCTTCGGCGGTTGGACCTAAAATTATATTTTTATCTGCCGTTGGGGAAACTAAAATACCTTTACCCACTTTCGTTGGAGCACGGAAAACTGTTGTTTTTACAAGATTTCCCACTTCTTTATCTAAAAGCATATACTCCCCACGCCTATAACCTATTTCAACCGAATTATCACAAAAAAGTTTTGCTACGCTTTCACTTCCGCCACCTGCCGAATTTATAAAAGTTTTAGCAAAAATTTCTTCGCCCTTTTCATTTTTAACTATATATCCGCCGTTAAAACTTTTAACGCTTACTATATTAAAGTTGGTAAAAAGTTTTGCTCCGTTATCCATAGCGTTACCGATAGCGGAAATTGTCAGTTCGTACGGGCAAACTATTCCGCCCGTTTTAGCGTACAAGGCTTTTTTAACGTTTTTGCTAACGTTTTTTTCCAAACTTAAAACTTGTTCTTTATTTAAAATTTCAAGACCTTCAACACCGTTGTTTTTGCCACGAATTAAAAGTTCGTCTATTGACTTTTCTTCGTCTTCGTTAAAAGCCAAAACAAGCGAGCCGTTATTAAAATATTTAACGCCGAGTTCGTTTGCCAAAGAAGACATCATTTTATTACCTAAAACGTTAAACTTTGCTTTTAATGTTCCTTCTTTTGCGTCAAAGCCTGCGTGAACTATTCCACTGTTCGCTTTGCTTTGCCCCATACAAACGTCGTTTTCTTTTTCTATTAAACAAACATTTAAATTGTATTTCGTAAGTTCACGGAGAATAGTTCCGCCTATCACTCCGCCACCTATAACGCACACGTCAAAATTTTGCATATAATACTTCCTTTATTGACAACTTTATGTAATTATATTATAATAAAAATAATCAAATAAGCAACTTTTATTTGAAATAATGGAATTTTTGATTGAAATTTTGGTAAAATTGCTCTAAATTATGCTTGTTTTCGGTCAAAATAACGGTAATTATGAAAGATAATAATTTTAACGAAATTTTGGAACTTTTAGAAAAACAAAACTACGCTTCCGTTTTGGAAATATCGGAAAAACTTTATATAAGCCCTTCTACCGTTAGGCGTACGCTTGACGATTTGCAGGAAAAAGGTTTAATAATAAGAAAGCACGGGGGCGCTCAAATTTTAGTTGAAAACAACTATTACCCGAGTTTTTCTTACCGTTCGCACAAAAACAGTATTGAAAAAAAGAAAATGGCTATTACCGCTTTATCTTTAATAAAAGACGGCGACCTTATTTTCCTTGACGGCTCAACCACCACCTATTTTATAGCGGAGGCAATGCAAAAATTAAAAAAATGCATAGTCGTTACCAACGGAATTGATACTCTTTCGGCGTTGACTTCAAGGGGAATTACCGCATACTCTACGGGCGGAATAGTTGAAAAAGAAAACAATTCCGTTTTAGTTGGTAAACTTGCCGAAAACGCCGTTAAAAATTTTCACGCAAGCGTGGTATTTTTATCCGCTCATACGGTAGATAGTAAAGGCAACGTTTACGATTGTTTTGAACAAGAAAACGCAATAAGAAAGGCTATGATAGAAAACTCTAACCTTTCCGTTTTACTTATAGACGATTCCAAATTTGAAAAAACCGCACCGTATAAACTTTGTAATCTTAACGAAGTTAACTATCTAATTTCAAATAAAAACGTTTCTTCGCTACTTCCAAAGGATATAAAAGTTACTCTTTTATAAGATAGCGTGCAATTCCTTGACTAAATTACTAAAAGTGGGTTATAATTTTAATTACTATGATAGAACTTAAAAACGTTTGTTTTACTGCCGAAAACAACGGCGTAAAAAAAGAAATTATCAAAGATATTAGTCTTAAAATAGACGAAAAAATGGTTTGTTTTACCGGTCCTAACGGCGGTGGCAAATCAACGCTTGCCAAAATTATTATGGGTATTATTACCCCTACGAGTGGTCAAATTTTATTTAACGGCGAAGATATAACAAATCTTTCCATAACCGAACGTGCAAACAAAGGTATAGCCTTTGCTTTTCAACAACCCGTAAGGTTTAAAGGTATTACCGTTAGCGACTTAATTCAAATTGCAAGCGGTAAAAAACTTTCGGTTGCGGAAATTTGCTCGTATTTGAGTGAAGTAGGTTTATGTGCAAGAGAATACGTGAACAGAGAAATAAATTCTTCTCTTTCGGGCGGAGAACTCAAACGTATTGAAATTGCCGTTACTATGGCAAGAAATGCCGAATTCACTCTTTTTGACGAACCCGAAGCAGGTATTGACCTTTGGAGTTTTAACAGTTTAATTACCGTTTTTGAAAGACTTATCAAAAAAACGCAAGGCACTTTACTTATTATTTCCCACCAAGAAAGAATTTTAAACGTAGCCGAAAGAATAATTATTATTGCCGACGGGCGTGTTAAATCGGACGGACGAAAGGAAGAAGTGTTAAAGGAAATTTTCACTCCTTCCGCTTGTAAAGTTTTAACAGATAAAACGGAGGCGTAAATTATGGCTTTTACCGAACTTCAAAAAAATCTTTTGAAAGAAGTTGCCGATATAGAATCAATTCCTACCGGTGCTTACAATATTCGTGAAAACGGAAAATCAATAGGAAGAAATTCCACTGCTAACATTGAAATTAAACCTAAAACGGACAAGTCGGGTATTGATATTATAATTAAATCAACTTGCCAAAAAGAAAGAGTTGATATACCAGTAATTTTGACCGAAAGCGGACTTAGCGACCTTGTTTACAACGATTTTTACGTTGAAGACAATGCCGACGTTATAATAGTTGCCGGTTGCGGTATTTGCAATTCGGGCGACAAAGCAAGCGAACACGACGGTATTCACGCTTTTCATATAGGTAAAAATTCAAAAGTAAAATATATAGAAAAACACTACGGCGAAGGCAAAGGCAAGGGTGCAAGAATTTTAAACCCCACCACTATCGTTGAGATAGATAACGGCGGTTATATGGAAATGGAAACTGCTCAAATTAAGGGCGTTGACTCCACTTTTAGAAAAACCAAAGCGGTGTTAAACGATAACGCCACCCTTATTATACGTGAAAAGATAATGACGCACGGCGTTCAAACGGCGGAAACCGATTTCACCGTTGACCTTAACGGATTAGATTCAAAAGCACACGTAATTTCCCGTTCCATAGCAACCGAAAATTCTCATCAAAGATACGTATCGGTTATTAACGGAAACAACCGCTCAAACGGAAGAACGGAGTGCGACGCTATTATTATGGACAACGGCACCGTTACCGCAGAACCGAAACTTAACGCTAACTCCGTTGACGCAAGTTTGGTTCACGAAGCCGCAATAGGCAAAATTGCCGGCGAACAACTTATAAAACTTATGTCGCTCGGCTTAACCGAAAAACAAGCCGAAGAAAAGATTTTAAACGGATTTTTAAAATAATAAACTATAAAAATTATGTCTATTATTTTTCGTTATTTTTTAAGAACTTTACGCAAAAATCCTATTCCGTTTATTTTAATATTACTTTCTTTAACTTTATCAAGTGCCGTTTTTTACTTAAACCTTAATATAAAAAACGACCTTTTAGCAGTTTCCGAAAAAATCGTTAGCAGTAAATTCGGCGGATACGAAGTTTGCATTTCCGATAAGGAAAACGGTATTTCTTCTAATGATTTAAACGGTAAAGGACTAAAAACTTTACCTATTCAATACTTGGGCGAAACCACTCTATCTATTTTAGAAAACGAAATAACAATTTCCGCAGTAGCGTCAAACTGGGTTTTAGCGTCAAATTCTAATCTAGTAAAGTTAGCGGAAGGCGTTCTTCCTTACTCTAAAAACACGATAGGTCTTACCTACCAAAAGGCACAACGGCTCGGTATTGAATTAGGCGATTCTATTTCCGTTCCGTTGGGAGAATATTCGGGAACTTACACCGTTTGCGGTTTATTTTCCACTCTCGGCTTTTTTGAAAACAGGCGT
>JAZRVG010000038.1:0-3467 GCA_045599025.1 Christensenellaceae bacterium | reverse complement strand
GGGGTAAAATTTGGGTTGTAAATTTAAAGCAGTGAGATTTTCTCACTGCTTTTCTTGTTTATTGTCAAAATTGTAGTCTAAACCGACGTAGTTTAATTGTTCTTGATATCCTTTAATACTGTCGGTTGAATAGTATTTTAATTCTTTTAAATTTTTCTTTATTCTTTTTGGTCTTGTAAATAAAATTTCAAACGCTCTGTAAACGTAGGCAAACGGCAAAAGTATAGGTAATTTTTTTAATACCGAATACTTTAATACCATTGTTTTATAACTTGGAAAAATTAAAGTGAATACCTTTTTAATTTTAGGCGTTTTAGTCGTTCTAGAAATTTTAAGAGCACCTGATTTAGCGTGCGTATCTTCGTTGCCGTAAACATAACTTTCAAAAACAAAGTCCGTTATAAAATTAGTTTTGTCGGTTTCTTCTTTTTTATTAAACCACACGTTTATAGCGTCCGTTATATTTATATAAAAGTCATATAATTGCAATTTTTTAAGTTCTTCTTCAATATAACCGTAATTTAGTTGATATTTGCTTGTGTAAACGTAAAAATCAACCATATACTTTATTCCTACACCGCCGTCTCGGTAATGCTTTGCAAAATGCGTGAAAATATATATAAAAAAGTCTTCTTTATTCATTTGGTTGTCTTTTATAAACTTCCAACCGTCTCCGTAATAATCGTAGTAATCTTTGTTATATGACGGAATTAAACGCTTATGCAACTCTATATGAACTTTGTCTTTAATCCAACTTAATTCGTGGTCGCTTTCGTATTCGTAAGAAAACCCACAATTTTTCATTATCTCGTTAATTTTAGGTAATTGCTCTAACTTTATGAGTATATCTGCGTCACTCATACTTCTCATATCTTGTCTTGGGTAAAGTTTCTTTAAAACCGTACCTTTTAACGGTAGATAATCAATTCCGTCTTCATCAAAATTTTTGAGTAAATTGTCTATTTCGTACGATTGATTTTCACTCATTTGCAAATTCGCAATATATAAGTTGAAAAATTTATCGTATATTTCCGAACTTAAAAATCCGTCTGTTTTACTTAAAGAATCGTACAATAGACCTGCTATTTGTTGCCTTTTAGCAAAAACGTAAACTGCATTATAATCCAAGTTGTCAATATTCAAAGCCGAGCCGTTTAACGAAGATGATATCAAACTTAAAACGTCTTTTTGAAATTTATTCATCAATTATTCCCTTATCATTTTTAAAAAAACATTTTTATAAATACTACGTAGATTGTTAATTAAACAATTTCTCGTTTAAAATCACAAGTTCTTTATTTATATCTTTTCCGTCTATCATTATATTATAAATAAATTCTATTAAAGGAACGCTAAACCCGTTCTTTTTTGCTATGGGATTTGCTATTTTACAAGCAAAAACACCTTCAACGGTTTTCGCATTAGTTTTATAAAATTCTTCAACCGAAGTTCTACCTATTTCATAGCCGGCACTGTAATTTCTTGAGGTGGAACTTGCACAAGTTAAAACCAAATCGCCAACTCCCGCTAGGCCGTAACAAGTTTTTTCGTTTCCGCCAAGTAGAGAAACAAACTTGCTTATCTCTTTAAGTCCTTCGGTAATTATTGCCGAACGGGTGTTTACTTTATTTCCCAAACCGTCCGAAATTCCGCACGCCAAAGCAATTATGTTTTTTAGCGAAGAACAATATTCGCAACCGATAGGGTCGTCGCTCGGAAAAACTTTAAAATAACCGTTTTCAAATATTTTTTGAACTTCTTTTGAAACGTTATACGAATATGACGATGCCGTTATTGCCGTAAGTTGTTTTTCGGCAACTTCTACTGCGTAAGTAGGTCCTAACAAAGATACAACGTTATCTTTAAATTCAATAGGAAGTAAAGACCTTATATATTCCCCGATAGTTTGCGAAGAATCTTCAATAAAGCCTTTTGCCAAATTTATGATAATAGTAGTTTTAGTTATGTAATTTTTGAGTTTGTCTATCGTTTCGCTTATGGCAAAAGACGGAACTGCTATAACGAAAACGTCATTATACTTTTTAACGGTATCAAAATCGTTTGTAACGTTTAATTTAGCGTTTACAATATAATGAATTCCGTAATATTTAGTATTTTTACGGTTAACGGTTAAATCGTGAATTTCGTTTTCGTCAATGCCGTAAATACAAACTTTATGTCCGTTATCCGCAAGCATTGACGCAATAACCGTTCCCCAAGCCCCAGAGCCTATAACGCCTATTTTTTTCACTTTTATTTTGTCCTTTATTTTACTTATTTACTTTTTCAAAAAATGTGTCCGGTTTATTCGGATTAAAAATTTCGTTGCAAGTCATAACCGTAACTAAATTTTCCGTTTTTGAAAGGTTGATTATATTATGCGTCCAACCGGGTATCATATATACCGCTTCTATTTTGTCTCCGCTTACTTCAAACTCAACCGTTTCGCCCGTTACTATGTTCCTTTCTTGTATAAGCCCATGCCCCGAAACTACTATAAAAAGTTCCCATTTGGAATTGTGCCAATGCTCACCTTTTACTATATTCGGTTTGCTTATGTTTATTGAAACTTGTCCACAATCAAGAGTATGTACAAGTTCGGTAAAACTTCCCCTATCGTCTATATTCATTTTCAAAGGGTATTTGAATTTTTCTTTCGGCAAATAGGTTAAGTAAAGAGAATATAACTTTTTAGCAAAACTCCCTTCCGCCATTTTGGGCATTAAAAGAGTTTTAGGTTCTAATTTGAATTCTTCAAGCAAATCAACTATTTCGCCAAGCGTTACTTTATGAGTGACGGGAACAACGCAATATTTTCCGTCTTCTTTAATAACGGGATTTACACCGTCAAATTCACAATGTAATTCTTTACCTTCTAACAAATCGTACATACCTTCAATAAGGTCGTCAATATATAGAAGTTCAAGTTCACTTGCTCTGTCATTTATTGTATACGGTTCGTCATTAGCAACGCACCAGCAAAGCGTTGAAACGAAAGAATTATATTTCGGTCTACTATGTCCCATTAAATTAGGGAAACGGTAAACGGCAACTTTAACCCCGTTTTCTTTTCCGTAATTGAAAACGTATTCTTCCCCTTCAAGTTTGCTCTTACCGTAATCGCCGTTATATCTGCCGATTAAAGTGGCTTGAATAGACGAAGAAAGCATTATTGTCGCTTTGTTGTTATATTTCTTTAATGTGTTTAAAAGAGTAGTGGCAAAACCGAAATTTCCGTTATAAAAATCTTCCGAATTAGTAGGTCTGTTTACTCCTGCGAGGTTGAAAACAAAATCGCATTTTTGACAATATTCGTCTAACCTTTTTTCATCGCCTAAATCGTATTCGTAAATTTCTTCAATATGAAGGTTGGGTCTTGTTCTGTTCTTTCCGTCTCTTATATTTTTAAGATTGTTGCAAAGAGCCGTTCCTACCATGCCCTTTGCACCGGTTACTAAAATTTTCAT
>JAZRVG010000037.1:0-7852 GCA_045599025.1 Christensenellaceae bacterium | reverse complement strand
GTGTTTCGTTTAAAATTTCTTTTTCTTCCATAATAGAATATATTTTAATATATTTTTAATATTTTATCAAGTGTTTTTTTAATAGAATAAACAATATAAAAGCGTGCCGAACGGCACGCTTAAATTACGCTATTTCTTTTTTGATAACTTCGGGTTTTTTATTGCCTTTTACCACTTCGTCGTCAATAATAACTTTAACTGCGTCTTCTTCACTCGGAATATCGTACATACAGTCAAGCATTAAGCCTTCAAATATGGTGCGAAGTCCCCTTGCTCCCGTTTTTAAAGATATTGCTTTTTTTGCAATTTCTTTAACGGCACTTTCAGTAACTTCAAGTTCGCAATTATCCATACCTATAAGTTTTTTGTATTGTTTTACCAAAGCGTTTTTAGGCTCTGTCATAATCTTTACAAGAGCAGTTTCCGTAAGCGGTTCAAGTGATACCGTTATAGGTACACGACCGACAAATTCGGGTATTAAACCGAATTTAGTAAGGTCTTGCGGTTGCACTTCTTTAAGAGCCGAATTTTCATCGTCGTTAATTTTGGAAACCGCACCGCCGAAACCTAAACTTGAAACGTCTTTTCTCTTTTCAACAATCTTGTCAAGTCCAACGAACGCCCCACCGCAAATAAATAAAATATTCGTGGTGTCAATTCTTATAAGTTCTTGTTGCGGATGCTTTCTTCCCCCTTGCGGTGGAACGGATGCAACCGTTGATTCTATTATCTTCAAAAGTGCTTGTTGAACGCCTTCACCAGATACGTCACGGGTGATTGAAACGTTTTCGCTCTTTCTTGCGATTTTGTCAATTTCGTCTATATAAACGATACCACGTTCGGCACGCTCTATATCGTAATCGGCATTTTGAATAAGTTTCAACAAGATATTTTCAACGTCTTCTCCAACGTAGCCCGCTTCCGTTAAAGTGGTAGCGTCGGCAACGGCAAAGGGAACGTTTAAAATCTTGGCAAGCGTTCTTGCAAGTAAGGTTTTACCCGAACCGGTAGGTCCTAAAAGAAGAATATTGCTCTTTTCTATTTCGGTATCGTCGTCCTTGTGCTTTGAAATTTCGTTTATGCGTTTATAGTGATTGTAAACGGCAACCGACAAAACTTTTTTGGCACTTTCTTGACCAACGATATATTTATCAAGTTCTTCTTTGATTTCCTTCGGTTTTTTGAGTTCAACCGCCGTGTTTTCGTTTTCTTGGTCTTCTTCTTCCAAAATGTAGTTGCAAAGTTCCAAACACTCGTCGCAAATATACAAACCGTTAGGTCCTGCAACTAACCTTTTAGCAACTTCTTTCGGTCTTCCGCAAAAAGCACAAACACGTTCGTCAATTTTATTGTTATCTATATTATTTGCCATTATATTCCTTCTAAAAAATCAATACTTTTTATCTGGCGTAATAAATTTTATCAATTAAACCGTATTCAAGTGCTTCTTCGGCGGACAAATAATTGTCTCTATCCGTATCTTTTTCAACTTGTTCAATAGGTTTTCCCGTATTTTCCGATAAAATCTTATTGAGTTTTTGTTTAATTTTGATAATGTGGTCGGCTTGAATTTTTATATCGCTTGCTTGACCTTGAGCACCGCCTAACGGTTGGTGAATCATAATTTCACTGTTAGGAAGAGCAAATCTCTTGCCCTTTTTACCGCTTGAAAGTAAAAACGCACCCATAGACGCAGCCATACCGATACAAATAGTTGAAACGTCACACTTAACGTAATTCATAGTATCGTAAATAGCAAGTCCTGCGGTTACCGAACCACCCGGACTGTTGATATATAAACAAATATCTTTATCGGGGTCTTTACCTTCTAAAAATATAAGTTGAGCCACTATTGCGTTTGCAACTGCATCGTCAATTTCGCCCGACAGCATAATAATTCTGTCTTCTAAAAGACGAGAATAAATATCGTAGGCTCTTTCGCCTTTGTTAGTTTGTTCAATAACGGTAGGAATTAACATATTACTCCTTAAAATTAGTCAATTTTGTTGTTTGCAGTTAAGAAAGCGAATACCTTGTCAATTTGAACGTTGTTTTCAAAGTATGCGATTTGACGGTCGTTAAGAGTTTTCTTGTATTCTTCAAAAGATTTACCCATATTAACTGCTTGTTCGTTAATTTTAGCGTCAATTTCTTCTTCGCTTGCTTTGATATCTTCAACGGTAATAATTTTATCAATTACAAGTTGCATTTTAACTTGTTCTGCCGCTTGTTTTTTGAAACCTTCTCTGTATTGTTCCATAGTTTGACCGCTGTATTTAAGATAGTCTTCAAGTTTCAAGCCTTGATACATCATTCTGTATTCCATTTCTTGAACCATATTGTCAACTTGTCTTTCAACCAAAGCGTCGGGGATTTCCATTTCGCTCTTGTCTGCGACAGTTTTAATAATCTTATCTTCTAATTCGGCTTTTGCACGAGCGTCGTTTTGTTTTTGAAGTTTTTCTTTGGTAGACTTCTTAAATGCGTCAACGCTTTCTTCGCCTGCTGCCTCTTTAATGAATTCGTCGTTTACTTCGGGATATTCTTTTGCTTTGATTTCGTGAAGTTTAACTGCGAATACAGCCTCTTTACCCTTTAATTCTTCTGCGTGATAATCGTCGGGGAATTTAACGGTAACGTCTTTTTCGTCGCCGATATTCATACCTACGACTTGGTCTTCAAAACCTGGGATAAATTGACCGGAACCGAGTTCAAGGTTTTGTTTTTCGGCAGTACCGCCGTTGAATTTAACACCGTCAACAGAGCCGGAATAGTCAATAACGGTGATATCACCGAGTTTGCAAGGTCTGTCGGTTACGGCAACTTCTCTTGAATTTCTCTTAACGAGTCTGTCAAGTTCAGCGTCAACGTCTTCGTCCTTTACATTATACACAATTTTATCAAACTTTATACCTTTATATTCGCCGAGTTTAACTTCCGGTTTAACGGGAACGATAGCGATAAGAGTGATACCCTTTTCGTCAATTTTATCAACGTCAAGTTCCGGTCTGTCAACAGCCTCAATAGAAGGTTCTTTGTCTAAAATATCGTAATAATATTTCGGGAAAGCGTAGTTGATAGCGTCTTCAAAAAATACGCCTTGTCCGTAAGTTTTTTCAATAATGTTCTTTGGAACGTGTCCCTTTCTAAAACCGGGAATATTGAATTTACCCTTTGTTTTATTGTAGGCTACGGTTTGAGCCTCCGCCCATTCTTGAGCGTTAAGAGTAATTTTAATTTTAACGGTACTCTTTTCTGCATTTTCAAATTTGTATTTCATAACTATAAATTTCTCCTTATAGATTTATTTCGTTAAACTATTTTACCAAAATTTTTCGTTATTGTAAAGTTTTTACGCTATTTTATTTACAAATTAGTTATAATAATATACAATATAAGCAAAAATTTAGAAATTTAGGGAATTTTATGCCACAAGATTTGTTCACCGTTAGAAAAACGGCGGAAAAACTTAACGACCTTTTAGTAGGTGCAAAAGTAAACAAAATCACCGAGCCGAATAACGACGAAATTTTATTCACCGTTTATTTAGGTAAAGTTTATACTTTGGAAGTATGCACTTTTGCGGAACTTTGCAGAGTCGGTTTAAGTTCGGTAGAACTTGAAAATCCGCTTGTATGCCCAAACTTTTGTATGCTCCTCCGTAAACACTTACAAGGTGCGGAAATTACCAAAATTGAAACTCCTATAAGCGACAGAATAGTAGCAATTCACTTTAAAAATAAAAACGAACTTAAAGACGAAAACGCTTTTATTTTATACGCCGAAATAATGGGGAAATACTCCAACGTTTTTTTGGTAAAGGACGGAATTATTTTAGGTGCGTTAAAGCAAACACCGCAAAATTTAACGAGTGAAAGAATTACTTTTACGGGAGCAAAATACTCTTACCCTTCAACGCAAAATAAGTTGGATTTTATGGACAAAACGGCTATTTTAAATGCTTTTGAAAATTATGATTTTTCGCAAGATTTATCTAAATTTATTATAAAAACTTTTTCGGGTTTTGCACCCGTTACGGCGGATGAAATAGCGTATAGAATAAATCTTTTAAAAGAAAAGAACGCCGAAAAAATAACCGAGTGCATATTAGATTTCGTAAATTCAAAAACAAATGCGGTTATAATAAAAAACGAAGTTAAAACGGACTTTTACGCAGTTGACTATTACCACGTTGACGGCAAGCGTGAATTCGGTAACGACTTTTTGCTTTTACAGTCAAAATTCTATTCCGAAAAGGAAAAAAACAAGCAGTTTTCAAACGAAAAAAACTCTATTTTATCTAAAATTAACGCCTACGAAAAGAAAGAACTTAAAAAGTTGGAACTTATTCAAAATAACGAAGACGCTTACGGAAATTCAAGCGAACTTCAACTTTTCGGGGAACTTATTATAGCAAACCTTTATAAAATTAAGCGTGGCGACGAATTTTTACAAACGGAAAACTACTATAAAGAAGATTTGCCTATTGTAAAAATCAAGTTAGACCCATTGCTTTCCCCTTCTAAAAATGCCGAAAAGTACTATAAAAAGTATGCCAAAATCAAAAAAGCGTACGAATATTCTCAATCGCAAAAAGAAGAAGTTTTAAATGAAATAGACTATATAAATTCTTTAAAACTATCGGTGGAAACTTCTAAAACGGTAAACGATTTTAAAGAGATAAAAGAAGAACTTTTACGGGTTGGAATTGATAAAAACAACCAAAGTAAAATTAAAAAACAAGTTATTAAAAAAGCAAGTAAGAACTACGCCGTTTACGACGTTTTAGGGTTTAAAGTTAAGGTAGGAAAAAACAATATTCAAAACGACGCTCTTTTAAACGAGGCAAACTCAAAAGACATATGGCTACACGTTAAAAATTATCACTCTTCGCACGTTATTATAGAAACGGAAAACAAAGAAGTACCTATAAGCGTAATACTCACTTCTGCGGAGATATGCGCTAGCAAATCAAACGCCAAAAACGGAACGAAAATAGAAGTTGACTACACATATAAAAAGTTTGTAAAAAAGCAAAGCGGTGGAAAGTTAGGTAAAGTAAATTACACCGATTTTAAAACGCTTTTAGTCAACCCCGACAAGCACGAAAATTATTTAATAAAAGAATAGAAAACAAGCACACTAAAAGCGTTCAACTTTTAGGGTGCTTTTCGTATATATTTTATTACGGTTTTACTTACAAATTAAAATCGTATTTTGAAGGGATTTCGCAAGTATTTTCGTTAAAAATACAACCTTCCTTTTTGGCTTTTAATTCGCAGTATCTATACCATAACTCCGTGAAAAATTTTTCGCCCTCACGGCGAAATTCCGTTTTTATTTCTTCGTTTGTAAATAGCATTTTCTCCGCAGTGTCAACGTCCCCCGTTTCAAGTAACGCTTTAACCGAATAAAAATAAATTAGAGATATATTTTTAACGTTTTCGTCAAGATTTTTATAAATTTCCATAACTTTTTTATATTCTTTTGCGTTAGATAATTTTTGAACGGCAAATTTAATAATTGATATATCGTTCGGCAAAAGATTATATGCTTTTAAGGCGTATTCGGCACATTTTTTTGTATTACCCGAAAAGTCGTAAACCGTTGCCAAAAGGAAATTTGCCCAAGCGGAATTTTCAAGATTTATTGACTTTATTGCATAATTTTTTGATTTTTTCAAAAGTCCAAGCGACAAATAACTTGCCGATAACTCCATATAAGCATACCAGTTATTCTTGTCTTTACCCTTAATTGATTTTTCTAAAAGAGTAATCCACTCGCCTTGTTTCATCCAAGAAGAAGGAACTTCGTTAACCTTATGCAAACCGATAGTGCCTTCTTTTAACAAGGTTATCCATTGATTTTGCTCTTCGCCGATATTCGTAAAATTCAAATGAGAAGAAAGCGGTTTTTCGTTTGAAAACGCCCTTCGCATATTTTCCAAAGCACCGTAACCGCCACCAACCGTTACGGTTTTTCCGCTTTTAAGTGCAATAGATTTGGTTTCTTGCAAAAGAATATTTAATTCGTCTTTTGATATAATTTTATCAATATATTCTTCAATGGCGTTTTGAGCAGTTTTAAAGTCTCCGTGAGCAACCGTTTTATCTAAACTTATACTTCCGTATAATTCAAACCACTCCCAAACGGAGTTAGGTGGCATAGGCAAGTTTTCGTATTGCGTGCTTGCTAAACCCGATTGTATTTCAAAATACTTACCGTCTTCGCCGTCGCCGGTCAAATTTTTTTGCCAGTTAAAACTACCTTCCCCTTGTCCCCAAACGAAAAGTTTTCTTCCTTTTAGCCTGTCGGTAGAAAATTGTAACAACCCGTAGCCGTCTTTATCTACTGCACAAATATATTTTCTGTTTGCATTTGCCGTTTTCCAGAAAAAGTCTTGTGCTAATTTATCGTTTTCGGGGTAAGTAATATCTACTCCGCCGTCGTTAGGAACTGTCTTTTTGTAAACCACACGCTTATCGTTGCAACGCTTAATGGTATAGGCGTATTCGCTTGGCGTTATAATTCTCGTTCCCGTTTTTCCTTCTACCGCAACGTTAGTCCACCAGTACATAGTGTTAGTATCTTCCAACTCGTTTACCACTCTTACACGGCAACGCAAAAAAGGAAAACCGCTCGGTAAAGAAAAGTCTATTTGGTAGGTAATTTTTCTAACCCTTTCAAATTCGTAAATTCTAAAAATCGGCGTATCGCCGTCGTAAAGATATTCGGAATAAACGGTTGAACAAGTGTATGGAGAATGCCCCGTTATTCCGCAGTTCCACTCTATACCACCCGAAAACCAAGCGTTTCTCGTTGCTAAATTACATAAACGGAAAACTTTGTTTTTATATAGCAATTCTTTGTTATTCTTTTTATCGTATAACGACCATAACCTTCCGCCTAACGAAGGAATAAACTCCGCTTTTAAAAATTCGTTTTCCAAAATAACGGTATCAAAAGTTTTAGGTTTTAAAACTCTAAAATAGTTATCTTGTTTACGGTACGGAAAAGAACTTTTTATAGGGTCGTAATTTAAAAACAATTCGTCGTCTTCGTCTAATTCCGAATAAAATTTTGTAGACAGTATAGTTCCGTCAAAATTAGGCAAACTGCTTTCGCCGTTTTTATCTACACCGAGAATATTTAATTTACCAAACTTAATGTCCATTTTTACTTCCCTTTATCATTTTTATTTATCAATATAATTTGCGTAGTATTTCTAATTTAAATATGTCTTTTTCAAGCACTTAAATTTGCTTTTTAATTATTATACAATATCTTAAATAAAAACTCAAATATATTGACAATTTTTTAATTTTTGTATATCATAAAAACGTACTATTTTTATTTTAGGAGTTATGTTATGATAGTTTTTGAATCAAAATTTGATAAAAACGTAACGAAAAGTTTAAATATTTTTACAATGAAAAAATTATGGTGGATGTACTTAATTTTCTCTTTATTATTTGCATTTTTAGGCGTTACTTCCATTTTAGAAGAAGATACGGCTTTCGGTATTTTTATGTTATGTTTTGGCGTTTGCTTTACACCTTTATGTGTAGGCTTAACTTTCTTATTACAAAAGAAAATCAATAAATCTATGCCGATTTTAAGCGAAAACACGATAGAAACTTACACTTTTTACGACGATAAATTTGAAATGGTTCAACAAAAAGGTGAAGATTATTTTAGTAATACAAGTTGCAAATACACTTCTTATATAAACAAAATTAAAGAAACGAAAGACTACTACTTTATTTATATTTCAAACGTTCAAGCACACGTAGTTAGTAAAGCCAATCTAAAAGAAGGAAGTATTGAAGAACTTAACGAAATTTTAAAAAAC
>JAZRVG010000036.1:0-3334 GCA_045599025.1 Christensenellaceae bacterium | reverse complement strand
ATATTTAATATAATAACAAATATTATATTATTTTGCAACAAATAAGAAAAAATTGTTTGCTTTTAGTTAATTTTTCGTTCTAACGTCTAAAAAATAATCTTTTATATTTTTACCGTTATTTCCCTTTTCCGTAAGAAAAATCTTCTCTTCAAGCCTTGATATTTTGTCTTTTAAAAGTCCGTTTTCTTGAATATAAGGTTCTAATAACCGTTCTATAAGCCCGTTTATCTCTTTTTCCAAGTCGTTTTCAACCTTGTTTTGTTTTTGTTTATACGGGTTAAAAGTTTTTCCGCTTTCAGTCTTTATTTTTTCAACGGTTTCCATTACCAAATTCGGTTTTTTTATAAGCAAATTACGGTATTTGTTTTGAAATCTTAACGCTAATTTTTCGTTGTTATTAGATATTTCCAAAATAACGTTTCTTACCGACCTTCCTTTCGCTAACCCGTTTAGTACGGTATAAAGTAATTCCCTTTCTTCTTGATAATTAAATTCTTCAATGAATTTAGGAAAAAGTTCGTTGGTTATACCTAATTTTCTTTTAAGTTTATTATCTTTATTCGCCTTTTTTACCGTTTTATAATAAAAGTTTCTAACGCTACCTTCCGCTATTTCGTGCTTATTTGAAAAATCTTTAAAAGCACTCGTTAAGCCTTTCCCTTCCGTTTTGTATTTTTTACAAAGTTCAATAAGTTCTTTTGTGTTCGTTTGGTTAAACTCACTCATAAAAATCTCCTTTTATTTTCAAATTATTGACCTTTTAATTTGTTAAAATACATATAGTTTTATCATTTTTAATATAATTTGATATGAGATTGTTTTTTATTAGTGAAATACCCTGTTTTTTAACGGAAAACGGAACGTATTTAGGTACGGTAAACAAAAATTTAAAATACGCCGAAGTTGACGAAAATTCACTTCTTTCTTTTAAAGATATTGACGGAGAATATAACGAAGTAAACGCCACTATATCTAATTACTCGCAAGTAAAATATTACGAAGTAGAAGACTTAAAAATAATAATTCCGTTATTTAAGAAAAAAAGAAATTTACCTTTTAAAGTTATTTTTCAAAACGATTATAAAATTTACGGCGACGTTTTCAAACTTACCGTTTATTTAGACGGCTCTATAAAATACAGTATAGACGGAGCGTTTTTTGACACTCAAGAATTACCCTTTTACCCCGAAAAAGTAGAGATAAAAATGCACGAAAACCATGTTATAGCCTTGTTTTTCGGTAAAAGTACTGCAATTTTTATATACGAACTTTCAAACAACAAGGCGGAAATCGTTTATAAAAACGTAACCGATTCTTTCACTATTGAAAGCACTTTAAAAACTCAAAAACAATACAATCTTATAGTGCCTACCGTTGTTTCGGAAGAGTGGGCTTTTTCAAACCCTTTCTCGCTTTTAAGTAGAAAAACGGAATTTTTAACGGATATAAACGCAATTCCCCCGTCTATAAAAAACTGTTTGTTTTTTCAACTATTAGGTATTCGTGCAAACGTTTCAAGTTTTTTATCTTCTTCTTTAACGGAAAGAACTGAAGATTTATATTCTTTTATAGGCAACCCTATTTTCGTTATTCCGTTACCTAAAAACAATTACGAAACTATAATTATCACTAACGAAAAAGCATCGCTATACACCGTTGAAACCGAAAATAAACTTATCGTAAACATAAAAGAAAACGACTAAATAATTAGTCGTTTTAAATGCAATAATTTTCAATTATAAATTTAATTCCGTTATCGTTATTACTCGGAACAATCTTTTTACAAATACTTTTAACGTTTTCTTGTGCGTTTTGAACGGCTATCGGCATACCTACCACTTCAAGCATAGGAATATCGTTTCCCGCATCGCCAACGCCTATAACGTCATTTTCGGTTAAACCGAAATATTTTGCAACTTGCTTAACGCCCGTACCCTTTGAAACGCCTTTTAAGTTTACGTCAATTTGAAAATCGTTACTTCTTATAACTTCAAGATTTTCAAATTTATTTTTTATAGTTAAAAAATGTTTATCAAGTTTTTCTTTATCGTCAAAAACAAGCAGTTTCGGTGTACTTTTCCCGCATAATTTAACGTATTCACTAACCGGATTATAAATTTTACGGACAATTTTTCCGTTTACTTGATACCTGTCACTTCTTGCGTTTTCATACGCTACTACGAAATTGTTTTCGGGGTAATAAAAAACGTAAAGCCCTAAACTTTCAACGAATTTAACGAATTCGTACGCCAAGCCGTTTGGAACACATTTATTAAAAAGCGTTTTCCCCGTTTTTAGATTGGTAAACTCCGCACCGTTTGCCGAAAGAAGTAACGGCGTTATACCGTATTCGTATATTATTTTATCTATTGCCGATTTAGTTCTTCCCGTATTTATAACGAACTTTCCGCCACGCTTTTCAAATTCCACAATAGCGTTAACCGTTTCTTTTGATATCGTTCTATCGTCACGTAAAAGCGTTCCGTCAAAATCGGTTATTAAAATTTCGTATTTTTTCATCTTCTTTTGAACATATCGGTATCAAACACCATAGTAATGCCTGCTTTTTGTTTCCTTACGAAAGCACACACTTCTACAAGAGCCTTTTCGTAAACCACGTTTTGCTCCGTATTTTTTAACCCGAATTTAAGCGTTCTTATAATTTTACCGTGTTGAGATTTGTTTTTGGTTACTATAACCGAATCGGCAACGCAAGTATCTTCGTCAAAATCGTCGCCTAAACGCTTATAAATTATTTCCGTTTTAATTCCGTATAAGCGTGATAAGAAATTATCGTAAATTTCGGTATAATTTTCTTCAATACCTTTAAAAATAAGTTTTTCGCACTCGTTATAACTAATGTTTACTTCCCTTTTGTAAGCGGAAATTTTCTTTTTGAGTTCCGTTCTTTCTTTATTTAACGCAACTAAATTTTCGTTTACGCCACGCTCTTCCAAATTTTTTCTATTCTCTTTCAAACTTTCGTCAACTTCTTGCAAACGGAGTTTTGAACGGACTAAACCTGTTTCGCTTACTTTATAGCGTTTAATTAGTTCTTCAATTTTTTCAAAATTATTGCTATTTTCCATAAGTTTGTCCTTTTGAGTATTATAGTATTATTATATATATCGACACTTTTAAAAAAAAGTAAACAAAAAACCATTCTCATACTGAGAATGGTTATTGAAAAAATTATTATTAGAATTAACCTAATAGTTGTAATACGCCTTGTGGCTGTTGGTTAGCTTGAGCTAACATCGATTGAGCAGCTTGCATTAAGATATTATTCTTAGTAAATGACATCATTTCTGCAGCCATGTCCGTATCACGGATA
>JAZRVG010000035.1:0-23978 GCA_045599025.1 Christensenellaceae bacterium | reverse complement strand
AACGAGATATATTGTAATAAGCCCGACAGAACTAAACTTCAGTCGGGCTTTATATTTAATAAAATAATGAAGAATGCGTATATAATCTCATAATTTTATATTATTGTCAATTTTTATGATTATATAAAGATAGTTTGGTGGTTATATTTGTTTTAAATTAGATAAGTAAATAGGTAAATGAAGTATAATAGTATAGTATAGTATTGCAAAAAGCAACATTTTTACTACAATTTTGCAACATTAGTTTATTTACTAAAAATATTCTATATGGTATCTTTTATGTGTGGTAAAATTTGTGATTATCATTGATAAATGGAAACATTTGCATTTTGGAGGTAAAAATGGAAAATGAGAAATTATATATTTCACCGAGTTTAGAAATAAATTTATTAAGGCTTGATGATATTGTTACCGTTTCTTCATTAGATAAAGATAACGATACAATAGACGACGGTTCAATTAAGTTTTAAGGTGAAATGTAGGGAAAGAGGGAAAAATATGGAATTGTTAAAAGGTGGTAAAAAGTTCATAATAGTAAGCCTATTGACTATTATATGTGCTGTTTCAACGTGTATTGGAATAGGTGCGTATAATGTTAAAGCGGATACTGAAACGGATAACACTTTCGTTATGCTTGACGGTGTTCAATTAAAATTGAGTGACGATTGCGGTATTCGTTATAAAGTAAAAATAGGAAAAGATAAATATGACGAAATCGTAACCAACGATACCGAAAATAAAGTTACAATGCAGTTTATTATTACGAGTAGAATTGAGTACGATAAAATCAATGATGGAAACTATTTAAACGTTGAAAAGAAATATATTGTCAATGTTGATGAGCAAAAAATATATTTTGACGACGGCTACTATTATGCACATGGTTGTTTAATAAGACTTTCGGACAATAATAAAAGAGCAAATTTGGTAAGCGTTGCGGTAATAAATACGGAAGGTGAATCGGAAACTACGCACGAATATGCAAAAATCAATAATATTGAAAATATAACACGAAATTTATACGACGTAGTAAATAAAGCAACGATAGAAAGTGCTTTGGATGAGGCAAGTTTCATTTATAACTGTAAAGGTTACTCTTGGTTTGGAAGCGAAAATTTTCCTATCAAAGTAATGAGCGAGGCACAATACGAAGGCTTAAAAGACAAAATACAAAAAGAGTTTGATTTTACCGGCAAAACGATTTATTTAGGGAAAGGACTTAAAAAAGCGGAAGATAACGAGTTGTTTAGCAATTTATCTACCGAACCGACTGAAATATCTTATACCGTAGATTTTAAAGACGCAAACGGAAATGTGATTTTAAGTAATTCCGATTACGCTTTCGGTGACGAAGTAATATTACCGAGTGAAAGTGAATTGGAAAAGCAAGGTTATACATTCTACGACTGGGACAATATCGTAGTGGCGGTTAACGATAACGCTACTTATAACGCTATATATACTAAAAATATACCAACCGAACATACTATTGAATTGCCTTTCAATATTTACGGAGTATCTTCGGTAAACGTAGATAAAAATAAACTTAATATTCACTACACGTACGGGCAAATGACCGTATTAAATGGTGAAAGAGTTTTAAAACATATTAAAACAAGTGAACATTCAGCGGATAATGCGGGTTTCCAATTCTATTCAAAGAATAATAACGTTGATAAATTATATCTTGATTTTTACGTTGAAAATGCACCTGCTTCCGCAGTAGACGCATCAAAAGTAAAACTTGATTTGAGATTAAATCAATATTCTGCATCTCCGCAAATAATTGTGCCTATAATTAAAACTTCTAATGGCAGTGTAGTTGACAGATTAAATTTAGAAAAAGGCGTTTGGTACACAGCGGAATACGACGTATCTGGAATTAAAACGAGTGAAGAAGGTTTAACGTATAAAATTTATACGACGCAAACTAATGGCGATGAAACCGTCGTTTATTTCAGAACTCCTTACTTTAAGGGAAAACAATGCACGGTAACTTTCAAATTTGAAAACGGCGAAGACGATTACGTTCAAAAATTATATAAAGGCGAAACTGTAATTGTTCCAGAAAATTCAACTAAGGAAGATGCTAACTTTGTTTATGAGTTAGACGGATGGGATATTGAACCTAATACCGTTTGTGACGGTGATGCAACTTATAAGGCAAAATATAAAAAATCTACCGAAAAGTGCATAGTTGACGTTCAAGTAACTTGTAATACGGCTTCACTTATTAGTGTGGTTACTGAAAATATTCCTGAATCGGTTAACGGTTATTCTATTGACGGAACGGTTTACCGTTACGTAAATGCTTCAACAAATACTAATCCGTCGGCAAACTTTACTAATGCGGGAACAGTTAAATTTAAAGATATAAACTTAATTAGAGAATTGTCTTTTGATATATACTATCAATCTTACGGTTCAAGGCCGACCTTACTTGATTTATGCTTATTTGACGCTAGCAACAATCACTATTCAACTTTAGATAAAGCCAACGTTTCGGTAGTTGATTTGTCAACGGGAATTGACGTTTCTCTTGGTGTAGATAGAAGCATGAGATACGTAGGTAATAATAGCAACGGAACGCTTAGTACGGGCAAGTGGTATAGAGTAACTATAATCCCGAATTTCCCAACCACCGGAGTATATAAAAACGATTTGTGTATGTGTTTCTGGGGTAATACAACAAATATAGATATATATTATGCAAACGTTAAAGGTAAGAAAGATTTAAGTGTAACCACGAATAATGGTTTACAAATTACAAGCAATAATAGAAACGTTGTAGGTGGTAACTACGCTTATACAAAAACTACCTCTCATTCGGCGGCAAATTCTACTAATGATTATGCAATAAAAATAAACGGTGTAGGATATTCTAAAATTTCGTTTGATATTACGTTTAACTCGTTTAGTCATAACGGAAATAACAGTTATGGTCCGTACATTGACTTCAAGTTAAAAGTTAACGGAGCCGATTCTATATATAAAATAAAAGACAGTAATGCTAAATTGTATTATAACGGAATGGAAGTTGAAGTTTCCGATAAAGAAAGCCGTATATTTGGTAATAATAACGGAAACGGTACGGTTGAAACGGGTAAAACTTATACGGTAGTTATAGATGTTCCTACTAACATTGTAGGTTCCGACGGAAATATTTACTTATGTTTCTGGGGTGCTACCGCTACGATGCTTTATATTAGTAACGTTCACGGAATAAATTAAAATACTTGATAAAAACAAAGCGGGTTTCCCCGCTTTGTTTTATACAAAAACGTATTGACTTTACTAAAAAAATCGTATTTAATATTAAGAGAGATAAATAATAAATATATGTAGATTTAGGGAGAAGTTGTGAAGGAAATAAAAGAAAAAGAACTGTTTTGGATATATTATAACAATTTTTTTTACGGTGAAGATTTTAAAGTTGATGAATTCGGTTGGCATAAAAACGAGCCGAATTATACTTATACGGATTTGCGAACCAATAATATAATTCAATTTGTCAATAACGGAACTTGTTATTTTATTATAGAAGACGATGATAAAAAGGAAACTTTTACGCTTCATAAAGGGGATGCGATAATAATTAAAAGCGGAATAAAGCATACTTGTATTTCGGATAAAGACGATACGTGTGGAAGATACTGGCTTTCTTGTTCGGGAACGGAAATAAATTCAATAATGAAACAAGTTGCGAATATGGAAAATTATGCGATAGTCAGAAATATTGATACGAAGAAATTAGCAAAGAATTTTTCAATTTTGAAAGCAAATATGCGTAACGATTTAATTGCGGGAAACAATATTATTTCAACGGCTTATTTGTTATTTAATCTTATTGCGGAAACCAATATCTCAAAATTTAGAAAAATAAATAACGAAAAAGATAAAGAAAACGGAAAAATATTTATTGATTCGGTGGTTAGATATATTGATAATCATATAAAAGAAAATATAACCGTTAAAAACTTAGTTGATTATTTCGGTTATGAAAGGACGTATTTTTATAAATTATTTAAAAAACATAACGGAGTCTCAATTCAACAATATATTACGAGACGTAGAATAGGTATTGCAAGAACACTTATTGCCGAAACCGATAAATCCTTTAAAGAGATTGCGGAAGAAGTCGGTTATACTAATTATTCTTCCTTTTATAAAATGTTTTGCTTGATTACTAACAGTTCTCCCGAAGAATACAAAAATTTATACGGTAAAAATAAAACTAACTAAGGATACGACTTATGAATATTTTTTTACTTGGCTTATCTATTGTCTTTCTTGTTTTTAATAATATAGGGTTAAAAATAATCAAGGGCGAAAAAAATCAAAAAATAATGAATCTTGTTACGGTAACAGGTATTTCGTTAATTATTTCTTTGATTATAGTTTTAATTACGGGAGATAAAATTACCAAAGATACGTATTTGTACGGCTTTTTATTCGGTTTAATTTTGGTAATCGGTTCAATCTGTAACTATTGTGCGTATGAAAAAGGTTCTCTTGCAGGCACTACGTTATTTAATCAAGGAAGTTTGGTAATAGTGGTCTTATTCGGCATTTTGTACTATAAAGAAGAATTTAACTTTATTTTAGCGTTAGGCGTTGTTTGTATGTTAGTAGCATTAACGCTAATGTCTTTGCCGGAAAAAACTCAAAAGGGGAATAAAAACTTTAATTTAATTTGGTTATTGTTTTGTGTAGTTGTTTTATTTGCAAACAGTGGAATATCTATTGTTACCAAATTTAGGCAGGTAAAAGTCGGTGGAGAAAATCCGTTTGCTTTTATGTTTATTTGTTATTTGTTTGCTTTTATTATATCCTTAATAGTTTACGCAATTACACAAATAAAAGAAAGGACTTTGTTAAACGATTTGCGTAACGTAAAAAACAATTTGTTGGGGATATCGTTGCAATCTTTGGGAGCAACGGTTGCAAATATAATAGTAACGTATTTATCGGTAAAAATAATAGGAGCGATATTGTATCCTATACATTTAGGAGCAGGACTTGTAATAACCGTAATACTTGGAGTTACGTTATTTAGAGAAAAAATACATTGGAAAAATATAAGCGGTATATTATTAGGTGTTTTATCAATAGTATTGCTTAGTATATAAAGGAGTTTTTTATGAAAAAGACAAATATTTACGTTCCACTTATAACTCCGTTTAAAGAAGATTATAGCGTGGATTATGAAGGTGTTGCAAAAGCGACGAAATTCGTTCTTGAAAAGGGAGCGGATGGTATTTACGCTTGTGGAGGTTCTTCCGAATTTTCACTTTTAACTACGGAAGAGAGAAAAAAGATATTAGAAATAATAATTGCAAATGCGAACGGAAAAGAAGTAATAGCACACGTAGGTTCTCAATCAACGTTAGAGGCGGTTGAACTTGCGAAACACGCCGAAAAAGCAGGGGCTACGATGCTTTCCGCTGTATCTCCGTATTATTTCGGTTATAAGTATTCGCAAATAAAAGAATATTTTCATACGATAGCACACGCAACGAGTTTAAACTTAATGATTTATAATGCGGCACAAGTAAGACCGTTTTCTTATGAAGAATTAAAGGAATTGTTGCAAGATGAAAAAATAACTTCTGTTAAATATACAGGATATAATTTTTACGTTTTGGAACGTTTAATTAACTCTTGTAAAGATAAAACGTTTTTAACGGGAGCAGACGAATGTTTCTTGGCAGGTCAAGCAGTTGGAGCACACGGTGCTATCGGAACGACGTACAATTATTTCGTTGATAGATACATAAAAGCGAAAGAATTGTTCAAGGAAGGTAAAAATCAAGAGGCTCTTGAAATAATACGAAAAGTAAATAACGTAACGGAATTGTTAATATCTTCGGACAGTATGCTTGCCGTTACTAAATATATTATGAGTTTACAAGGATTAGATATATTACCTATATCCCGTCCACCGTTTACGGAACTTGACGAAAAAACGAAAGAGAATATTAAACGAGTTTATAAAGAAAACTGTTAATAGTAAGAAATTTTAAAAAATAAAAATATGAAAAAATACGAAATAAAAAACAGCGTTTGTACCGTCTTATATTCAAGCAACAGTTATAACCGTGGGTATTTTGCGTGGCCGTCTGTTGCACAAATAGACGACAATAAAATAATGGTTGTATGTTCGGGTTTTAGAGAAGCTCATCAAGATCCTTACGGAAAAGTAATAGGTTTTATATCTTGTGATAATGGTAAAAGTTGGAGTGAACCTATCACGATTGCCAATTCTGTTTTAGATGATAGAGATTCGGGAATAGTATATTTTAAAGATAAAATTTACGTAACTTGGTTTACGGCGAAAAAACAAACTTATATAGGTGCAAATTCGGGTTCGGATTACGATAAAGATTGGGATAGATACTGTTCGCAAATATCTGATAATGAAAACGAAAAGTTTTTTAAACCGTTATACGTTGTTAGCGAAGATAACGGCAAAACTTTTTCCGAAATTAAATACGCTCCCGTTTTTTCTCCGCACGGTATGGTAAAATCTAACGAAAATAGGCTTTTTTACGTAGGCTATAGACCGCAAGAAAATTTTGCCTTGTACTTAACCAAGAGTGATGATGGAGAAAATTGGGGGCAGCTTAATCAATTCGTTAGTGATGAAAGGGTAAAAAACGAAAAATTATACGAACCAACTTGTTTACCGCTTAAAGACGGAAGAATTTTAATTTTAGTTCGTTCGGAAATAGATGGAATAAAAGAACTTTACGCAACGGAGAAAGAAAGCGGAGTATATGATTTTTCTGAAATGACTTTGGTGACTCCTACCAAGAAATCGCCACCGCATTTATTAAGATTGAAAAACGAAAACATTTTATTGACATATTGCAGAAGAGAAACACCGCTTGGAGTATTTTGTAGAGTAAGCGAAGACGAAGGAAAAACTTGGAGTGATGAATTAGTTGTTTATTTAAGCGAAGAAGAAATGAACGATAAGCCTAATTCGTGGGATATGGGTTATCCCGCAACCGTTGAATTGGAAAACGGAAAAATGTTAACGGTATTCTACGAGCGTGTTAAGTATTCCGATAACAACACCGCAATTAAACAAATTTTTTGGAATTTGAAATAACTTATTATAGATAAAACGGTAGGAATAAAAAGCAAGTGTGAAAGCACTTGCTTTTTGCTTCTTTAAATAGAAATATTTTTTTTAATTTGATAATACAGTGTAAAAAGCAACATTTTTCAATGTCTATTGCAACATTAGGTCGTTTACTTGGCGGTAACTGTGTGATATCATAATACTATAAAATTTTTTTGAGAGAACAAATGGAAGAAATAGTAAAAATAAATACAAAAAATACGACTTTATTGTTAAAAATAAACGATAAAGTTGATTTAATATATTACGGTGAAAAAATATACGATGAGAAAGATTATTCGTTTTTAGGACAAGATATTGCATTAAGAAAATGTTCTTCGGCGGACGATATAGACGCTACTCCCTCAATAATCTCTTTCGTTGGTGACGGCAATAACAGAGAAACTTCCGTTCATATAGTTGACGGTTTCGGAAATGCAAGTTTAGGTTTTAAAGTAAATAGATACTATTTTACGAACGAACATTTAAAAATGAACGGTTTACCTACCGCATACGGAAATGAGAAATTCTTCGTAATAGAATTTAAGTCGTCTATATCTAAAATAACGCTTAAAAAATATTTTGGTTTTTTTGACGATTGCGATGTTTTAACTACCGGAATAATTGTTGAAAACGAAGGTGACGCAAATATTTTCGTTCGTAGGCTTATGAGTATGCAACTTGACTTAATACAGGGTGAGTACGAAATCATTTCTTTAAGTGGTAGTTGGTGTAACGAAACGAATATTAACCGTACCGAACTATCAAAAGGTGTGTATAGTTTTGGAAGTTATTTAGGTTTATCTTCAAATGTGCATAATCCGTTTTTTATGATAAAAAATAAAAGTGACAATTCGTGTATAGCGTCTAATTTGATATATTCGGGAAATCATAAAGAAATTTTTGAAAAAACCGAATTATCGGGAATTAGAGTGATGAGCGGTATAAACGATTATTTGTTAAACTACGAAGTATTACCTAATTGTAGTTTTGCTTCGCCCGAAAGTGTTTTCGTTTGCGGAAATAGCGAAGAAGAAACTTCCGAAAAAATGCGTGATTTCGTGTTAAAGCATATAATTAATCCAAATTTTACGAATAAAGAAAGGCCGATAATATTTAACAGTTGGGAAGGTTTAGGTTTTGATATCAATAATAAAAGCATAGCAAATCTTGCTACGGTAGCAAAAGAGATAGGCATTGAAGTTTTCGTTATAGACGACGGCTGGTTTGGAGGTAGAAACGACGATACGAGTTCTTTAGGCGACTGGTACGAAAATGAAGAAAAATTCAACGGTAAATTTTGCGAAACCGCAAAACTTATTAAGGAAAACGGTTTGAAATTCGGTTTATGGTTTGAACCCGAAATGGTAAGTATAAACAGTGAGTTTTATCAAAATCACAGCGACTACGCTATGACGATAGACGGGTTAACTCCGATAGAAATAAGAAATCAAATAGTTTTGGATATAACTAAAGAAGAAGTGCAAAATCATCTTATAGAAAGTCTTTCAAAAAATATAGAGAAATACGGAATTGACTATATAAAATGGGATTGCAACCGAGGTCTAACCGAAATAAGAAAATCCGGAAGTTATTTTTACGATTATACGGTGTCATTGTACAAAATATTAGATACCATAACTAAAAAATATCCGAATATTATAATGGAAGGTTGCGCAAGTGGCGGTAACAGATTTGACCTTGGTACGCTTTGTTATTTTTCTCAAATTTGGGCAAGTGACAACACAGATCCCCTTGTAAGAGTAGATACGCAAAGAGGTTTATTTTTAGGCTATCCGCAAGTTTCGGCAACTTCGCACGTTGCGGTATCTCCAAATCCGCACACGATGAGAAAATATAAAATAAGCGATAGATTTGCAATTTCGGCAGTAACGAATTTGGGCTATGAATTAAATTTGAATAATTTATCTAAATCTGAACTTGAAGAAATAAAAACCTATAACGAATTTTACAAAAGATATAGAAAAGTTTTGCAATTTGGCAACATAACAACTTCTTACGAAAATCATAACGATAAGAGAATTATATTTACTTCAGTATCAAAAGAGAAAGATTTGGCGGTATCCGTTGCGGTAGATTTAAGGTGTGTATTTGCAAGAATATACGATAGAGTTTATATAAACGGACTTCAAGATAACTACGTTTACAAAGTAAATTCAGTTTTTTCCGATAAAGTGAATAATTTGGAAGTTACAGGTAAGTCTATTAGAAAATGCGGAATATATGTAGGTAATTTCTTTACGGTAGATTCTGCAACCGAATATAACGATTTTTTAGCAACGGAGATTTTCGTGTTTACAAAAATCGGTGAAGTATGATAAAGGTGTAAAATGGAAAAAGTAAAAACTTTTAATATAAGCGATAAAAAGAAAAATAGAATAAAAGAGTATTTGTTTATTTACTCCGCTATAATAATTCAGTTAACGGTATTTGCCGTATTTTACGTGTATGTTAATATAAATTCGGTAAAAATGGCGTTCCAAGTTACTATACAGGGAAAAACAATATGGACTTTAGAAAATTTTAAGGACTTTTTCAAATCGTTTACCACTGTTCTTGAAGGCGAAAATATGTGGATTGCAACGAAAAATACTTTTATTTTCTTTATTATTCACCAACTTCTATTCCCTATTGCATTTGTAAACTCTTATTTTTTATATAAAAAAATTCCGGGACATAAAGTGTATAGAATAGCGTTTTTCATACCAAGTGTTTTATCTTCGGTAGTGTGGTCCGCTCTTTATAAAGACATAGTTGGAACTAACGGACCTATTGCAATACTTATACAAAAGATGAACGGGTTAAATGCTCCTCCAAGATTACTTGGCGATCCGAAATACGCTTTGACTTTCGTTGCTTTGTATTCTGTATGGTTTGGACTTATAAGCGGTTTCGTATTGTATTCTGGAACTTTTTCAAGAATTCCTAACGAAATTATAGAAGTCGGAAATTTAGAAGGTATTACTTGGACGCAAGAACTGGTTAAAGTAGTAGTTCCTTTGGTATGGCCTACCGTATCTACGGTTTTCTTGTTAGGTCTTATGGGATTATTCACTTCTTCGGGTAATATTCTTTTGTTAACGGGTGGTGCTTACGATACGAATACTTTAAGTTTCTATTTGTTTTCACAAGTATACGGTAAACCCGAAACTTCTAACTCCTATAACTATGCGTCGGCAATCGGATTGTTGTTGACAGCGTTAACCTTACCTATAGTATTCGGGGTAACCAAACTTACGAATAAAGTTGAAAACGTGGAGTTTTAATATGAAAATCAGGAAAAATATTTTAAATAGAAGGTCTGCAAGTCAATCCGCAGTATATATTGTTGCCAGCATTTTAATAGGACTGCTTGTATTATCTTACGTTGCATCGTTCTTTTGGGGAATAATGGCAGCTTGCAAAACTCATAAAGAATTGTTAATGGAACCGTTTGCTTGGCCTAAAAAATGGAATTTTAATAACTTTATATTAGCCTTCAAATCGTTAAAAGTATACGGTGTAGGACTTGCAGGTTTAATTGAAAATTCACTTATTCTTGCATTTTTCGGACCGTTTTTAGCAATCGGCGGTTCAACTATTTTAGCGTACGTTGTAGCAAAATACAATTTTGTTGGCAAAAAACTTCTTCTTGCAGTCAACGTTATAGTAATTTCACTTCCACTTGTAGGAACGCAAGGTTCAACTTACAGAGTGTTTTCGTCGCTTAAAATGATAGACTCACCGTTACTTCTTTTAAACTTTATAGGTAATTTCGGTTCTAACTTTTTATATATGCTTTCTTGTTTCAAGAATATTAGCAACACTTATATGGAGGCGGCAAGAATAGATGGAGCAGGACATTATAAAATAATGTTCAAAGTTATGATTCCTCTTGCGATTCCGCTTGCGTCGGCACTTTGGATAATGTCAATTATTTCCACTTGGAACGACGTAAATATGGCGTTACTTTACTGGCCGAGAAGACCTACACTTGCAACGGGTATATATTTATTTAGAGAAATAGCATCAAGAACTAATCAATTAAACGTATATTATGCAGCGGTAATGTTATCAAGTATTCCGCCGTTAGTTTTGTTTTCAATATTCCATAAGAAAATTTTAGCGAATGTTACGTTCGGTGGTTTAAAAGGATAAAATAAGAGGAGAAGAATATGAAAAAGAGATTTTTTAAAGTAATAAGTGCAATTATTTCTTTGGTTTTAGTTTCAAACCTATGTGCGTGCTTAGGCGTTGCCGATAAAGTTTCAAATACCGAAAAAGACGTTGAACTCGTATATTGGATATCGGGTTGGGGAGAAACTTATATTAACGAAATAGTTAAAAGGTTCAATGAAAAACAATCGGAATATACCGTAACGTTACAAGCGTCGCCAAAGGTGGATAACGGACCTTTATATAACGATCCGAAATCAAATACCGTTGATTTATATATGACCACTTTTGAAATGAAACACGCTTACACTCAATATTTAGAGCCGTTAAACGACGTTTTAGATTATAAACCAGACGGAGAAAACGGTTTGACAATTCGTCAAAAATTAGGTGATTTTTCAACGAAAAACACTTTAAGTGATGGAAATTTATATTTCTTCCCGTGGCTTCCGAATTCGGAAACGGGTATTGTTTACAACGTTGATTTGTTTAAAGATAAAAGCGGAAATCCGTTGGAACTTCCGTATACAACAAACGACCTTATCAAACTTAACGATAAAATAGTAGCGGCCGGTAATATACCTTATATTTTTTCAAGTGACTACTGGAATTATATTATTGAAGCGTGGACGGCACAATACGAAGGTTACGATAAGTACAACAAACTTTGGAAGGGAATTTATATAGATAGCGACGGTGTAGAACACTCTAACGACGTTAGAATTTTATCCGAGTGTGAAGGAAGGAAAGAGGCTTATAAAGTTTTATATCAACTTATAAGTAAAGAAGGTTACGCTTACACTAATACCGACACTTTGGATTTCTCCGTATCTCAATACTATTTTATGGAGGGAACTAATAAAGTGGTTTTCAATCCTAACGGCAGTTGGGTTGAAAACGAAACGGGCGAAGTTGCTAACGTTAAAATTATGAAAATGCCGGTTTTAAGTTCTCTTGGAACTAAACTTGGCATAACCGAAAGTGAACTAAAACAACTTGTTAAATACGTTGACGGCGAACTTTCCGCAAGTGAAATGTCGTTTATAGAATCGTCTTCTTTCGGAACGACGGAAAATATTGACAGAGTAAGAGAAGCAAGGTCAATGATGTATATAGGCAATAACGCTGAAATAGTTATACCAAACTATTCTATTGCGAAAGATGGTGCAAAAGAATTTTTAAAATACTATTTCTCCGACGAGGCTATGGAAATCGTTCAAAAGCATTTAAAATGTTCTTTAACCGCAAAATACAGTAACGAGCCGAATATAGATACTTCTTCGTGGTCTTCGTTTATGAAAGATAATTTACAACTTTCCAAAACGGCGAAAAAAATAACTGTTTCTTTGAACGACGAATTATTCTATAAAGGTGGAATAAACTTAATGTATAAATACAACGCTCCGGCAAGATTTATATATAAAGAAGGCATAAAAACTACTACTGTTGACGAATTTTGGAATTTGGAAAAAACCTACTGGGAAACTAAATGGAGCAGTATATTAAGAAGTGCGGGAATACAGTAATGAAAAATATTAAAAAATTATTAAAAATAGTGTTAGTAAGCGTTTTAACGCTGTCACTACAAATAATTTTTATTCCAAAACAAGTTACGCTTGCGGGAACTGTAAACGACTATGTTATCAACGAAGAAATGCTAAAAGGCGACGCAGATAGTTTACTTCGGTGGAGAACTTTTTTAATGGAAGAAGAAAACGTTTCTTTTTCGGACGGTGTAATTAAATTCGGTAGATATTTTGATAACGATAATTCCTTAATTGCTTGGAAAAAAGTGTTTACTTCACCGCAAGTTAAAGAAACTTTAACCGTTTCTTTTGATATAAAAATTGCGGATATAAAGGGAGATAAAAAATTCGGATTTGTTTACGGATTAGAAACTATTGTTGACGAAGTCGGTTCTAACGGTTCAACCTTTATCTATTTTTCAAAAGAAAACGATAAAGTAGGTTGTTCTATAAATTTCTACGATAACGGTGACGAGTTAAAACTTTTACCTTTCACGGAGATAGAAAACAATAACAAAATAAAAGTAAAGATTTTCGTTTTGAACGACGGAACGTTAAAACTTTATTTTGACGGAGAAGAAATATACGCAAGTAAGAGTGAAAATATAAAAACTATACCCAAAGGGTATGTAGGTTTTGCTACTCTTGGTTCGTCAATATACTATGGAAACTATGTTGATATTGAAATAGGAAAGTTAATAGCGTTAAATAAATATTACGATAAACCGCAAAATCCTTTAATAAACAAAGCGTATTTTGAAAACGACGAATACAACTCTAACGACTGGGTAATCAATTCTACGGCGGTAAAAGGTGGAAACGGATTAGTTGTTTCAAACGGAGCATTGAATTATAACTGGGCAGGACAAAATTCAGCATTTGCAAATAAGCACAGATATTCTAATTTTGAACTTTCCTATGAAATTTTCGGAGCGTGCAACGAAAAAGGTATTGCACCTAACGGTTTACCGAGATTGCCTTCTCAATGGCAATCGGTTGCTTGGGGACTTGACGGTTCAAGTGCATTAGGCGTTGCAACGAATTATATAACGAAAAGCGTTATTTATTTTAACTGTGGCGTTGATTTAAGAGAAAAAATAACCGTGATTGAAGATGGGGTAGAAAAAGAAATAGATAACCCTAATTTATACGAGCGAAACGGAAAAACCGTTTTTCAATTCGTATATAACGGAAAATATTTAGCGAACTTTGCCGTTCCCGAAAAATATGCGTTTTTAGATAGAGAATTTGATACGGAAACACACGTTTGCGTAAAAATTAGAATGGTGGACGGAGTTTTATCCGTTTATATGAAACTTTTAGAAGAAGTAAATTATACGGAAATTTACCGTTACGTTTATCAAAACAACAATGTTTCTACGGGATACGTTGTAATTAGAGGCGAAGGAAATCAATATACCGCAAATTATTCTAAATACGTTCAAGGTTCGTATTATTCGTTAAGTAAAATATTATTAACTAATCTTGATAATAACCCTAATACAATAAATACTACTTTCGTATCAAATAGAAAACCGATAGTTGAGGACGTTGAGTATATTGATACCTACGACGACGGATATTTATTGTTTAACAGAAGAAAAAGGAGTAAGTAAATGAATAAAAGAATATTATCGTTATTAAGTTCATTACTTATTGCGTTTTGTTGTTCTTTCGTAGGTTGCGGAAAATACGGTGGTCAAGATGCAATATCGTTGGAAGGATTTGATAAATACGACCACGACTCTTATGTTTCTTACGCCAAAGAAAACGGTTTTACTTTTAAATCGTTTAAGCAACAGTCGGCAGTTCCTTATTACAAATTAAAGTTTAGGGGCTTAGACGAAGACGAAATGATGATAGGCGGATATATAGGGCCGAGAACTCAATATCCTGCGGAAGGTTATTTATTGCCCTCTACAATAACTGACGAGGTTTTTGGAAAAATTGAGGAGTCTGGCGTAAATTATATAATAGAAAATGCATTTGATTATTCAAGTGATAAAGAACAAGTTACGAAAGCGTTAAATCTTGCAAACGAACATAATATAAATTATTTTATATGCGTAAACGATGCAATATCTTTTTCGGACAGCAAGGGATATAAGGTAGTTGATAAAGACCAACTAAAACAATACACCCTTGAAATGATGCAATTTGAAAATTTCGGTGGGTTTTACGGTAGGGACGAGCCTACCACGAAAATGTTTTCGCTAATGAAAACTGCTATTGATACATTTAAAGAAGTAAAATCGGAAATAGGTCAAACTGCTAACGACTTATATATTTATTACAATTTATTTCCTAACGTATCGGTAAGTCAATTAAACGGAGAGAGCGTAACGGAAGAAGGAGATTCTTCTACCAACGCATATAGGGTAAGTAATTATAGAGAATATCTTGAAAACTATTTATCGTTAAAACATAATTTTATTTCCGTAGATTCATATCCTTTAACAAAAATGCAAGGAAGTGTTTCGGCAGGTTGGTTTGATTCGTTAGGCGTGCTTAACAGATACGCAATAAATAATCAAATTCCGTGGATGGGATACGCACAAGCAGGTGGTTCTTATCCTACATTCATAACTAATAGGGTAGTTGACGAGTATGAATTATGTTGGGATATCAATACCATGCTTGCTTTCGGTTGTAAAGGCGTATCTTATTATCCATTGATTACCCCTCCCGAAATGGTTAAGGGAACACCGGAAGAAAACGTAAACGAAGACTGTTTACTTAACAAATACGGCAATAAAACCAAAATATACGGCTACGCAAAAAAAATCAATAAACAAATAAAGGCAATAGACCATATTTTATTAAATTCGGCACACCAAGGCGTAATATTACATGGTGATTCTCCGTGTGTGTATAGGGATAATAAGAGAGAAAACGAGTCTGATTTACTAACGAGTTACAGGGGCTTGAAAAGCGTTTCGGGAGATTCGGCTTTGATAGGCTGTTTTGATTATAACGGTAGAATGGCACTTTTAGTCGTAAACAATTCGTTTACAAATCACAAAGGACAAATAATCTTAAATTTTGACGAGAATTATTGTTATGTCGTTACGCAAAGAGCAACGAGAGCTATGTTAACGGGTAAAGATTTTACTTTGCAATTAGAGGCTGGCGAATGTGCACTCATAGAAGTGTTGTAAAAAAGAAAAATGGAAGATTTTTTAAAAAATAATTTTTGTATATCTACTTATTGTTCACCGCAACCGCCTAAAACGGTTGACGGAGTAGATTATCCCGATAGAGTAACGGAGGAACAGTATAAACTCTTAAAAGATTGCGGTGTAAATCTTTGTATGGGACATGCCGACGTTATGAATACTGATACCGAAAAATACGCATATAGGGCATTAGATATATGTGCGAAACTCGGTATAAAATATTTGGTAAAAGACGAAATATCAAAACGTTATTGCGGTTTGGGAGATAAATACCCCGATTATCGCAAATTGTCGGAAAAAGAAAAACAAGAACTTGATACGAAGTACGAAAACTCTTTAAAAAGATATAAAGACCACCCTGCATTTGCAGGCGTAATATTTGTTGACGAGCCGGGAAGCGATATGTTTGCGGGAATAGGACGTGCTAAAAGGGTGTTTGAAAAAGTATGTAAAGATAAATTATTTTTCGTAAATTTATTTCCATACTATATCACCCCAAAACAGTATCAATTTGGTTGGGAGGAAATAGACGAGGAACCGAGTAACGATTACGCCGTTTCCGAAAAAAGCAACATTTACAGATACGAATATTATTTAAAAAAATACGAAGAAAAAGTTGATGCCGATATAATATGTTACGATGCTTATCCGTTTGAAAGCGTAAGAAATTACGGAACTTTTATTCATAAAATACATTTTGATTTAACTCAAAGAATAGGAAATTATTGCAGACAAAAAGGTAAAAAGTTCTGGTTTGCATTACAAACGGGTGGTTTATGGTTTGATAGTGTTAGAGTACCTTCGTTTGGCGAAGCTCAACTTGACGTAAATATTCCGCTTGCCTTCGGTGCTACGGGCTTTATGATGTACACAGGTTGTTTTGCAAACGATTGTTTAGAAAATAAATTAGAACACTCCGGAATAATTGAAAGATTTGGTGAAATAACTGAGCAATATCCTATATATCAATACGCATTTATGCAACTAAAAAGTATAGAAAAAGATATTATAGGAGCAAACTTAAAAGGCGTTATATTAGGAAAGGGCGACTATGTGAGTTTGTTGCCGAAAAATAAAACCGCTAACGAAATTGATTTTGAATTAACTAACGGGTTTGGTTCGGATGTGGTTTATTCGGGCGGAATACCTAATTACGACTCTATAGAAATAGAAAAGTTCGGAGAACTTATTGAAGTTCAAGGCACGTCGCAATGTTTGGTATCATGCTTTGAAAAGAATAATCAAAATATGTTTTTGGTTGTAAATAATTCTCCCTACGTATCTGCAACTGTTACTTTATCTTTTGATAAAGAGTACAATTTAGAGTATATAAAAGGAACGGTTAAATACCGTAAAACCGCTCAAAATTTAACGATAGATATTTTGCCTGCAGGTGAAATTGCATTAGTAAAAATTATTAAGGAATAAAATATGAAAAGCAAAAATTCAATAAAGTTAATATTTTTAATTTTGATTATATCTTTATGTTCCGTATGTTTTTTAATAAGCTGTGCTAATCAAAAGGGAAGTTTGTCTGTAACATATACTTTTAGGGGTGTTCACGATTTTAAAGGAAAAATCGGACAGTTGCAAAAAGAAGATTTGTTAGAAGGAGTTGAAGTCATCGGTTCGGACGGAAAAATCTATATTCCGCAAATTGAAAACGATATTGACTTAATAAGTTCGGGCAAAAAAGAAATAATTTACTCGTATAACGGTGAAGTTACGAAATCATACGCTTATATTTATGGAGAACCGTCGTTTTATATAGATGACGAATTAAAAAGTCAAGACAAGATAGATATAAGTTTTAAAAATGCGTTTTCATCTAATAATTTTACGAATAAAATTATTGCAAAAGACTATTTTGGCAAACCGTTAACCGTAACGGTAAAACCCGAAAGCGATAGTTTTGATTATAAAGTCGGAGAATACACCGTCGTTTACCAAGCGGAAGATTGCGTAAATCAAAAAATTGAAACTACAATTATTTATAACGTTTATTCGGAAAATACTATAACGGTAGAAAAAAACGAGTACGAATATTATGTTCAAGACAACGAAATTGAAATGAATTGCAATATAAATAGCGATACTTGTTTTATTATGATAAACGGTAATTTAATAGATTTTTACGATTATTCGTTTAATAAAAGTAAAATCGTAATTGATAGTAATTATTTACGAACACTTGATATAAAGGACGAATTTTATACCGTAAACGTATTTACTACCGAAGATTATACTTCTTTTAAGTTAAAAATAAAAGATAACGGAACTCCTGTTTTTGATACTTCTGCTATATCAAACGCCGTATATTATTCGGGGAAAATTAACAAATTAGAAAATCCAACGCCTTTAATAAAAGGTCACGAATATAATTATGAATTTACTTTAATTGATAAAGATAATAATTCGTGGACTACGGACGATATTTTAAATGCAGGTTATTACACCGCTCAAATTAAGGCTATTAATAAAAACGACACGACTAAAACTTTCACCGAACAATGCGAAATAAAGGTTGAAATAACTGAATACACTTTGGTTGAAGATTTTATCGATTCAAATTTGTATTCTTACTATGCAAACGATAATATTTTTGGAAATTATCAAGTAAAAAAATATGTAAAAACGTCAACATCGGAACATTCGGCTGAAAATAATAGATTGATTTTTAAACTTAAAAATAATGAATATGATAATTTAAAGTTGGAATTTTACATTGACGAATATTCTTCAAAAAATAATTTTGATTTGCACTGTAAGCAATACGTTGATAAAAATCCTATAATTTTACCCGTAGCGTATGTTGACAGTTACGGAAATTTAGTTGAAAAAACTGATATAGAAAACAAAAAATGGTACACCGCAATATTTGATTTAAGCGAAGTAAAGAATAACGAAAAAGAATTAGAGTTTGGTATTTATCCGTCGATTTTCGATAATTCCTCAACATTTACAATATACTATAAAAACGATATATATGCAGATTTAGTTAATTTTTCCGACTTAATAGGAAGTAAAGAGGTTTCATTTAATGATATTTGTTCAGGAGTTGAACTTGTAAGTAAATTTACCTTAAAAAATTACGCTAATTTTAACAAAACATATCAAGTAACCGTAAACGGCAAAAAAAGTGCGTGGGATTCAAGATTATTAATAAGTAAAATTGCAAAAGACGGAGTAGTAGGCGAATTTACTTTAAAGCAAAATTACTTAAAATCACTCTCTTTTGATATATATTACGAAGAAATTTTTGATAAAAACGGAAACCAATTAACCCCGAAAGAACTAAATATTTTAAACGGTATTCATTTTGAAGATACTTTAAACGGTGTTACTACTTTTAAAGACGAAAACGGAAATTTAGTTTCAAGAGAAAATCTTCAAATAAAAGAGTGGTATAGGGTAACTGTAAACCTTGACGGAATAAAAGTTAAAAACGACCAAGATAATACCGGAATAAACTTATATTTATGCGGTAGTCGTGATAATGCAACCGCAAAGGTATTTATTAAAAACGTTGAGAACGAAGAATATACTGATAAGCATTTCGCAGTTTTTGATTGTCAAAACGGAACTCCCGTAATTTATCAATACTTAACGGACGGAGAAAGTGCCGAGAATTTTATTCCTACCAAACCAAACGACGGCAAACTGTATTCTTTTGACGGTTGGTATCAAGGCGAAGTTAAGTTTGATTTTAACACACAAATCAAAACAAACATTATCTTAATGGCAAAATGGATTGAAAGAACCGAAGAAGATAACGATAACGATGTTATCGACGACGGCAATATAAATTTTTAAAATTTTCAAAGCAGGGTAAAACCTGCTTTGTTACTATGGAAGGTTAAAATGTTAAAGTGGCTTGAAAACGCTGTGTTTTACGAAATATATCCCATATCTTTTTACGATTATAACAACGACGGGAAAGGTGATTTAAAAGGAATAATAAACAAAGTAGGCTATTTAAAAGAATTGGGCGTTAACGCAGTTTGGTTTAATCCTATTTTCAAATCTCCGTTTAAGGACGGTGGCTACGATATAGTAGATTATTATGAAATTGATGAAAAATTCGGAAGTATGCAAGATTTGGAAGAACTTATAAAAGTTTTTCACGAAAACGGAATAAAAGTTATATTAGATTTGGTAATAGGTCACACTTCAAATAAGCATAAGTGGTTTAAAAAATCGGCTTTGAAAACTAGAAATAAATACTCCGACTATTATATTTGGACGGACGATTCTATGAACTCAAACGAGGCAATATACGGCTTATACAACAGAAACGGTGGCTATATTAAAAACTATTACGCAAGTCAGCCGGCGTTAAATTTCGGTTACAATCAATTAGATTTAAATAGTCCTTGGAAAATGCATTATAAAGATGAAAGGTTAAAACCTTTAAGAAACGAATTTTTAAATTTAATGCGTTTTTATTTGGAAAAAGGAATTGACGGGTTTAGGGTAGATATGGCGTCATCGGTTATAAAAGAAGGAAAGAAATTTGATGGCGAAAATCCGTTCGACGATAGCGACGAAGGTTTAGAAGGTGTAAAGTGGTTTTGGAACGAAATTCTTGGAACTTTAAGAAAAGAGTATAAAGATAAAGTTTATATTGCCGAGTGGGTAGTTCCGCAAAACTCCATAGGAAAATGCGGTTTTGATATGGATTTTTTAACTCACGATACTTTAGCGTTTAACGAACTTTACAGAAACGAAAATAACACTAATTTAGATAAATATTACGAAAGGGGTTACAATTATTTTTCTCGTGAAGGTAAAGGAAGTTTAGATAATTTTGTAAAATACGTAGAGTTTTTATATTCAAAAATTGATAATAAAGGTATGTTTACCGCTCCAACCGGCACTCACGACGAAATTAGGATGGGTACTTATAAAGACAACGATTTAATTAAGTGCATTTTTGCCTTTTTGTTGACGATTAAGCAAATTCCGTTTATTTATTATGGCGATGAGTTAGGAATAGAACATAATTTTACGGTAAGTAAAGACGGTGGCTTAAAAAGGACGGGAGCAAGAACTCCTATGCTATGGAACGAAGAAAAAGGTAGGGGTTTTAGTCAAAAATCTACAACTTATTTACCTGTTTCAACTAAAAAAGGGATATCGGTGGAAAGTTTAACGGAAAAAGAGAATTCTATCCTTAGCATCGTAAAAGATTTAATAAAAATTCGAAAAACTCACAATTCTTTAAAGGTTAGTGCAAAACAAGAATTTATTGAAAAGAGTTACCCCGCAATATATAAAAGAACGGGTGAAAATGAAGAAATCGTCGTTATGATAAATCCTTCTAACGGTGTTTATAAAAGAAAAGAAGAATATAAAAAAGTTCTCTACTTTAATAATTGCGAAATTTTAAGCAACGAAATTATTCTTAACGCTTGCAGTTTCGTTATTCTTGAAAAGTAAAAAATATAAGGGTGGAAAATGAAAAAGATAACGCTTTTACTTTTATGCTTATCAACAACTTTATGTTTGTGGGGTTGTGGAAAGTTTGATAATCAAAATGCAATATATACCGTTAGATTTGTAAATGAAAACGGAATAGAACTATATTCACAACTTGTAAAAAGCGGAGAAAAACCGTCGTATTTGGCAGAAAAACCTATGAAAGATTCTGATAATTGCTATGATTATTCTTTTAGCGGTTGGAACGGAGATTTAAACGCACCAATTACAAAAAATAAAACTTTTACGGCGAAATTTGATAGAATCGGCAAGAAATTCAATATAACTTTTGAAACCACTAATGGTGCTATATTATCAATTTCTAAAATAGAAATAGAATACGGAGAAAATTACGATGTTACGAGTTATAAGCCTAAAATTCCGTCGGGTTACGAGTTTAAAGGTTGGAAAAACAAGGCAGATGATAAGGTTATAACGAAAGGAGTATGGAATTACGAAGAAGATATCGTAGTAATTAGTTTGATAGAAGAAGTTGATTCCGAAAAGAGTTGGACTGAAGGTGTTTATTGATTATTTCTATTAAACCGTAAAAGGATAAATTGAAAATAAATATAAAAGTATAGGAGTAAAAAATGTTATTTGATTTTTATGGGGACAGTATAGTTTTTGGCTACGGAGCAAGTGACAGTAGCAAAAATTTTGTATCGTTAGTAGGAAAGTATTATAACGCCAAAGTAAATAATTACGGAATAGGCGGTACAAAATTTACAAGGACAAAAGAAGTTAGTTTGATGGGGCACGTCAACGATATGGACTTTAATATAAGGTATCCTTTAATTGATAAGTCCGCCGACTATTTTTTCGTTATGGGCGGGACTAATGATTGGTCGCACGGAAAACCTTTTGGTGAAAACAACAGTAAAAACTTTTATGAATTTAAAGGAGCAATAAACAATTTTTTTGATAATTTATTAAAAGACTTTAAAAAAGAGCAAATTTATATTATAACTCCAATTAAAAGATTTAACGGTAGTAACAAAAATAACGCAGGCTATAATTTAGATGATTACGTTAACGCGATAAAGAATATTTCTAAAAATAGAGATTTAAAATGCATAGATGTTTATAATGTTTTTGACGAGCCAAACGTAGAAACTTCTTCTCAATTTTTCGTTGACGGAATACATCCAAACGATAAAGGTTATGAACTTTTGGCGAATGCAATAATAAAACAAATTCAAAGGTTTGAAAATAAATAACTAAATAAAATAACGGAAAACCCGTATGAATAAAACGCAAGTAAGCGAGAAGTTCATACGGGTTTTTTATGTATTTTTTCTAAAAACCTTATAATTACAAAACTCGTGTCCTTGGAGATGTAGAGGGGGTAAGTAAAAACGGTTAAAAATAAAATTTTTCAATTATTTTTGAGAAAAAGCCGAACTTTTTGATTCTCGTGTCCTTGGAGTAGAGAGAGGACAAAACTAATAAAGGAGAATTATATATGAAGAATTATATAAAACATCATCCGCCTTAAAGGTAATAAAAATAAGAAAAAGTTAAAACAAAAAATAAAAAACGGAGGGAAATAAATGATTACAAAATTTAATTTTTATAAAGACTATGCCGATGTTATCGGCGATATGACAAACAAAGACGCAGGCAGATTTACAAGATTTCTTTTAGATTTTATGTTTAAAGACATAGAACCGAAAGTAACGGAAAAGAGTATGACAGGTAGCGTATTTATGCTAATGCTAAACGATTTAAGGGAAGAAAAAGAAAGCATTATAAACGGAAAAGAAACGGTAGATAGGTACGATAAAAAGTTCACTTTTTATAAAGATTATTCAAATATTTTTTATACTTTAACCGAAGAAAAAGCAGGGGTTTTAATTAAGAGAATATGCGAATTTATGTTTAACGCCCATTATATAGAAGGTGAAGATTATGCAGGAACTTACGGAGTGTATAGCGTATTAAAAAGACAATTACAAAAGAGTAAGATAAAGTCTAAAAACGCTACGAAAAGACGAATAAACCAAGAAAATTCCACTACACAAACAGAGAGAGAATAACATGCAAAAAGTAAGCAGGATAAAGGTTTTCAGTTTGCACCAAAAACCTAATAGTTTTGACCGAGATTTTAACAATTCAAAAATAACAAAAAGGAGGGGGAAATATGTCAAAACAACCGGTAGTTTTTAACGTTACTTATACGCCGTATAAATTGCCAAGCAACGCCCCGTTAGATAAAGTAGAAAAGAATATAAAAGAAAGAGCCTTTTACGATATGTCGGGCGAAAATAATATTTATAAATATATGACCACAGACGGAAAGGTATGCGGAAAAGAAACGGACAAGTTTACGATACTTCAGTACTTTGAGAAGACGACGGGCGTATTTAACGATAAAGGAATAATTTCAAAAGAAGGATTAAGTCAAATGAAAAGAGACGCACAAATCGGTTATAAGAACTTGTGGCACGGCTTTATATCTTTTGACGAAGAACACAGCGAGCAAATAGACAGCGT
>JAZRVG010000034.1:0-5375 GCA_045599025.1 Christensenellaceae bacterium | reverse complement strand
AAATTTTCCGCATTTTTTTGAAAATAAAAGATATTGAAAGGCGGTTTATTTTATTATAAAATATATTTGAAATTTTTTTAATGTAAAAATAAAAAATTATATAATTTTAAAAAAGGAGAAAATTATGAAGAAAAAACTTATTGCTCTCGTATTATGTTTGGGTTTAACTTTTTCTTTCGTTGCTTGCGGTAAAAACGGTGGTAATAAAAGTTACGTTGAATTCAAAGTAAACATCGGTTCCGGTGGTTTAGGACACGCTCCTATTGAAGCCGTTGGTGCTAAATTTGAAGAGGCGTATGCCGATCACGAATTTCCAAGTGGTAAAAAGGGTATTAAATTTGAAGTAGAATATCCCGAAGTAAACGTAAACACCGATGCAATGGCTTCCGAACAATACGCATTATACGTTATTGAAGATCCTACGAAATATCCGACTTTAATCGGTCAAGGTGACGTTATGGACGTTACCGAATACGTTCGTGAAAAATGTTACGGTGAAGAACAAACTTTGGAAGATAAAATTCCGGAAGGTTCAAGATCAATTTATCAACAACGTACAACAATGGAAGATAAAGCACAACGTAGATATTACGCAACTCCGGGTTATGAAATTTACGCTGGTTTAAGTTACGATAGGGACTTATGGAAAGGTTTAGGTTTATTCTTTGCTAAACCGGACGCTGACCTTGATAAATGTCAATCTTTTGAATCTTCATTAACAGGAGTAGAATATTTATTTACCGATGATGAAAACAGTTTATCCGTTGGTCCTAACGGTATCCCGGGCGACCAAGATGACGGTATGCCTTCTTCCTTCCTTGAATTCGTATCTTTATGCGATTACTTGAAAGAAGAATATCACGTTTATCCGTTTATGTTATCTGGTGAATATCCTGCTTACGTAAACTCAATGTTACACGGATTAATGACAAACTTACAAGGTGCTGACCAAGCAAGAGCGGATACTAACTTTACTTGTAACGACTACGAGGTTGTAGTAGGTTATACCGACGAACCTTTATTTGAAGGCTACGACGATATTAAGAAACCTATCGTTGCAAAAGTAAATATTACGGAAAGTACAGGTTACTATACTACGTGGTCACTTGCTAAATATTATGCTTGTGCGTTATTACAACTTGCACAACAAAAAGAATGGTTCTTTACGGGTGTAAACGGAATAAAGGCAACTCACATTTCTATTCAAAATTTCTTCATAAAGAGTTTTGAACAAACTAATGCCAGTGCAAAAGGTGCAATGCTTACCGAATTTTCTTACTGGTATAGCGAAACTATCAAAGACGGTAACGATTTGGAATACGAAGCATGGAATATTCCGAATAAAATGGGTTTTGAAAACAGAGATATCCGTTGGATGCCACTTCCCGTTAACTACGAAGTAACCGTTACCGGTGAAGACGGAGTTGCAAATTCTACTTTACCTTTAAAAACCGGTAGTTCTGATCCTTCAAACGTTTTAGCAGAAAGCACCAAAGGTGACAAATACGTTGCTATGGATACCTATAAAATTCTTTATCTTTACAATAACAGATATAAAGATGATGCAGATATGGTAGAGGCTATCAAATTGTTTATTCAATTCAGTTACAGTGACGAAATGCTTAACTACTATACGTCTATTTCAGGTTATAAATTTGCGTTAAATTACAACGTAAACTACGACGCTTTAATGAGCATGAATAAATTCACTAAAAATTTATTTGAACTTGTTAACAGTTCTGAAATCGTTCACTCTTATGCCGATAACGATACTTATTCGGGTAACGTTGCCGAATATAGACGTGGTTGGACTGACGGTTTCTTCAACCCGAGTTCAGACCACGGCGTAATCAGTTATAACTGGATGAAACAATCCGGTAATGATTATAAGGGATTGTTTGAATACAATATGTTGGATGCAGACAAATGGTTTGGTAGAACCGGTGGATTAGAAGGAAGACATTACTGCTATTACACAGATACCACTCAAGTTTTATATTCTAAATAATAACAAGTAAAAGACGAATAGCATTTTTCGTAAAATTGCGAAAAATGCATATTCGTTGTTTGCGTGTTATGAAAAATATTATGTTGACTTTTAATAAAAAGGAGAAAATATGGAAGAATTAGAAAATAGCAACGTAGAGATAGCGGATACTTTCATAGAAAATGATGATAATAAAAGTCCAAAAAAAGTAAAACAACCTAATTTAATGAACAAGAAACAAAAAAGGCTTATATTCTATATAGTTATGATTTCTTGGTTTATTTTGAATTTGGCAATATTTTACGTTTACGTAAATATACGTTCTATATCAATGGCTTTCCAAGAATATAGCGTTGATAAAACTACGGGTTTATTACAATCAAAATTCGTAGGTTTAAAGAATTTTAAATACGTAATAGACCAACTTGTAACAAGAAATAAAACGGAATATATTTTACTTACTACGTTTTTAAGTTACGGTTTCGGTTTACTTGTAGGAACAACGCTTGCACTTGTGTTCTCTTACTATATATATAAGAAATTTATGTTTTCGGAATTTTTCAGGGTAATATTATTCTTACCTTCGGTTATTTCGGGTGTAGTAATGGTAACGCTCTATAAAACTATGGTTGACAGTGCATATATGCAAGTGTTTAATAAATCGGCAGGCTTACTTGACGAATCTCAACCTATAAACTTGCGTATTATGATGGTTATCATTTATACGTTATGGATGGGCTTCGGTTCAAATATTCTTATGTATAGCGGTGCTATGAGCGGTATAGACGAATCTATCGTAGAAGCGTGCGAACTTGACGGTTGCAACGTTGTTCAAGAATTTACAAGAATAACTTTCCCGTTAATTTGGCCTACGTTTACTACGTTTATAGTAGTAGGTTTAGCAAACTTGTTTACTAACCAAATGTCACTTTATACGTTCTTTGAACGTACCGCACCTTTCCAAACCGTAGGTTACTATATGTATATCCGTACGTTGAACTCTCCGGGATTGTATAGGCTTGAAAATACAAACAAGTGGGAAATGGCATATACCGAACTTTCGGCATTAGGTTTATTGATTACGGCAATAGTATTACCGTTAACGTTAGGCGTTCGTAAACTTATGGAAAAATTCGGTCCAAGTGCAGTTTAAAAGGGGGAAAAGTAAATGAAAAATATTAGAGACAGTAAATTTTCAAAGAAAAACTTAAACCCCGTTGTAATTATAATATGCGTTGTTTTGGTATTGTACGCAATAACGTTATTGTTCCCGTTAATATCCGGTTTCATAATGTCGCTCCGTTCTACTAACGACTGGGACGATCCTGCAAGAAAAATCTTTGATTTTCCCGATATGTCTTACTGGAAACAATACGCCGCATTATATAAGAAAAATCCCGAGGGTGCTACGAAAGCGTTTGGAACTAAATACTACAATAACATTTTCGGTAACTATTTTAAGGCTTTCCCGTCGGACGGTATTAAAATGGGCAAATCTTTCTATATGGGTTGGAACCTTGACGTTAAAGTAGGCGGTTCGGAAGTTCACAAACTTCCCGAATTCGTTATGAACAGTTTACTTTATTCGGTAGGTTTGGCATTTTTGCAATCACTTGCGTCTGCAATAGTTGCATACCTTACTTCAACTTATAAGTATAAATTTAGTAACTTTTTATATGCGTTCAACATTTTCGTTATGGTTATGCCGATAGTAGGAAATGCAGGAACAATGATAACCTTACTTCGTCGTTTATCTATGTTTGACAGTATTTGGGGTTTCTACGTTCGTGGTTTCTCATACCCGAGTATGTATTACTTGATATTCTTCGGGTTCTTCCAAGGTATGTCGGGTACTTATTACGAGGCGGCAGATATAGACGGTGCGTCGCAATTTAGAATAATGTTCCAAATTTGTATGCCACTTTCTATAACGATGATAAGCACTTGTACGCTTATTCAATTCGTTGCGTTCTGGAACGATTATAATACTCCGCTTTTATATCTTCCTAACCATCCTACTCTTGCTTACGCCGTATATTATCAAACGACGAAAGTAAAAACTTCGGTTGAAAAAATAGCAACGTCAATGCTTTTGGCTATTCCTATGATAATAATCTTTATAACGTTAAAAGATAAACTTATGGGTAACATTTCGCTTGGCGGTATAAAAGAATAGTTTTTATATAATATAAAACAAATTACAAATAATAATATAAAAAGGAATTAAAATGATGAAAAAAACTTTTAAAAAGTTCGCAACTGTATGTCTTGCCGTGTCTTTATCAACCATGGCATCATTTTGCGTTGCGTGTGACGTTCGTCAAGCGTTTGCCGACGTTCCTACGATTTCGGAAGGTACTATTGAAAATTCGTACGTTTTGAATTCTACGGTTAGTTTCCCCGAAAACGTGCTTCTTTCCAACGGAGCACAAGCATCGGGCGGTATTATAGTTCTTCCCAACGGAAACGTCGTTTCGGCAAGTTCTTTAACGTCACTCAACACACTCGGTTCTTACACTGCAAAATATTTTTATACCGAAAGCGGTAAAAAGCGTTCGGTAGAAAAGAAGTTTAACGTTACGAGTAACTACTATTATATAGAAAACGCATCTAACGGTAGTGAAGTAGTTGCTGTAAGTAAAGAATCGCAAATGAACGGGACTGCAAAGAAACCTATGACGAGTTCTACGCAAAATATTTTGCGTGGTAACGATAAAGATACCGCTTCCGACGGTTTAATCGTTCGTTTAGGTGAAGGTGCAGAATTTAAGTACAATAAACCTATTGATTTGAACAGTCAAGACAGTTACGAAGGTTTATCTAACATTATTTCGTTAGACTTAATGTTAAATAAAATGACTGCAAAAAGTTCCGTTAACGACTGGACGAGTGCCGGTTTTGATATGGAACAAATCGCAGGCAATTTCTATATCCGTTTAACCGACGCTTACGATGAGTCTAACTTCGTTGATATAAGGGTTAACGCTACGTCTCAAACTGTGGATTCTTATACCGCTGCTTGTTCAACGCAAAGTTTTTGCGGTTATTACCCCGTTACGGAAGAATCTAACTACTACGGTGTAGAGTGGGGCGACGATATGCTCCGTACCGTTTCAACGTACGATAGAATTTTCCCCGACCAACAACATTACGCTGCTTTCAAAACTGATAGTAACGGTCAAAGAATGAATTCTTACGAAGGTGCTTACTATTCTCAAAAGGTAACTTTATACTACGATTACGAGTATAATACCATTTACGGAAAGTTAACTTCAAGATACGGTTCAACAACTAGTAATACGGAAGTTGAAAATAAGCAAGTAAGAGACCAAAAGGGTAATATTTATAAAATTTACGTAGATGAAAACGGTAAAGAATATTACGAATT